>DATEDT010000114.1:0-70862 GCA_035281505.1 Aeromicrobium sp. | reverse complement strand
GCGCCGTCGAGGCCCCAGTGTCCCGAGGCCGTGATCCGGAAGCCGGTCATCACCTCGTCGCTGATGAACAGCGCGCCGTGCGAAGTGCACGTCTCGGCGAGGAAGGCGTTGAAGCCGGGTTCCGGCGGCACCACACCCATGTTGCCGGGCGCAGCTTCGGTGATCAGAGCCGCGATGCGGTCACCGTAGGTGGCGAACGCAGAGGTGACTGCAGCGCGGTCGTTGTAGGGCACGACGATCGTGTCGGCGGTGACGTGCGCGGGGACGCCAGGAGTCCCGGGGATCCCCAGGGTGACCACACCCGAGCCGGCTTCGGCCAACAGCGCATCGACGTGACCGTGGTAGCAGCCGGAGAACTTCACGATGAGATCGCGCCCGGTGAACCCGCGGGCCAGCCGGACCGCCGACATCGTCGCCTCGGTCCCAGACGACACCAGCCGGACCCGGTCGACGGGTGTGCGCGCGACGATCTCCTCGGCGAGTTCGACCTCGGGGGTGCTCGGTGTCCCGTAGGAGGTCCCGCGGCGCACTGCTTCGGTCACCGCGGCAACAACCTCGGGATGCGCGTGGCCGAGCAGCATGGGCCCCCAGGAGCCGACGAAGTCGAGCAGGACGTTGCCGTCTGCGTCCGTCAACCACGGGCCTTCCGCCTGCACGACGAATCGTGGCGTCCCACCAACGGCCCGGAAGGCGCGCACCGGTGAGTTCACTCCACCCGGCGACACCTTGGCTGCGCGGTCGAACCAGCGCCGCGATTCCTCGAACATCCGCCCATTGTCCAAGGCTCGGCGCCGAGCCAATGGGCGGGCTGCCCGTAACCCCGAATACCCTTTGGGCGTTGTGCATAGAAATGGTGCGAGTTCTTTACCGGGGACGGGAGGGAACGTAACATCATTGGCGGTCCCCGGCATCGGGGTTAACTTCCGGCTGTTCGAGGATTAATGAGCAAGAAACTCACGCGACTGCAGAAGGCTGGCGCCTTGGTGTCGATGGCCGTGCTCGTCGGGGCATGGGGAGTTGCCGTCGGCAACGCCGGCCTCGCCAGTGCGATCAACGGCTCGTCGGCGACGATTCCCGAGGTCCCGGCGATGGCGCTCGAACAGCCCGCGACCGTCCAGCGCACCGAGACCGCCGCACTCAACCCGCAGGCCGGCGCCGTCGGCGCACTGTCGACGCTGTCGACCAACGGCATTCCGTCAGCCGCCCTGTACGCGTACCACCATGCCGAGACGCTCCTGGCCGACGCGGACCCGCAGTGCCGGCTGCCGTGGAACCTCGTCGCCGCCATCGGCCGCGTCGAGTCGAACCACGGCCGCATCCAGGGCAACTCGCTGACCGCCGACGGCCTCACCACGCCGGGCATAATCGGCGCCGCGCTCGACGGCACCAAGGGCAGCAAGAAGGTCGCTGACACTGACAAGGGCGTTTTCGACGAGGATTCCAGCTTCGACCGGCCGGTCGGCCCGTTCCAGATCCTTCCGGACATCTGGAAGAAGACGGCCATCGATTCGGACAACGATGGCAAGGAAGACCCCCAAGACATCGATGACGCGGCAACGACGGCCGGCGTGTTCCTCTGCTCGGGCACCGGCGACCTGTCAACAGCCGCAGACGCGCGTTCGGCCGTGCAGCGGTACAACAGCACCGCTTCCTACGTCGACCTGGTCATGAAGGTCTCGTCGTCCTACGCCAACGGCCTCTACTCGCAGACACCGGACGGCTACTCGACGTCGGCCATCCTCACCAGCCAGGCCTTCGACCAGACGCTGTCGGACGAGGAGCGCGACGAAGCCCGCGAGGAGCAGGAAGAGGCCGACGAAGAGGCCGAAGAGGAAGAAGAGCGGGAAAAGCAGAACGACTCGAAGAACGGTGGCGGCTCGACCGGCGGCGGCTCGACCGGCGGCGGCGGTTCCACCGATGGTGGCTCGGGTGACGGCGGCTCCGATGGCGGCGACGACGGCGACGGCGACTCCGACGGCGACAACAAGAAGGACCTCGGCGACGGACTCGACGACGTCCTCGACAGCGTCACCGGCGACGACGACGACAAGGACGACGACGACGAGGACGACGAGGACGACAAGAAGGACCTCGGCGACGTGGTCGACGACGTGGTCGACGGCCTCACCGGCAAGAAGTGACGACCGCGACTCAGCGTGGCGCGCGGCGGGCCAGCTCAGCGGCCCAGTAGGTCAGCACGATATCGGCGCCGGCCCGGTGGATTGACGTCACCGTCTCGGTGATCGCCCGTTCGCGGTCGATCCAGCCCTGCGCGGCGGCCGCCTCCACCATGGCGTACTCGCCGGAGACGTTGTAGGCCGCAACCGGCACATCGACGGCCGCCCGGATGTCGGCGACGATGTCGAGATAGCCGAGCGCCGGCTTGACCATGACGATGTCCGCGCCCTCGGCGACATCCAGCAGCGCCTCACGCATTGCCTCGCGGCGGTTCGCCGGGTCCTGCTGGTAGGTCCGGCGATCGCCCTCGAGCGAGCTGTTCACGGCGTCACGGAACGGGCCGTAGAACGCCGAGGCATACTTCGCGGCGTACGCCAGGATGCCGACCGTGCTGAAGTTCGCCGCATCCAGCGCCGTGCGGACCGCGGCGACCTGCCCGTCCTGCATGCCGCTGGGGCCGACGAAGTGAGCGCCGGCCGCGGCCTGCACCTGCGCCATCTGCGCGTAGACCTCCAGGGTGGCGTCGTTCAGGACGTTTCCCTCGGAGTCGATGAGGCCACAGTGCCCGTGCTCGGTGAACTCATCGAGGCACAGGTCGGACATGACGACGAGGTCATCGCCGACTTCGGCGCGCGCGTCGGCGATCGCCGCGTTCAGGATGCCGTCGGGGCGCAGCGCCCGCGAGCCGGTGGCGTCCTTCTTCTCCGGGATGCCGAACAGCATGACGCCGCCCAGTCCGAGGGTCGCCGCTTCGGCAATCGCCTTGCGCAGGGACTCGCGCGAGTGCTGGACGACTCCGGGCATGCTGGGTACCGGCCGGGGCTCGACCAGCCCCTCGACCACGAACAGCGGCAGGATCAGCTGCCGGGCGGAGACCTCCGTCTCACGCACCAGCCGACGCACCGCCTCCGACGACCGAAGCCGCCGGGGCCGGATCACCGGCTGGTCGCCCATGCTCAGGCCTTCCGGCGTGCCGTGGGACGGCGCTGCGACGGACGCAGAACAGCCTCACCGGCCTCAAGGAACGACAGCCGACGGGCCGCACCGAACTCGGCGAGCGCATCGATCAGGATGTCGACAGCCGGCTTCTCGGCGAGGACGTCGACCCGCAGTCCGTGCTCCTCGGCGGTCTTGGCCGTGGCCGGCCCGATGCACGCGATGATCGTGGACGGGTGCGGCTTGCCGGCGATTCCGACGAGGTTGCGCACCGTCGAGCTGGAGGTGAACAGGACCGCGTCGAACTTGCCGCCCTTGATCGCCTCGCGGGTCGGCGCCGGCGGCGGCGCAGCACGCACCGTGCGGTAGGCCGTCACGTCGTCGACCTCCCAGCCGAGCTCGATCAGGCCGGCGACCAAGGTCTCGGTGGCGATGTCGGCGCGCGGCAAGAAGACCCGGTTGATCGGGTCCAGCAGCTCGTCGTACGGCGGCCAGTCGTCGAGCAGCCCCTTGGCCGACTGCTCGCCGGACGGGATGAGATCGGGCTTGATGCCCCACGTCTCGATGGCCTCGGCCGTCTTGTCGCCGACCGCGGCGATCTTCAGGCCGGAGAAGGCGCGGGCGTCGAGCCCGTACTCCTCGAACTTCTCGCGGACGGCCTTGACGGCGTTGACGCTGGTGAACGCCACCCACTCGTAGCGCCCCTCGACAAGGCCTCGGACGGCCTTGTCGATCTGCTGGGGGTTGCGCGGCGGCTCGACCGAGATCGTCGGAACCTCCTCGCCGACCGCGCCGTAGGAGCGCAGGCGGGCGGCAAGCCCTGCGGCCTGCTCCTTGGTACGCGGCACGAGCACACGCCAGCCGTAGAGCGGCTTGGTCTCGAACCAGGACAGCGTCTCGCGCATCGTGACGACCTGGCCGACGACGGTGATCGCCGGCGCGGCCATGCCGGCGGCAGCCGCATCCTTGGCGATGCCGGACAGGGTGGAGACGACCGTGGCCTGGTCGGTCGTGGTGCCGACCCGGGTCATGGCGACCGGGGTGTCGGCCGACCAACCGGCTTCGACGAGCCCGTCGGCCACCTCGGCGATCCGGCCGACCGCCGAGAGGAGGACCAGCGTGTCCACCGCGGCATGCTTGGACCAGTCGATGGTCGCGTCGCCGACGCTCACCACCTCGTAGGTGCGGTTCGAGCGGTTGGTCAGCGGGACGCCGGCGTAGGCCGGGACAGCAGCGACCGAGGAGACCCCGGGCACGATCTCGAACCCGATGCCGGCCTTGGCGCACGCCGCGGCCTCCTCCGGGCACGTCGAGTACGTGAACGGGTCGCCGGTGATCAGGCGCACCACGTGCGCGCCGGACTTCGCGAGCTTCGTGACGAGCCGAGCGCGGGCGACGTGGGTGAGCTGCTCGCCGTCCTCGCCGACGCTTCCGTCGACGATCTCGATGTCAGCGTCGACCAAGCCGGCCTGTTCGGGGAGTTCGGTGACGACGACGTCAGCCTGACGCAGCAGGTCGGCCGCGCGCACGGTGAGGAGGCTGGCATCGCCGGGCCCCGTCCCTACGAAGCTGACGTGCCCTTTCACCTGTGACTTGGTTGAGCGCCGGGCGGTGGGGCTCGCGATGGTGTCGACGAGGTCCGTAGTCATGGTCTTCTTTCTGGTCTGCCGTTCGGTCATGAGGCGGTACCTGCACCTACGGGTGTGGTGAGGGCGGACGCACCTTCGGCGAGCAACTCGGCAGCGAGCTGTTCGCCGACCGCGGCGGCGTCATCGGGTGACCCGGTCGCGGACAGGCGGATGGATGGGGTGCCGGAGACATCGGCCACGACGGCGCGTAGCCAAAGCTCGTCGCCGTCGTCGCCGATGGCGACGTCGGCGAGCGCTCCGACGGGTGCGGAGCAGCCTGCCTCGAGCGTGGCGAGGAGACTGCGCTCGGCCGTGACGGCGGACCGGGTTTCGGTGTCGTCGAGCACGGCGAGAACTTGAGCAGTCGCGCCGTCGTCGGCGCGGCACTCACAGGCCAAGGCACCTTGGCCCGGCGCGGGAAGAATCAGGAGCGGGTCCAGCAGCTCGGAGGCCTCGTCGGCGCGACCCAGACGCTTGAGGCCGGCCAAGGCGAGGACCACTGCGTCGACGTCGCCGTTGTGCACCTTGCCGATTCGGGTGTCGACGTTGCCCCGGATCGGGACGATCGTGAGGCCCAATCCCAGCGCGTTGAGCTGGGCGGTGCGGCGGGGCGAACCGGTTCCGACGGTCGAGCCGGCCGGCAGTTCGCCCAACGTCAGGTTGCCGCGGGCGACAACGGCGTCGCGCGGGTCTTCACGGGACGGGATGGCGGCCACGGTGAGCCGTGGGTCCGGCGTCGTCGGGAGGTCCTTCAGGGAATGAACGGCGAAATCCACCTCACCCGAGGCGACGGCTTCGCGCAGCGCGGCCACGAAGACGCCCTGACCGCCGAGGGCCGCAAGTGGCGTGGTCTGGTCGCGATCGCCTTCGGTGGAGATGGTGACCAGCTCGACGTCGACGCCCGCTTCGATACGAAGGCGGTCGGCGATGTGCTGGGACTGGGTGGTGGCGAGCGCGCTGGCGCGGGTGCCCAGCCTGAGCGACTTGGGTGAAGTCATTCGACCTCACCTCCCACCCGGGTGACAGCCTCGACGGCAGCCGGGTCGAGCGCGAACAGATCGGTGAGCGCCTCGGCGTAGGTGAGGCCGGCCGGCCCGTCGATGAGTTCCTGAACTCGCACGGTCGGTGCATGGATGAGCTTCTCGGCGATGCGCTGCAGCGAGCGACGAACCTCGGCCAGTTCGTCGGCCCGCAGGTCGGGCATCCGGGAGGCGAGTCGCTCGGCCTCGGAATCGACCACGGACGTGGCCATCGACCGCAGCGCGACGACGGTCGGGGTGACGCGCGAGGAGGCCTTGGCGGCCAGGAAGGTCCGTACTTCGTCCTCGACGATCGCGCGGACGGCCGAGACGTCGTCGTCGGCCGCGTCGGTGCCGGTGCGCTCCGCCAGCACGACGAGGTCGATGACGGTGACGCCGGGGAGTTCGGCAGCATGACGCGCGACGTCACGCGGAAGGGCGAGATCGAGCACGGTGACGGGACCGTTCGCCGACGCCGCCGCCAGCCGGTCGGCGTCGAGCACGATGCCGGCTGCACCGACACAGCTGATGATCACGTCGGCGTCGACCAGCACCCGGTCGAGGTCAGCCCATTCGGCGGCATTGGCGCCGACGGAAGCGGCGAGATCCTCGCCCCGTTCGGTCGTCCGGTTCACCACGGTGATGCGGGCCGGATCGACACCGCGGTCGACGAGCGACCGGACGGCCAGACCGGCCATGGCGCCGGCACCGACGACGACGAACCGTGTCGTCGGCAAAGTCGCGATCTCGCCGGCCGCGTCGAGTGCTGCGGTGGCGATGGACGGCGCCAGGTGGTCGATGCCGGTCTCGGCATGGCCGCGCTTGCCGATCCGCAACGCCTGCTGGAACAGCGCATTGAGCGCCGAGCCGACCGTTGACTCGGCCTGACCGATCAGCAACGTGTCGCGGACCTGCCCCAGGATCTGGCTCTCGCCGATGATCATCGAGTCCAGGCCGGACGCCACCGCGAACAGGTGCGCGACCGCCGAGTCGTCGTAGTGGACGTAGACGTTGGAGACCAGCTCATCGCGATCGAGATGGGCGTGCTCGGCGAGCAGCCGCGAGACTTCCTCGACCGCCCCGTGGAATCGATCCGTCTCGACGTAGATCTCGACCCGGTTGCAGGTGGAGATCACGGCTGACTCGGTCACCGCCGGCGCCTCGAGCGCCAGGTGCGCCAGCTTGACGGCCGCCGACTGATCGAGCGAGACACGCTCGAGCAGTTCGATCGGCGCGGAGCGATGGGACATGCCCACGACGAGGACGCTCATCCGGCCACCCCCCGCACCCGCTGCTCGTGGTAGGCCAGGATCTGAAGTTCGATGGAGAGGTCGACCTTGCGGACGGTGACATCGTCCGGCACCGACACCACGGCCGGGGCGAAGTTGAGGATGCTGGTGATGCCGGCGGCCACCAAGGCGTCGGCCACTTCCTGGGCGGCGGCGCCCGGGGTGGCGATCACGGCGATGGCGACTCCCTGCTCCCGCACCAGCGAGGCGAGCTCGGACATCGGCGCGACGGTGAGTCCACCGATCTTCGATCCGACCTTGGCCGGATCGCTGTCGACGAGCGCGGCGATGCGGATGCCGCGGGAACTGAAGCCGTTGTAGGCGCACAGTGCCGAGCCGAGCCGGCCGACGCCCACGATGACGACGTCCCAGTCCTGCGTCTGGCCGAGGGCACGGGCGACGTGGTACCGCAGGAACTCGATGTCGTAGCCGACGCCGCGGGTTCCGTAGGAGCCCAGGTAGGACAGGTCCTTCCGAAGCTTGGCCGGGTTGACGCCAGCGGCGCTTGCCAAGTCGTTCGAGGAGCAGATGCCGAGGCCCTGATCGGCCAATGCCGCGAGTGCCCGCAGGTACACGGGCAGCCGAGCAACGGTCGCCTCCGGGATGTTCCGGATGGCCGGCGTATTCAGAAGATTCACTGGTCTCCAGCGCACACGGTGTGGGATTACCCCTGTGCTTTCAACACCGGGGCTACCGCATGACGCGTCTGCCAGTTTAGGAGTTTGTGAACGTGCGCACCAAATCGGCGAATCGGCAAAGGCGTGAGCTCAGCCGGCCAACGCGGCCCGCAACCGCTCGTTGTCGACCCGCCAGAAGTCGTGCTGCACCCCGTCCACGTACGTCACCGGCACCTGATCGGTGAACTGTCGGACGAGGTCGTCGTCGGCTTCGATGAACACCTGCTTCCAGGTGTCACCCGTGTCCGAGCACACGTCCGCGACGACGTCGAGAGCGAGATCGCACAGGTGACAGCCCCGTCGGGTGTACACGACAACCCGCGCGTCGGTGGCGTGGGCGGGAGCAGGAGCCGTCATGACGGCCCGAGGTTGAGCAACTCGCCCCGCGCCATCGCCCGCAGGCGACCCTTGGCGACCTTGCCGGTGGCCGAATGCGGCAGCCCCTCGACGATCACGACGCGCGACGGGTGCTTGAACCGGGCGAGCCGGACCCGGCAGTGTTCTTGGATCGCTGCACTGAGCTCGGCCTCGGCCGGTGCCCCTGGGCCCGGCACCACGAAGGCGAGCACAGCCTCGCCCGTCTCCTCATCGGGCACGCCGACCACGGCAACCTCGGCAACGCCGTCGAGCTCACCGATGACCTCCTCGACCTCCGACGGGTACACGTTGAAGCCCGACACGATCACCAGCTCCTTCAGGCGATCGACCAAGGTGAGATTGCCGTCGTCGTCGGCGAAGCCGACGTCGCCGGTGCGGTACCAGCCGTCGGCGTCGGGGCCGTCCGCGCCGTCGGGCCAGTATCCGGAGAACAGATTGTCGCCGTGAATCAGCAGCTCGCCGAGGTCGCCGTTGTCCACGTCGTTGCCGTCTGCGTCGACGGTACGAACCTCAATGCCGGGGAGCGAGTGTCCGACCGACCCCGGCTTCGGCCCCGCGCCCGGCTCCCGACGGCTGGCCAGCGTCACCGCGATGACCGGTGCGGCCTCGGTCATGCCGTAGCCCTGCTCGACGGCGTGACCCGATGATTCGGCGAAGGCGTCAGCCAGGTCCTGCTCGAGCGTGGATGCACCGGACACGATGACGCGCACGCCCGCCAAGGCCTCGCGGATGCCCTCACGGCCGGCCCAGGCGGCGATGACCGGCGGCGCGACCGGCAGGTGGGTGATGCCCTCCTGCCGGATCGTGTCCAACAGCCCGGCCGGGTCGAACCCGTCGACCAGGACGACGCGGGCGCCGGCTTTGACCGCATGACCGAGCACGGCGTTGAGACCGTAGATGTGGAACATCGGGAGGAGACCGAGCATGCAGTCGTCGGCGGTGACCATCGGCGGCTCGACGGCAGCGGCCTGCTCGATGTTTGCGATCAGCGCGCGGTGGCTCAACATCACCCCGCGCGGCTTGCCGCTGGCACCGGACGTGTAGAGGATCGCCGCCAGCGCCTCGGCGTCGCGCGGCGCCGTCGGCTCGGCATCGGTCGCTTCGGCGATGAAGTCGTCGAAGGACGTCTCGGCACCGGCCGGCTCGACACCGTCCACCACGACGTCACAGGCGTACGCCTGAACGGCCTCGCGGACCGGCAGTGCGCCGGTCGCGTCGCACAACACCACCTTGGCCTTGGCGTCCGCCAACATCCGGCGAACCTCCTCGGCGGTCGACCGCGGGTTGATCGGCACAGCGACCATCCCGCCGCGCAGGATGCCGAAGTAGGCAATCGGAAGGTCCGCGCGGTTGGCCATCACCACGGCCACCCGGTGTCCTGCGACCAAGCCACGACCGGTGAGGGCGCGAGCCACGGCATCGGCGGCCGAGTCGACGTCGCTCCACGACAGCGTGCGACGGCCGGCGTCGCCGCGGGCCGACACCTCGACGAGAGCTGTGCCGTCGGGGTCGGCCGCGGCTGCCGCATGGAGGTATTCGCTGAGGTTCAGGACCACACCGCGAGTCAATCACACAGGCCCCGGTCGTGAGCGCGGGATATCGTTCGGAACATGGCCGCCACCAGCGCTGACCAGCCGCGCAACCTCACGTCGCGCTCGATGTTGGCCGGGCAGGCGGCCGCCGCGGCCAGTGAGGTCGAATCCGCGCTGAGCCTGACGCCCGATCCGACCACGGCGGCGTTCTTCGACGTCGACAACACCGTGATGCAGGGCGCGTCGATCTTTCACCTCGCACGCGGCCTGCACCGACGCAAGTTCTTCACCACCGGCGACATCGTCAAGGCAGCCTGGCAGCAGTTCTACTTCCGGGTGGTCGGGGTCGAGGACCCGGAGCACATCGCCAATGCCCGGACTTCGGCTCTGTCCGTCATCGCCGGCCGTCAGGCCAGCGAGCTCGCCGCGATCGGCGAGGAGATCTTCGACGAGAACATGGCGCAACGGATCTGGCCGGGCACCCGTGCGCTGGCCCAGTGGCACCTCGACCGCGGTCACCGGGTCTGGCTGGTCACGGCGGCTCCCATCGAGATCGCTTCGGTGATCGCGCGACGCCTCGGCCTGACCGGAGCGCTGGGAACGGTTGCCGAGCAGGTCGACGGCGTCTATACCGGTGAGCTCGTCGGCGAGATGCTGCACGGCGAAGGCAAGGCCGTCGCAGTGCGCGCGCTCGCCGAACGTGAGGGACTCGACCTCGAACGCTGCTACGCCTACTCCGACTCCAGCAACGACCTTCCGATGCTCTCGCTCGTCGGGCACCCGTGCGCCGTCAACCCCGATGCCACGTTGCGTGCCCATGCCAAGGCCCACGGATGGCGCGTTCGCGACTACCGCAATCGACGTCGGGCCGTGCTCGCCAGCGCCAAGGTCGCCGGCGGTGGTGCCGCGGCCGCCGGCTTGTGGGGGGTCGGTCGCAGATTCACCCGTAGACGCCCCCGGCACTAGGATTTCTTCCGCACCCAGGCGGGAGGGCATCGTGGACGAATGGCGTGTACGGCTTGGCGCTGCCATCGCGCTGGCCGTTGCCGAGCCCGACGATCGACGGCTTTCGTTCGCGCTGTCCGGCGGCAGCAGGCGCCCGCTCGATCCGACCCCGGCGGACGATGGCGAGCGGATCCGGGCGCTCGTCGAACTCGCCCAGGGCGGGGACGCCGAGGCCTTCGGCCAGCTCTATGACCACTACGTCAGCGGCATCTTCCGCTTCGTCTACTTTCGGGTGGGCACGACTCAGCTTGCCGAGGACCTCACCGCCGAGACGTTCCTGCGCGCGCTGCGCTCACTCCACACCTTCCAGTGGAAGGGCAAGGACTTCGCCGCCTGGCTGACGACCATTGCCCGCAATCTGACGCATGACCACTACAAGTCGCGGCGGACACGGTCGGAGTTCTCGACCGATGCGCTCCCGGATCGGCCGGATCCCGGCCGCGGGCCCGAATCAGAAGCCCTCTCGACGTTGTCGCACGACGAGCTCATGCAGGCGGTCGCCGGCCTTCCGGCCGAACAGCGCGACTGCGTCCTGATGCGGTTCGTGCAGGACCTGAGCATCGCTGAGACGGCTCAAGTGCTCGGCCGCAGCGAAGGTGCGGTCAAGCAGCTTCAGTTGCGCGCCGTGCGCAACCTCGCCAAGAAGCTCAGGCCGGAGGCGTCGTGATGTGCACCACGCACCGTAGCCTCACGGCCGTCCGGCTCGTTGAACCTCCCAAACCACCCTCCTCCGCTTCAAGGATCCGATCATGATGTGGCGCAGCCGCAAGGCGCGGCTCCGCGACGAGGCTCTACTCGTCGCCTTCGCCGAGCGCCTTTGTGAGGTCTCTGCCCTGACTGAGCCGCGCGCCCAGTTCCGCGATTCGCTGCGCACCACACTGATCATGGAGGGCTCGACGGCGCTCATGGCCCGTCCGGTGACCAGCGGTACTCCGGCAACCCACGCCCGGCGGGTGCTGCCTCGACGTCGGCTGGCCCTCGCGACGGCCCTCGTCGCATCGACTCTCGGGATGGGCGGCATGGCCAGCGCCAGCGCATCGGCCCTGCCCGGAGACACGCTTTACCCGGTCAAGCGCGGCATCGAGGGGGTCGAACTCGCCCTCAAGCGCGGTGACGCGGATCGCGGCGCCTTCCGACTCGAACTGGCCGCTGAGCGGTTGGCCGAGACATCCGAACTGGCCCAGCGCAGGGATGTCGCCGACACGCTGAAAGCGCACACCTTGACCGAGTACAACCAGCAGGCCGAGGACGGGTCGGAGGCTCTGCTGCTGTCGTTCAAGGCGACCAGCGATCACGCGAACATCGTCACGCTCAACCGATTCGCGGCCGCGGCGTACGACCGCCTGACAGCTCTGGAGGGCCGGCTCTCGGGCGCAGCCGCGACGGCGCTCGAATCAGCGCGAGAGCAGCTCAGCAGCATCGTGGAGATGTCGGTCCGGCTGTGCCCGAACTGCGGCGGCATCGACTCAGGCCTGATCAGCGCTCTCCAAGCGACACAGGCCGCGGAGGTCGACGACTCGGAGCCCGACGCTGCCGAACCCTCCGCACCAGATGACCCCGCGCCCACCGCTCCCAATCCACTCCCGCCGTCGGCCGGGACGACCGAGCGCGGCGCCACCTCGGAGCAGAAGAACGAGTCGGCGTCCGATGACGACCAGGACGAAGAGGAGTCGACCGACGAGGAGGAGTCGACCGACGATGAGCTGACCGACGACGCGCTCCAGCCGGCCGACCGGATCCCGTTGTCGCCGCTGCCGCCGCTGCCGAACGTCATGACGCCGGGTCCCGGGCCGCTCCCCACGCTCGCGCCGAGCCCGACCCTGCCGACTCCGACTCTGCCGACTCCGACCCCGACACCGTCGCCCGTGCCGAGTCCCACACCCACCTGCCACCTCAACAACGGGAACGGCAACAGCTGCAACCCGACCCCGCCGGGCTTGGGCCTGGGCCTGGGCTTAGAAAAAGGCACTCCCCCGGTCGACCAGCAACTTGTACAGGGTCTGCTGGATGGTCTCGCGGACCTGATCGGTGACGTTGAATAGCAGCATCGGGTCGTCGGCCGCGTCCGGCTCGTAGGCGTCGGTGCGCACCGGCTCGCCGAACTCGATGATCCACTTGCTGGGCAGGGGGATGAGACCCAGCGGCCCGAGCAGCGGGAAGAACGGTGTGATGGGCAGGTACGGCAGCCCCAGCAGACGCGCCAGCGACGGCACATTGCCGACCAACGGGTAGATCTCCTCGGCACCCACGATGGAGACCGGGACGATCGGCACGCCGGCCCGCATCGCGGACGAAACGAATCCGCCGCGACCGAAGCGCTGGAGCTTGTACCGCTCGGCGTAGGGCTTCCCGATGCCCTTGAAGCCCTCCGGCCAGACGCCGGCGAGCTCGCCCGTGGTGAGCAGTCGCTCGGCATCGGCCGTGCACGCCAAGGTGGCACCGACTTTGCGGGCGACCTGCCCGACGAACGGCAGGGCGAAGACGAGGTCGGCGCCGAGTGGGCGCAGGTTGCGGCCGGTGTACTTGTGGACCGCGTAGGACGTGATGATGCCGTCGATCGGGATGGTGCCCGAATGGTTGGCGACCAGCAGCGCACCTCCCTCGGCCGGAATGTTCTCGATGCCGCGAACCTCGAGCCGGAACCACTTCTCGGCCAGCGGCTCGACGGCGGCCGTCACCAGGTCGGTGATCTGGGGGTCCAGGCCGAACTCGTCGACCTCGAAGTCACCGGTGAGCCGACGGCGCAGGCCAGCCACGAACGCGGCCAGCTTGCTCTCCCAGTCGGTGCCGAGGACACGCTGAGCTGCCTGGATGACGGCAAGCACGATGTCGTCCAGCGGAATGCCGCCCGGGATGATCGAACTCGAGTTGTCCTTCGCCATCGCCGCGGCAGCGGCAGCTGCTGCGTCCTCGTCGGTGACGGCCCGCAAGCGCGGTTGGCCGGGCGGCCGGCCGGTGCCACTGGCCGCCGTCTTGCGTGCACCGGCACTGGCACCTCCCGCGCGCGGAGCGCGTGAGGGATTCTTGGCGGCCGGCTGCTTGGGGCGGGAGCCGGCGGTGCTCTTGGCCGGTTTGGGCTCAGCGGACACCCCTGCCGGCTTGGCCGGCTTGGCCTCCTTGGCCGGCGTCGCACGTGGCGGATTCTTCGCGGCGGGCTTGTCCGGCTTGGCCGCAGCCTTGGCCTTGGTCACCGGCTTCTTGGGCGCGGCGCGGCCGCCGGCCAGGGAACGCGCGGCAGCCGACGGAGGTGTGGACCGGTTGCCCCGGCCGGCGGTGCCAGAAGTACCGATGGTGCGTCGATCGTCGTTCACTTCGTCAACCCCAACACACCCAGCGGACCGGGTCGCACCGCGGCCCGGAATTCTTCGAAGGTCTCCTCGGTCGAGTACTTGGGCTCGTAGCCGAAGATGTCGCGCAGCGCGGTGATGTCGACCGCACGACCATGCGTGAGCAACCGGTACAGGTCCGGTGAGATCTCCCCACCCATCATGCGCACGGCACGACTGCTGGCCGCCGAGAACCCGATGGGCAGGAGCGGAATCGTCGGCTTGCCCAACCGCCGGGAGACCTGGGACAGCAGCATGACGCCGGGCCCCGCCACGTTGAAGGTCCCCCACCGGTCGTGCAGGACAGACTCGGTGACGACGCTGATCGCGTCTTCGAGATGCAGGAACTGCAGGCGTGGGTCGAAGCCAAGTGCGGCCGGCAGCAACGGGTTGGCGAAGTAGTTGCGCAGGGGCGCCGGAATCTCCGGGTGCAGGATCTGCGCGGCGCGCAGCGTCGTGACGATGACCTCGGGACGGCGGCGCGAGTACCCGCGGACGTAGCCCTCGACCTCGATGATGTCCTTCGGGAAGCCGGACTTGGTGCCGCCGCGGGCGTTGTCGGCCTCGGTGAACAGTGCCGGATCCTTCGGCGAGGTGCCGTAGACCGCGGTCGACGACCAGAGCACGAGTTTGCGGACCGATTCGGAGCGCTGGGCGGCGGCCAGAACCTGCATCGTGCCGATGACGTTGCGTTCCTTGGCACCGCTGCGCCCGCGGGACTGCTCCGACGGGTTGACGTCCAGGTGCACGACCACGTCGATGTCCTCGACGGCCATGACCTTGCCGACGACCGGTGTGCGGATGTCAGCTCGGACGAACTTGATCCCGCCGTGGTCGCCGACGGGTGGCCGCGTATCGACGCCGACGACACGTTCGACGCCGGGTTGCTCAGAGAGGGCACGGGAAACCCGGGACGCGAACTCACCAGCGACACCGGTGACGAGGACGACCCGGCCCATGGCCTACTTGCCCAGTTTGCGGCGCTGGACGCGCGTGCGCTTCAGCATCTTGCGGTGCTTCTTCTTCGACATCCGCTTGCGACGCTTCTTGACGACTGAACCCACGGTTTGACCCTCTGAGACTCGCTGAATGAGGGCCCCAGCCTACGGGGTTTCCTCACTGGGCCGCCAATTGGCCCAGCGTGTGTCTGATCTCGGCGTTGCGGCGCTCAGCCAGCCTGGAAGTAGGAGCGGCCGAGGTACTCCTCCACGGCCTTCTCCGGTACGCGGAACGAGCGTCCGACGCGTACAGCCTCGAGATCCCCGGCATGCACGAGGCGGTAGACAGTCATCTTCGAGACACGCATCTGTGCCGCAACTTCGGCGACCGTCAAAAAGTTCGGTCCCGTTGCCATGGCCGTCACCTTTCCCCTTCAGGGGCACGCGCGCTCTCCGGCTTCCCCACCGGAGAGATGGCGCGCGTGCTTGGGACGAGAGTAGTCCCTTGTGACGCCAGTGGGGTAGGAGTACGAAAAATTCCTCCAGATGACCTTTCCGGCACGTTCGACACGTTTTCAGCCGTTTGGATCCAGCCCGTGAAACGGGAACACGGCGTCACGAGTGGCCTGAATCGCCGTGTCGACAGCGTTGTCTGCGGTGCTCCCCGGCTGCCATGGCGCGAAGTCGGCGGACCCGCCATCGGTCATCGAGATCTCGGCCGGCCGGCCCGACACCCGAGCGACCGTTTCTCGCCAGTTGGGCGGCGTCGCTGTGAGCGGATCGAGTGGCCGGCCGGAGATGATGGCGAGCAGGTGCGTCCAGACGCGCGGGACGACGCTGTACAGCGCGTATCCGCCACCGCCGGTGGCGATCCAGCGTCCACCGGCGAATTCCTCAGCCAGCTGCTCGACGGCGAGATAGGACGCTCGTTGGCCGTCGATGGTGAGCTCGAGGTTCGTCAACGGGTCATCGGCGTGCGAATCGCACCCGTGCTGGCTGATCAGGATCTCCGGCTGGAACGCCTCGACGACGGCCGGCACGATCGCGTGAAAGGCGCGCAGCCAGCCCGCGTCCGTCGTGCCCGGGGGCAGAGGGATGTTCACAGCGGTGCCTTCGGCGCCCGGTCCCCCGACCTCGTCGGAGAAGCCGGTCCCGGGAAACAGCGTCCGTGGGCCTTCGTGGATCGAGACGGTCAGCACCCGCGGGTCGTCGCAGAAGATCGCCTGGACACCGTCACCGTGGTGGGCGTCCACGTCGACGTACGCGACCCGCTCCGCGCCGTGGTCCAGCATCCACCGAATGGCCAGGGCCGGGTCGTTGTAGACGCAGAAGCCACTGGCCCGGTTCGGCATGGCGTGGTGGAGTCCGCCGGCGATGTTGGCGGCCCGGTCGGTCGCGCCCGTCCAGACCCGTCGCGCTGCCTCGACGGTAGCGCCGGCGACGAGGGCGCTGGCATCGTGCATGCCGTAGACGACCGGGTTGTCACCCGTGCCGAGCCCGAGTGCCGGATCTGATTCGTACGGGAACTCGCTGAGCTCCTGCACGCCGGCGATGTAGTGCCGGGTGTGCACGGTGGCCAACTCGTCAACTGTCAGCGGCTGCGGCTCGACGATGTCGAAACGATCCAGGACTCCCAGCTCCCGGGCGAGGGCGATCGCGAGTTCGACCCGGATGGGTGCCAGCGGGTGACTCGGCCCGAGGTTGTAGTCGGTCAGGGCATCGGACCAGACCAGAGTCGGGTGCGCCGTCATCCGCCAGACAGCTCCGCCGACCGCTGGGCGGCGGCCACGATGCCCTCGGCGATGGCCCCCTTGACCTCACGATCGTCGAACACCGCGATGGCGGCGGCCGTGGTGCCATTGGGCGAGGTGACGCGGCGACGCAGTTCGGCGGCGTCCTCGTCAGACTCGGACAGGAGCTTGGCCGCCCCGACGATCGTCTGGTTGGTCAGCTCGCGCGCCGTGGTGGCGTCGAGGCCGGCCTCGATTCCGCCGGCGATCATCGCCTCGGCGAGGTAGAAGACATAGGCGGGACCGGAGCCGGACACCGCGGTCAGGGCGTCCTGGAGCTTCTCGTCCACGACGACGAATCGTCCGCCGGCTGCCAGCAGGCGGCCCAGGAGTGCGATGTGCTCCTCGGTACAGGCGACACCGGGAGATGCGCCGAACATCCCCTCGCCGACGACGGCCGGAGTGTTGGGCATGATCCGGACGACCGGCGTCCCGGCTGCCACCGCCGCCTCGATTCGATCGGTGCGCACTCCTGCGGCGAAGGAGGCCAGGATCGCGCCGGGCCGGACGGCGTCGGCAACGTCGGCCAGCAGGTCCGCGACGTCCTGCGGTTTGACCACGATGAGCACGAGGTCGGCATCGCTGACTGCCGCGCGACTGTCGGTCACCTCAACGCCGTGGGCCTCCCTGAGGGCGGCCGCGCGCTCGACGCTCTTCTCTGCGACCACGATGTTGCTCGGCTCCTGGCCGGCGGCAACCAGCGTCGTCAACAGCGTCTCGCCCATGACCCCGCCACCGAGAATGGCGATTCGGCCCACCGATGACTCAGCCATGGCTTCACACTAGTGCGGTGGCTGCTCGCCCCGTCTCGATCCGTTTCGACACATTCGTCGTGGCGCTTCTGGCCGTCGCGGCGTTGGGCGCCTTCTTTCCGGTCACCGGCGAGGCCTACCGCCTGTTGCGGGTGGTCTCGATGGTCTCGATCGGGCTGCTGTTCTTCCTCTACGGCGTGCGCCTGTCGACGGCCGAGACGGTGGCCGGGCTCACGAACTGGAAACTGCACATCGCGATCCTCACCACGACCTTCGCCGTGTTTCCGCTGGTCGGAGTGGCCCTACGCGAGGTAATCGAGCCAGCTGTCGGCGCCGGACTCGCGGCCGGATTCGTCCTGCTGTGCCTCGTTCCCAGCACCGTGCAGTCCAACGTCGTCTTCACCCGCATGGCCGGTGGCGACACGGCGGCCGCCGTGGTTGCCGCATCGCTGTCCAACCTCATCGGCGTCTTCCTGACGCCGGCCCTCGTCGCCCTCGCGCTCTCGGCCAACGCCGAGGTGAGCACCCGTTCGGTGGTCCGGATCATCGTGCAGTTCCTGTTGCCGTTCGTGCTGGGGCAGATCGCGCGACCGGTGCTCGGTGGGTGGGTGACGCGCAACGACAACTGGCTGAAGCACGTGGACCGGTCCAGCATCCTGCTCGTCGTGTTCCTGGCCTTTGCCGCCGGCACCACAGCCGGGGTCTGGTCGCGCGTCTCCATCAGCTCCATCGTCGTCATCGCGGCACTGTGCCTGGCGCTGTTGGCGGCCGCGTGCGGTTGGCTGGTCGGCCTCGCCCGGCTCATCGGACTCTCCCGGCCGGCGGGCATCGCCCTGCTCTTCTGCGGCTCGAACAAGAGCCTGGCCACGGGCCTTCCCATGGCGGCAGTCCTGTTCGCGGCAGACGATGTCGCCTTGATCGTGCTGCCGCTGATGATCTACCACCAGCTGCAGATCATCACCGGTGGAATCATCGCGACTCGGCTCTCGCGGCTGGATTCGGGCGGGCCGCATGGCGGCGGGCGAACAGGAGCGACTCGATGAGGTCGTCCTCACGCGCCTGCTGGGTGGGGGCGCGACGGGTACTGATCTCGACCACGATCTCGCCGGTGAAATCCGACTGCGCGACGTACTCGAGAAAGGCGCGCGTCGGTTGGGTCCCGCGGCCCGGCACGAGGTGCTCGTCGCGTGGCGAGCCGGACCCGTCGGTCAGGTGAATGTGTGCCAGCCGCGAACCCAGATCGCGCGCCATGACCAGGACGTCGGAGCCGGCCGTCGCGCTGTGTGACACATCGACGGTGACGTGGGCGTAGTCCTCGCGGCGCGGATCCCAACCAGGCGCGTAGGCCTGGAACTCACGCCGGCCGGTGCGCCACGGATACATGTTCTCGACCGCGAAGGTCAGTGAGTACTGCCGCTCGAGGTCGGCGATCCCGTCGACGAAAGCCCGGGCGTACTCGCGCTGCCACCGGAAGGGTGGGTGCACGACGACGACGTCGGCGTCCAACTCCAGGGCCATCTCGGCGCTGCGGTGCAGCTTGCCCCACGGCTCCGTCCCCCACACGTGCTGCGTGACCAACAGGCAGGGGGCGTGCACCGAGAGGACGGGGATCTCGTGGAAGTCGCTCAGCGCACGCACGGCATCGACGTCACCACTCACCTCGTCGATGCTCACCATGACCTCGACCCCGTCGAAACCGAGACGGGCCGCGGTCTCGAATCCACTGGCGGTCGATCCCGGGTAGACAGACGACGTCGAGAGGCTCACCCGCAGGTCAGGGAGCCTTCCGGAGTCGGATTCAGGGGGCACGCTCATCAGCGTAGGCCTCTACAGGTGGTCCATGTGACGCAGGAGCACACCCTCACGCAGCGCCCACGGACAGATCTCGAGCTCATCGAGGTCGAACAGGTCCATCGTGGCCTCGGCGACGACTGCACCGGCACGCATCTGGTGCGCACGATCCGGCGAGACGCCGGGGAGCGTGGCGATCTCGTCGTCGCCCAGCGCTGCCAACTGACTCACAGCCGTGACCAGATCGGCCCGATTCAAGGTGCGACGGACGTAGGGCCCCTCCTCGTAGGGCGCAGCACCACAGATGCGAGCCAGCGCACGGAAGGTCTTGCTGGTGGCCACGGCCCGGTCGAACGGGCCGCCGCGCAGGATGGCTCCTGCCACGTCGGCGATCTGGGCACGCACGTGCCGACGCAGCTCGTCGTGGCCCCGGCCGGCCGCCAGCCAGTCCCGGGTCAACCGGCCCGCACCCAGCGGCAGCGAGCTGGCGACGGTGGGTACCTCGTCGGATCCGACCGCCAGCTCAAGCGACCCGCCGCCGATGTCGAAGACGCCGAGCCGGCCGGACGACCAACCGAACCAGCGCCGCACCGCAAGGAAGGTGAGCCGAGCCTCGTCCTCGCCGGGCAGGACGTCGATGACCAGGCCGGTGGCATCACGCACCGCCTCGAGCACCTCGTCGGAGTTGACGGCATCGCGCACCGCCGAAGTGGCGAAGGCCAGGACAGTCGAACAGCCCTGATCCTCAGCCTGTGCACGCGCCTCGCGGACGTACTTGACGAGCCGCTGAACGCCCTCGTCGGAGACGGCGCCGGAAGCGTCCAGGTGCTCGGACAACCGGAGCGTCTCCTTGAACGAGTGCGCCGGCACCGGCGGGCCGCCACGGTAGGCGTCGACGACCAGGAGGTGACCGGTGTTCGACCCGATGTCGAGTACGCCCATGCGCATGCCGTCATCCTCCCACCAGTCCACGTACGCTGGATGAATGCCTGAAGTCGATCTCGGATTCCCGCGGGCGTGGGTGAGCTTCCCGAATCCGGACGACGCGACCGAGGTTTTCCGCTGCGACCTCACCTGGCTGACATCGCGCTGGACGTGCATCTTCGGGGCCGGCTGCCCGGGCGTTTACGAGAGCGCGCCCGATGCCGGCTGCTGCGCCCACGGGGCACACTTCGCCGACGACGGCGACCACGACCGGGTGGCCGCCGCGGTCGGACGTCTGACCGAGAAGGCCTGGGAGAAGTACGAGGTCGGAGTCGACGCATGGACCGAAACCGACGCCGAGGGTGAACTCAAGACGCGCACCGTCGACGGAGCCTGCATATTCCACAACTCCCGCGACTTTGCCGGCGGATACGGATGCGCCCTGCACGGCTTGGCGCTGGCCGAAGGTGTCGACCCGCTGACCCTGAAGCCCGACGTCTGCTGGCAGCTCCCGATCCGGCGCAGGTTCACCAACGTCGACCCCGGCGACGGCAACGAGTACACCGAGGTCGAGATCGGCGAGTACGTGCGGGCGGGCTGGGGCCCGGGCGGACACGACTTCGACTGGTACTGCACGTCCAACACCGACGCACACGTCGGAGCCGAACCGGTGTACGTGAGCCAACGCCCCGAGCTCGTCGCGCTGATGGGCGCGGCGGGCTACGCCGAGCTCACGCGGCACTGCCGGGCGTTCGAGGCTTCCGCCGGCCCGGCCGTTCACCCCGCCACGTCTCGCGCGGGCAGCCGGTAGGCCTTGACACCCGGCAATACGCCGGGGGTACGCTCATTCCCATTAGTTGCTTTTCCACACACATTGTGAAAGTGAACCAATGAGTGACGATCGGCTCGCCGACGACATCGGCCAGTTGCGCCGGGCGATGATTCCCGAGCTCCTCGTCCGGATGCTGCGCCGCATGGGCGGCGACGAGCCGAACCTGCCGCAGGTGGCGACGCTCTACGTCCTCGACATCGGGGCCACCCCCACGGTCGGCGAACTGGCCGAGAAGCTGGGCCGTTCGACCTCGGTCACCAGTCGCCTCGTCGATCACATGGTGAAGCGCGGCTGGGTCGACCGGGCCGAAGACGCCGCCGACCGGCGCGCCAAGCGGGTGCGCATCACGCCCACGGGCAGGGCTTTCCTGCGCGAGTTCGAAGGTGTCCGGGCCCAGGCGCAACGCGACGTGATGGCGTACCTGACCGCGGACGAGCAACGTCACGTGTCCGAGGCAATGGCCCTCTTGGGCAAGGCCTCACGAAGGAGGCTCGATGAGCAGGGCGCAGCACCAAGCGACTGACCTCGTCCTCGGGTTCGAGCAGATCCGGGGCGACTCGCTCCCCGAGGTCGGCGGCAAGGCCGGCAACCTCGGCGAACTGTCCCGGGCCGGCCTGCCCGTCCCGCCCGGTTTCTGCCTGACCACGGAGGCATACCGGCAGGCGACCGCGCAAGCAGATCTCGCGCCGATCATCGACGAGCTCGAGCGCACGGCCGGTTCGGACATTCCGGCGCTGTCGGCCCTGGCCGAACGTGCGCGCGCCGCCGTCCTTGCCATGCCCGTTCCGCCGGACATCGCAGAGGCCGTCGCGATCGCGTACGCACAACTCGGCACCGACGCACCGGTCGCCGTGCGTTCGTCGGCGACCGCCGAAGACCTGCCGTTCGCCAGTTTCGCCGGCCAGCAGGACACCTACCTCAACATCGTTGGCCGCGAGGACGTCCTCGACGCCGTCCGCCGCTGCTGGGCTTCGCTCTGGACTGAGCGCGCGGTCGTCTACCGCGCCACCCAAGGCATCGACAACCGAAGCGTCCGACTCGCCGTCGTCGTCCAGCAGATGGTGGATTCGGCCGTGGCCGGCGTCCTCTTCACGGCCAACCCGGTCACCGGCCGGCGGCATGAGGCGGTCATCGATGCCAGTCCCGGCCTGGGCGAGGCGGTGGTCTCCGGCGCCGTCAATCCCGACCACTTCGTCGTCGACACCGTGCGCGAGGTCATTCTCGACCGACGGCTTGGCGACAAGCACCTGGCGATCAGGTCACTGCCGGGCGGCGGCACCGAGCACATCGAGTTGGGGTCGGGGTCGGACACTGCCTGCGTCACCGACGAGCAACTGATCGCGCTGGCCCGGCTCGGCCATCGTGTCGAAGAGCACTTCGGCTCACCGCAGGACACCGAGTGGGCGATCGACGCGGCGGGAACTCTGTGGCTCACCCAGGCCCGACCGGTCACCACGCTGTATCCCCTGCCCGTGAAGGCTGGGGGCACCTCCCGCTTGCGGGAGACCGGCGCACCCGATCCGGACGGGCCACTGCGTGTCTATTTCTCGGTGAACGTCGCGCAAGGGGTGTTCCGGCCCTTCACGCCGGCCGGCATCGCCGCCTTCCGGCTCGTCGGGGCCGGTGCAGCCAGGCTCTTCGGGTTCGCGGTCGCCGATCCGCTGGCCGGCCCGTCACCATTCGCCGAGTCGGGCGGCCGTGTCTTCATCGACGTCACCACGGCCGTGCGCAGCCGAGTGGGGCGGGCAATCCTGCCGAAGGTCCTCGACGTCATGGAGGCTCGCTCGGCCAATGTCCTGCGGACTTTGTTCGACGACCCCCGGCTGAGCGTCACCGAGCCGTCCCGCCTGCCCTTCGTGCGGCACGTCGGCAGCGTTGCGCTGCGGGTCCACATCCCGCCACGACTGATTCACGCACTGCTCCGGCCGGCCCGGGCGCGTGCCCGCCTCGAGCAGGTCAGCGCCCAGCTCGAAGATCGGTTGGCGACTCCCGCCGAGTTGACCGCCGCCCAGCGGCTGGACTGGATCAGCCGCGTCCTCCAGGAGGAGTTCCCGCCTGTGGCCCCCCGGATCCTTCCGGTCGCCGGCGCCGGATTCATCGCGCTCTGGCTGGCCAGCCGGCTCCTTGGACCGGCCGCTCGGCCCGGCGAGCTGCAAGCCGTCCTGCGCGGTTTGCCCCACAACGTCACCACCGAGATGGATCTGGAGCTCTGGCACCTGGCCGTGCGCCTGCGCTCCGACCAGGACTGTGTCGACGCCTTCCGCAACAACGACGCCGAGGCGCTCGCCCAGCAGTTCGCCGACGGGACGCTGCCGGCGGTCGCCGAACGCGAGCTGCGGAGCTTCCTGAGCCGTTACGGCCACCGCGCGGTCGCCGAGATCGACCTCGGCATGCCGCGCTGGTCGGACGAGCCTCGACACCTGCTCGGCGTCCTGGCCAACTACCTCCGGATGACCACCTCGGAGGGCACTCAGACCTCCCCCGATGCCTTGTTCGCCGACGGAGCGGCCGAGGCCGAGGCCATGATCGAGACACTGGCCGCCCGTACCGGCAGGCTGCGCGGACGTGCCGTCCGCTTCCTGCTGGGCCGGGCCCGGCAGCTGGCCGGTCTCCGGGAGCTCCCGAAGTTCACCTTCGTCCGGATCCTGGCGGCCGTTCGCGCCGAGCTCGGCCGCGTGGGCGTCGACCTGCATCGCCTGGGCCGGATCGCCGACCCCGACGACGTCTACTTCGTCGACTTCGCACAAGCGCGTGCCGGGCTCAACGGAACCGATCTGCACCAGGTCGTGGAGGCGGCCCGGGACCGTTACGCCGCGGAGCTTCGGCGTCGTCACGTACCGCGGGTGCTGCTGTCCGACGGCACCGAGCCCGAGGCAACCGCCGAGTCGGGTGCCGTCGATGGGGCGCTCACCGGAACACCGGCATCGTCCGGCACCGTCACCGCAACGGCGCGCGTCATTCTCGATCCGGTCGGCGCTCAGCTCGAGCCGGGCGAGATCCTCGTCTGTCCCTCGACCGACCCGGGATGGACGCCGTTGTTCCTGACTGCCGGCGGCTTGGTCATGGAGATGGGCGGTGCGAACTCGCACGGCGCGGTGGTGGCCCGCGAGTACGGCATTCCGGCCGTTGTCGGCGTCCCCAATGCGGTGGCGACGATCCAGACCGGCACAGAGATCACCGTCAACGGCACGTCCGGCACCGTCACGACCCCCAGCTAGCGGGCATACACCCGGCGACCGTCACCTTCGATCGGACCCCGCTGTCAGACTCGCTCAGGCCGTCTGACAAGAATGGCCCATGCATCTCGACCACGTCACCTTTGCGGCTGGACCGGCTGGCCTCAACGCCACGACGGCCGCATTGGGCGAGGCGTTGGGGGCCGAATTCCTCGACGGTGGCATCCACCCGCGTTTCGGCACCACCAACCGCATCCTCCCGCTCAAGAACTTCCAGTACCTCGAGGTCGTCGAAGCCCTCGACCACCCGGCGGCCGAGAAAGCGGCGTTCGGCCAGGCTGTGCGCACGCGCAGCGCGGCCGGCGGTGGCTGGTTGCACTGGTGCATCTCGGTCGACGACATCGCCGAGGTCGAACGGCGCATCGGGCGGCACGCGGTCCCGGGCAACCGGCACCGCCCGGACGGCTTCAACCTCGAGTGGATGCAGATCGGCACGAGCAGCGCGAGCACCGACCCGCAACTCCCCTACGTCACAAAATGGCTGATCGACCCGTCCGAACACCCCTCGCAGGCCGGACACTCCGAGATCGAGCTGGTCGGCCTGGAGATGGCCGGCGACCCGCAGCGTGTCGCGGATTGGCTCGGCGAAGGCGCGGTCAATGCCCTCGAGACGATCGCCGTCTCGTGGACCGCGCCCAATGGCATGCCCGGCATCTCGGCCGCGACGTTCCGCACGCCGAACGGCGACGTACGCATCTAACGTCAGATCCGACCTATAGCGTCGCCGCCATGGCGACGAAGAACGCAACCAAGCCGGCCAAGCCTTCCTTCACCTGCTCCGAGTGCGGCTGGACGGCCACCAAGTGGGTCGGCCGCTGCGGGGAGTGCCAAGCCTGGGGAACGGTCGACGAGGCCCGGCCGTTGCGCACAGTCGGGCGAACCGCCGCCGTCGCCCCCGCCACAGCGGCGCAGCCGATCACCGAGGTCCGGATGGAGGCCGCACATGCCGTCTCGACCGGCATCGGCGAGCTCGACCGTGTGCTCGGTAGCGGCGCGGTGCCCGGTGGCGTCATCCTGTTGGCCGGCGAACCCGGGGTCGGCAAGTCCACGCTGCTGCTGGCCATGGCGCATCGCTGGGCCGACGCCGGCCGGACCGTTCTCTACGTCTCTGGCGAGGAGTCAGCGGCGCAGGTGCGGATGCGCGCCGAGCGCACCGGGGCACTCAATCCCAACCTGTACCTCGCGGCCGACACCGACCTCGGCTCGATCCTCGGCACGATCGAGTCGCTCGAACCGTCACTGCTGATCGTCGACTCGGTCCAGACCATCGGCTCGGCCGACGTCGACGGTGTCCCGGGCGGGGTCACGCAGGTGCGCGAGGTCGCCACCGCGATCATCGCCCGCGCCAAGGCGCTCAACCTGGCCACCGTGTTGGTCGGCCACGTCACCAAGGACGGATCGGTCGCGGGGCCGCGTGTGCTCGAGCACCTCGTGGACACGGTCCTGCAGTTCGAAGGCGATCCGTCGTCGCGGTTCCGGCTGCTGCGGGCGGTCAAGAACCGCTTCGGGCCCATCGACGAGATCGGCTGCTTCGACCTGGTCGACGACGGCCTGGCCGAGGTACCCGACCCGACCGGGCTCTTCGTCTCCCGTCACGCGCAACCGGTTCCAGGCACCTGTCTCACCGTCGCCATGGAGGGCAGGCGACCCCTGCTGGCCGAGGTCCAGGCCCTCACCGTCCCGACGACCAACCCATCACCGCGACGCACGGCCAGCGGCCTGGACGGCGCCCGGGTGGCCATGGGGCTGGCTGTCCTCGACCGGCACTGCGGCGTCAAGTTCGCCGGGCATGATCTCTACGCCGCCACCGTGGGCGGAGCGCGCCTGGTCGAGCCCGCCATCGATCTGGCGATCGTCATCGCGGCCGCCTCCAGCGCTGCGGGCATGGCGAATCCGGCCGGCATGGTGGCCATCGGCGAAGTCGGCCTCGCCGGCGAGGTCCGCCCGGTGCGTCACCTCACCGAGCGACTACGGGAGGCAGCTCGACTCGGCATCGAGCACGCCGTCGTCCCGGCAGGCCCCTATGACCTGGAGGCCGTCCGCGCCGACCTGACGGTCTACCCCGTCAGCAGCGTCTACGCGGCAATCAAGACGCTAGCGAGCCGGGCTGGCTGACGTCGTCGGCCTCGGCGGCACGGGCGTCGGCGTCGGCTTGACCGGCGTCACCGATCCGTTCGGCAGCGGCGTGGGTGAGGGCTTCGGCGGTGGTGGCGGCTCGACGAGGCGGAAGTCGGCGCGACCCGGTTCGCCGCCGAGCGTCCCCACTCGAAGGGTGTACTCGCCCGGCTCGATCCAGTCCTCGTCCGCCTTGCAGGAATCGCCAGACTCTCGCGGCACCCACGGGACCCGCACCGTCGTCGCCCATCCCGGCACGAGCCGAAGTGGTCGCGAGACGATGGCCGTCTCGCAGATGGAGGAATCCCACACCGTGTCGTCGTCGTGGGTGATGACGGCAAGGGGGTCGAGCGCCTTCGGCGTGAACACACACGACTTTGCCCCCGAGGTCGAGATGGCGACGTCGACGAAGACCGGGCGCTGCGCAAACTGCGGGCTGGTGATGGACGGGGAGATCGTGACCTCGCGCGCTTTGCACGACGCCGAGCCCGCCGGGAGCGTCACCCGGGTTGTGATGCCCGGCGGCGGTGTGCTCGGTTTCGGCGTCGCCGGCACCGGACTCTTGACCGCTGAGCCGGTCGGTGTCGGCGCCGGCGGTAGGGCGGTCACGGTTGCCGTGCTCGTCGGGTTCGCGTCGTCGCCGGGGCCCCCCGGCCACACCTGCACGATGATCCACGCGACCAGGAACCCGGCTGCCAAGAGGAGCAGCCACCGTCGGACGTAGACCGAGCGTGGGTGCTGTCTGCTCACAGCGCCACGCTAACCGGACAGGCTCGCCGTGCGACGATGGACGCGCCATGAGTGTTGCCACGACGATGTCGATCGACGGCCTGCACACCGACGTGTTGGCATGGTTCGACAAGGACGGCCGCGACCTTCCCTGGCGCTCCGACCCCCAGCCGTGGCCGGTCATGGTCTCGGAGTTCATGCTGCAGCAGACGCCAGTGGCGCGCGTCCTGCCCGTGTTCGAGGCGTGGATGGCGCGCTGGCCGACGCCGTCGGCGCTGGCGGCGGACAGCGTCGGCGAGGCCGTCCGCGCCTGGGGCAAACTCGGCTATCCGCGGCGCGCCCAACGCCTGCATGCGGCCGCCGCGGCCATCGTCGAGCACCATCACGGCGAGGTACCCGACGCGCTGGAGGACCTGCGTGCACTGCCGGGCGTCGGTGGCTACACCGCCGCGGCCATTGCGTCGTTCGCCTTCGGCCAGCGTCACATCGTGCTCGACACCAACGTGCGGCGACTGTTCGCGCGGACCGTGTGCGGCGTCGAGTTCCCGGCGGACTCCATCACCGCCGCCGAGCGGGACCTGGCCGTCGACCTCCTCCCGGACCGCGAGGCCCATCGCTGGGCCGCCGCGACCATGGAACTCGGCGCACTCGTCTGCACGGCGAAGGCACCCCGCTGCGGCAGCTGCCCGATCGACGACCGGTGTGCGTGGAACCTGGCCGGACGCCCGGCCCATGCCGGACCGCCGCGGCGCGGTCAGGCCTACGCCGGGACGGACCGCCAGGTGCGTGGACGCCTGCTGGACGTCCTGCGTGCATCGGACGCGCCGGTCACCCGGGCGGCCCTCGACGCCGCGTGGGACGACGTCGAGCAGCGCGAACGCTGCCTGAGGTCACTCCTCGCCGACGGCCTCGTGCGCAAGACCGTCGACGGGGAGTTCAGCCTTTAGTCCGTGCTTGTCCCGGCTTCGACGGCCGGGGGCAGCCCCGCCTCCGGCAGCTCGAGGTCGGCCTTGGCCGTGCCGTGGAAGGTGAACGTCGCCTCGGGGCCTTCGCCCTCGATGTCGACGAGCACGATCTGGCCCGGACGCAGTTCGCCGTAGAGGATCTTCTCGGCGAGCGTGTCCTCGATCTCGCGCTGGACGGTGCGCCGCAACGGGCGCGCACCGAGCACCGGGTCGAAGCCGCGGACAGCCAGGAGTCCCTTGGCGGCGGTCGTGAGCTCGAGAGCCATGTCCTTGTCCTTGAGCCGTTCCTCGACCGAGGCGATCATCATGTCGACCAGCTGGATGATCTCGTCCTGCGTCAGCGGCGGGAAGACGACGATCTCGTCGACACGGTTGAGGAACTCCGGCTTGAAGTGCTGCTTGAGCTCCTCGGAGACCTTCGCTTTCATCTTCTCGTACGAGCCGGCGACGTCGTCCGAACGGCTGAAGCCGAGGTTGACGCCCTTGGAGATGTCCCGGGTACCCAGGTTGGTCGTCATGATGATGACGGTGTTCTTGAAGTCGATCACCCGGCCCTGGCTGTCGGTCAGGCGACCTTCCTCCAGGATCTGCAGCAGCGAGTTGAAGATGTCCGGGTGCGCCTTCTCGACCTCGTCGAACAGGACCACGCTGAACGGCTTGCGGCGCACCTTCTCGGTGAGCTGACCGCCCTCTTCGTAGCCGACATAGCCCGGAGGCGAACCAAACAGGCGTGAGACGGTGTGCTTCTCGCCGTACTCGCTCATGTCGAGCTGGATGAGCGCGTCGTCGTCGCCGAACAGGAAGTTGGCCAGCGCCTTGCTGAGCCACGTCTTGCCGACGCCGGACGGGCCGGCGAAGATGAACGACCCACCGGGCCGGCGCGGGTCCTTGAGGCCCGCGCGCGTGCGCCGAATGGCCCGCGAGAGCGCCTTGATGGCTTCGTCCTGGCCGATGACCCGCTTGTGGAGCTCGTCCTCCATCGTGAGCAGGCGGCTGGACTCCTCCTCGGTCAGCTTGACGATCGGCACGCCGGTGGCCTTGGCGAGAACCTCGGCGATGAGGTCTTCGTCGACGATGGCCACGACGTCCATGTCGCCGGCCTTCCACTGCCGCTCACGCTCGGCCTTGGCCTGAATGAGCTTCTTCTCCTCGTCACGCAGCGAGGCTGCGGCCTCGAAGTCCTGCGCGTCGATGGCGCCTTCCTTGCGGCGGCGCACGTCAGCGATCTTCTCGTCGAACTCGCGCAAGTCCGGCGGCGCCGTCATGCGCTTGATGCGCAGGCGGGAGCCGGCCTCGTCGATGAGGTCGATGGCCTTGTCCGGCAGGAACCGGTCGGAGACGTAGCGGTCGGCCAAGGTCGCGGCCGCCACGAGTGCCTCGTCGGTGATGGTGACGCGGTGGTGTGCTTCGTAGCGGTCGCGCAAGCCCTTGAGCATCTCGATGGTGTGCGCGATCGACGGCTCGGCGACCTGGATGGGCTGGAAGCGGCGCTCCAGCGCAGCGTCCTTCTCAAAGTGCTTGCGGTACTCGTCGAGGGTGGTGGCTCCGATGGTCTGCAGCTCACCACGGGCCAGCATCGGCTTGAGGATGCTGGCAGCGTCGATGGCACCCTCGGCGGCACCGGCACCGACCAGGGTGTGGATCTCGTCGATGAACAGGACGATGTCGCCGCGGGTGCGGATCTCCTTGAGGACCTTCTTCAGCCGCTCTTCGAAGTCGCCGCGGTAGCGCGAACCGGCGACCAGCGCGCCGAGATCGAGCGTGTAGATCTGCTTGTCCTTGAGGGTTTCGGGGACGTCGCCCCGGACGATGTCCTGCGCGAGACCCTCGACCACGGTCGTCTTGCCGACACCGGGTTCGCCGATGAGCACAGGGTTGTTCTTGGTGCGGCGGCTGAGCACCTGCATGACACGTTCGATCTCGTTCTCGCGACCGATGACGGGATCGAGCTTGCCCTCGCGGGCGGCCTGCGTCAGGTTGCGGCCGAACTGGTCGAGGACCGCCGAAGAGCTCGGGACCGACTCGCTGGACGTCCCGACGGCTTCGGCCTCCTTGCCCTGGAACCCGCTGACCAGCTGGATGACCTGCTGGCGGACGCGATTCAGGTCTGCTCCGAGCTTGACGAGCACCTGCGCGGCGACGCCTTCGCCCTCGCGGATCAGGCCGAGCAGGATGTGCTCGGTGCCGATGTAGTTGTGGCCGAGCTGGAGGGCTTCGCGCAGGCTGAGCTCGAGGACCTTCTTGGCACGCGGCGTGAAGGGAATGTGGCCGCTGGGGGCCTGCTGGCCTTGGCCGATGATGTCTTCGACCTGGCCGCGCACGGCTTCGAGCGAGATGTCGAGACTCTCCAACGCCTTGGCGGCGACGCCCTCACCCTCGTGGATGAGGCCGAGCAGGATGTGTTCTGTGCCGATGTAGTTGTGGCTGAGCATCCGCGCTTCCTCCTGCGCGAGCACCACAACGCGCCTCGCGCGATCGGTAAACCTCTCGAACATGAAACACCCCTCGACTGTGTGCTGACTTCCCAGTCTAAGGGTGACTGAAAGTCGCCGTTCAAATAACGATGCACACAGTGGAACGCCTCCCGCACCACGGCTGTTCCCATGTTCGCTGCGCGCGAATTCAGCGACTCAGGACGCCGTCGATCACCCGGGCGAAGGCTGCCGCCATGGCGGCTGGCGGTCGCGCTTCGGCAGCCTCCCGCGCCGTCTGACGCATCGCTGTGTCACCGGCGAAATCCTCGACCGCGCGCTTGATCACATCGCGAAGGTCGTCGACTGACTCCGGGTCGAACAACCGAACGTACGGCTCGCCTTCGGATGCGGTGAGCGCGCCCATGCGGGGGCCGACGACCGGGAGCCCGAACGAAGGCGCGAGCTGGAAGGCCGATGAGTTCAGGATGTTCACGTAGGGCAGCACCGCGACGTCGGCCGCGGCGAACCAGGCTTGGAGCTCGGCGTTCGGGAGGTGCTTGAACTGGGAGATGACCCGCGGGTGGGCCAGACACCGCTCCTCCAGCTCTGCGATGCCGGGCTGCTGGCCTGCCCCACCGGCGATGAGCAGCAGGAGCGACGGATCGTCCTCGATCAGCTCGTCGAGGATGTCGAGGAGACGATCGATTCCCTTGTACGGCCTGATGCCGCCCACGACGATGAGCACGTTGTCGGTGGGTCCGATCCCGAGCCGCTCCCGAGCGCCGTCCCGGGTGATCCAGTCGGGATAGATCCCCACGAAGCTGTTGTGCTCGACGATGACAACGCGCTCCGGGTCGACGTGGTAGACGCCGTCAACGAGGTCGAAGGTCTCCCGGGACAGCAGATGCACGAGGTCGGCGTGACGCAGGATCTCGTTGGCCATCTCGACTTCGAGGTCGTGGTAGCGGGCGTCGTGCGGAAGAACGTTGTGGATGGTCCAGATCAACCTGCCGCCGGCGGCCATGAACGCACGCAACGCCACGACGAAAGCATCCAGACGCATCCTCGCCTCGGACTCGGAGGTCGCCGGCTGGACGATCGGATTGGTCCAGTGCAGGTGGAACAACCCGGGCCGGCCAACCTTGGCACGGCGGGCGAGGTGCTCAGTGATGTCGGCGACCGGGGCCATCACGGCGTCGACGTCGGGCATGCCCGCGTAGAGCATCGCCTGATACGGGTTGCCCCGGTAGAACGGAGCAACATGGACGAACCGCCGATGCCCGACGCGCTCCGTCCGGGGAAGGATCTGGTCGGCCAGCTGCTCGGCCCGCAGCGCCCAGGAGTGTTCGGCCCGGACGAGTTCGCCGAGCCGCTGGCCGAGCTCGCGAAGGCGAGGACGCGGCGGCAGCGCCCGAAGCACCGCCGGAACCTGCTTGGCGTCGCCTGCGCCGGGAACATCGGTCAGGCCAAGTTCACGAACGCCGATGAGAGCGTTCGAGACCGGTACCGCACCGCTGGCGGCCACCTCGAGGAACCGCTTGGTGACGATGCCGTACTTGCGGAACTCGAGAGCCGCCCGGTCGACGACCACCAGGCTGTGCCGGTAGAGCCACGGCAACCGAAACCGTGCCACGCCCTTGAGCGCACGTGCGGTGCGGATCCGGCGACGAGGGCCGGAATCCGACGAGGATCCGAAGAGCTCGGTGTCGACCCCGGGACGGAACAGCTCGACCCGCGTGAACTCTCGCTGGATGCGCGCGACCGCCATGGGTGACGGCGCGAGGACCACGTCGTACGCGGTCAGGAACGGCAGCTCCGCCCAGCGGTCGATCTCGGTGCGTGCCCATCCGACGCGCAGGGCGTCCGGTGCGGCCGCGGACGGGTCGAACCGGCGGGTGGTCCCGACCACGACATCGGCCTGGGGGATCTCGGCATCGAAGTTGACGACCCGCACCCCGTGGCCGTGTTCGGCCAGGGCCAACGCGAGTCCGAGGACATCGGCAGTCGCGTGCGTATCGACGCCCGCGCCGTCGGCGGCGAACACGATCGAGGACTTCTCACCAGCCGCGAACTCTCCCGCCAGGAGGCGGGCGTAGGCGTCGCGGCGCTCCGACAGGGGCCGGTAGCGATCGTCGAACCGCCGCTTGAGCGCACGGACGCGCCAGCCGACGGCCGCCCGAAGACGTCGCTCGACCCTGCGGACGCGCCAGCCGATGCCGTGTCTGATCCGCGCCGCGGTCCATTGCCTCTTCACCGGTTCGAGTTCAGGCATCGGCATCCGCCAACCATGCCTGTGCCCGCCGCTGGGCCATCACGCGCCACCCGGCCTGGCGCGCCCGGTCGGACCAGCCGACGTCGTGTGCATCGACGATGTCGGCGCCACCCAAGGCCCCCACCGCGGCGATCGCCGAAAGTCGGTAGAGAGATCCGGGAAATGGCACGGCCTCGACGTCGACCGCGCCCGCCCGCGGCGCCTGCTCCTTGCTGACCCCGGCCGACAGACGCCGCACCGGTCCTTCCGCCGAGACAACACCGCCGTCCGACCAGATGACGGGTCGCCCGGCGACGTCCTGGAAGACGCGCGGGCCGACCACGGCGCAGTCGGGCATCTGAATCATCTGCCGGGCCAGGATGGCCAGCGCCGGTGACGCAGGGAGCAGCTCGGGGCTCAGGATCCAGGCGTACTGGACGCCCTCGTCGACGAAGTTGGCAAGGATCGTGTTGACACAGACGGGAACCGCCTGGGTCGGGTCGGTCGACGCCAGCGTTCCCCTCCCGCGCAGGCCGTCGGCCAAAGCCGGAACATCGACGTGACCCTCCGGGACGCCGATCACGATCTCGAGATCCAGGTCGGTGCTCAGCTCCAGTCGCCGGAGCAGACGCACCGTGCTCTCCGGATCGTCACCGTGCAGGATCGTGACTCCGGTACGCGGGATGAAACCCGACGTCATCCGAACTCCTCGCGCCGCGCCAGCGGGAACAGGATGGCCTCCCGGATGCCGATGCCCTGCAGCAGCATCACCAGCCGGTCGACGCCGAGACCCATGCCGCCGGCCGGCGGCATGCCGAACTCGAGCGCCCGCAGGAAATCCTCATCGACGTCCATCGCCTCCGGATCGCCGGCCGCGGCCAACCGCGCCTGCTCCTCGAGTCGCTCGCGCTGGATGACCGGGTCATTCAACTCCGAGTAGGCCGGCGCCAGCTCGACCCCGTTGATGATGAGGTCCCAGGCCTCCACGAGGCCGGGTGTCGTCCGGTGCCGCTTCGCCAACGGGCGAACCGACTCGGGGTAATCACGCACGAACGTCGGCTGGATGAGCGTGTGCTCGACCAGCTTCTCGAACAGCTCGAGCGCGATGGCTCCGGCGTCCCAGTGCTGTTGAAGAGCCACGTCGTGGGCGTCGGCCAACGCCGACAGCTCCTCGGCCGGCGTCTCCACGGTGACGGTCGCACCCACCGCCTCGCTGACGAGCTCGTGCAGGGTGGCATGCCGCCACGGCGCCTCCAGGTCGATCGTGCCGCCGTCGCGCGCCGGGACGACCGTCTTGCCGACTGCGCGAGCCGCGTCGACGACAAGCTCTCGCGTCAGGTCGGCCATCGTGTCGTACGAGCCGTACGCCTCGTAGGCCTCCAACATCATGAACTCGGGGTTGTGCGAGTTGTCCACGCCCTCGTTGCGGAACGTCTTGCCCAACTCATAGACCCGATCGATGCCGCCGACGAGCGCCCGCTTGAGATGCAGCTCGAGCGCAATCCGCAGCAACGCATCCTCGTCGAACGCATTGACGTGGGTGTTGAACGGTCGAGCGGCCGCCCCGCCGTTGGTGTGCTGAAGGACCGGCGTCTCGACCTCGACGTAGTCACGGGCGTCCAAGGTGGAGCGCAGGGACTTGAGCACAGCGGCCTTGACCCGCACGTTGTCGCGCGCCTCGGCGCGGACGATCAGGTCCACGTAGCGCATCCGGGCCCGGGTCTCCTCCGACAACGGCTTGTGCTCGACCGGCAGCGGTCGCAGCGTCTTGGCCGCCAGCTGCCAAGACGTCGCCTGCACGCTCAGTTCGCCCCGCCGCGACGTGATGACCTCACCGGTGACGGCCAGATGATCGCCGATGTCGACAGCGTGCTTGAACGCGGCCAGTCGCTCGGCACCGACGAGGTCGAGCGACAGCATCGCCTGCAGCTCGGTGCCGTCGCCTTCGCGGAGCCGGACGAAGCAGAGCTTGCCGGTGTTGCGCAGGAAGATCACTCGACCCGCCACCGAGACGGTCTCGCCGGTGTGCACGTCGGGGCCCAGCATCTCGGCGTCATGGGTGGTCACGATCTCGCGCAGCGAATGCGTACGCGCGACGGCGACCGGGTAGGGGTCTTCCCCGGCGGCCATCAGTTCGTCGCGCTTCTCCCGGCGGACGCGCACCTGCTCAGGGAGGTCGTGCTCGTCTTCGGATTGGCGCTCGTCGGTCACGGGTATGAAGCCTAATGGCCGGCACGCATCCGCTGGCCTTCGAGGCTTCGCCCCGACGTAGGGTCGGGAGCTGGTCGCAATCGTCGGGGGGCGGGTCGACATGGACTGCACAGAGGCTTTACCGGAGCGCACGCGCCTGTTCCACATCGGCATTCCGAAGTCAGGAACGACGTCGCTGCAGGTGGCAGCAGCGGCCAAGCGGGACGAGCTGCTGCGCCAGGGCGTTCAGTATCCCGGCGACAAGGTCAATCAGCGCGGCGCAGTGCTCGGCTTCATGGGACGCAGCTGGGGCTGGGGCAAGGGCGGCGCAACCACGCCGCCACGGGAGCGCTGGGACGCCCTGATAGCCGAGATCGAGGCCGACGAATCACGTCGGGTGTTCTTCGGTCACGAGTTTGCGTCCGAGGCCAACAAGGCGACGGCCCGGGGATTCGTCGACGCCATCGGTGAGCGATGCCACGTCCTCATCACGCTCCGCAGCTTCGGTGCGATTCTCCCGTCGGCGTGGCAGCAGTTCGTCAAGGCCGGGACGACGACCGGCTTCGAGGACTGGTTGCGGGCCGTGCTCGCCGACCCGCCGGACCGCTCGGTCACCCGGCGGTTCCACCGGCGCAATGACCAGGGCGGCGTGGTGCGCCGCTGGGTGAAGGCCGCCGGTCCGGACCGGGTGACGGTCATCGTCACCGACTCCCGCCGGCCCGAGCTGCTCACGACCGGCGTCGAGCAACTGCTTGCTCTTCGTCCGGGAACACTCGCAGCCGAGGACCTCGACGGCTACGCGGCCAATCGGGGACTGACGACCGCCGAGGCCGAGCTCTTCCTCGCGCTCAACCGCGCAATCGAGCCCTATGACGTCGACTGGGACGACTACGAGCGCATCGTCCGCTTCGGTGCGCAGCGTCGACTCATGGAGGAACCTCCCGGCGCCGGCGAGCGCCTGATCCTGCCCGACTGGGCCGCAGTGCGCGCCGCCGAGCGTGGCGCCGAGTTCGCCGACCAGATTGCTGCGACCGGCGTCCGCGTCATCGGTGACCTCTCCGCCCTGGCCGGCAAGCCACCGTCCCGGTCCCTCGCCGAGGATCCGGTGGACGAGGTGCCGGTCGAGCTGGCTGCCGAGGCGTTGGCCGGCATGCTGTCAGCAGGCACCTGGCGAGGACCCGATTTCGAGGATCCCGGTGAGGCTCAGCTCGAAAGCACCCTCGCGCAGGTTCCGGCGCGTCGGCTCCTCCGCGTTGCGATCGGCCGGATGGTGGCGCGCGTTTGGCGGGCGGTCACACGTGGTTTCGCTCGTGGACGAGCCGCAGTCCTTCCAGGGTCAGGAACGGGTCACGGTCGGTGATCGTCGTACAGGCGTCGATGACGGCCTCGGGGTAGGAGCCCGTCACCACGACGGTCACGTCCTCGTCATCGACCCCCAAGCTGTCGATGATGCGGCGAACGATCCCGTCGACACCGCCGGCAAACCCGAAGACGACCCCGGACTGGATGGCCTCGACGGTGCCCTTGCCGATGACTCCGCGCGGCTTGGCCAGCTCGACGGCACGCAGTTGCGCACCGCGACGCGACAGCGCCTCCAGGGACAGCTCGACGCCCGGCGCGATCGCGCCACCGATGTAGGCGCCGGTCTCGTCGACGACATCGAAGATCGTCGCAGTCCCGTTCATGTCGACGACGATGGCCGGACCGCCGTAGAGCTCGGCCGCCGCCAGGGCGTTGACGATGCGATCGGCGCCGACCTCACGGGGGTTGTCGGTGTGGATCGGCACGCCCGTCTTGACCCCGGGGCCGACGATTGCGACCGGCGCGTCGGCGTAGTACCGCTCGATCATCGCGCGAATCTCGACCAGGATCGCCGGCACCGTGCACGCGACGGCCACGGCCTCCACCGTGGCGAGGGTCGTGCGGGTGATCAGGCCCTGCAGGACCAGGTACCACTCATCGGAGGTTCGGTGCTCGTCGGACTTGACGCGCCAGTGCGCCGTGAGCTTGTCACCTTCGAAGATCCCGAAGGTGGTGTGGCTGTTGCTGATGTCCAACGTGAGCAGGCTCATGGCATCAGTGGGTCACGTCGCGGTAGACACGATCTCCGGGCAAGAGGCCCTGGCTGGGGAGCGCCTCGGCCGGGTCGTGCCCAGTGCCGATGACCCGGTTCTCCGAGTCGACGAACACGACATGAGGCTGGTACTCGCGCGCCTCGGCGTCCTCCAGCTGCGCATAGGCGATGAGGATGACGCGGTCGCCCGGGTGAACCAGGCGGGCGGCCGCGCCGTTGATGCCGATGACGCCCGAGCCCCGCTCGCCGGCAATCGTGTAGGTCTCCAGCCGAGCCCCGTTGTCGATGTCGACGATGTGCACCAGCTCGCCGGCCAGGAGGTTGGCGGCGTCGAGCAGATCCTGGTCGACCGTCACCGAGCCGACGTAGTGCAGATCGGCCTGCGTCACCGTGGCGCGGTGGATCTTCGACTTCATCATCGTGCGGAACATGGCTGGTCCCCTTCGGGTTGGTCGAGATCGGGAAGCGTGAGATGGATGTTGTCGATGAGCCGCGGCTTGCCCACGCGGGCGGCGATGAGCAGGCGCGCGTCCCCGGGCACGGGATCGCCCAGATCGGCGCTCGTCAGCTCCAGGTAGTCGAGCTCGACGCCTTCGGCCTGATCGATGACGGCGTGAGCCGCAGCCAGGACCGCTTCGGGTCCGGCGCCGGAGACGGCCGCACCGGCCCGGAGCGCGGCGTAGAGCGCCGGGGCCTGCTGCCGCTGCTCCGGCGTCAGGTAGGTGTTGCGCGAGCTCATGGCCAACCCATCGGCCTCGCGCACGGTGGGGCACCCCTGGATGTCGATGCCCAGGCACAGCGCGTCGTTCATCTGCTTGATGAGGGTGAGCTGCTGGTAGTCCTTCTCGCCGAAGACGGCGACCTCCGGGCGCACCAACCCGAACAGCTTGCTGACCACGGTGAGCACCCCGCGGAAGTGCGTGGGGCGGGACCTGCCTTCCAGGATGCTGCCGAGCGACCCAGGGTCGACGGTGACGCCGTTCTCCCGGCCGTCCGGATACATGGTCTGGACCGACGGCGCGAACACGACGTCGACGCCGGCTTCTGCGCATCGCTCGAGATCGGCGTCGAAGGTACGCGGGTACTCCTCGAAGTCCTCACCCGGGGCGAACTGGGTCGGGTTGACGAAGATCGACGCCACCAGCGTCTCGCCGAGGGGCCGGGCGTGCTTCATCAACTGCACATGGCCGTCGTGCAGTGCCCCCATCGTGGGTACGAACGAGATGGCTGTGCCGAGCGCCCGGAGCTCAGCCGGCGTGCGGATGACCGTGGGGCCCTGTGCGTGCAGGCTCATCAGGCGATCACCGTCGCCGCGGCGAGCGATTCCCACTCGGCCTCGGACAGGACCTGGCGCAGGGCGGCCGCGGTGGCCGCATCGATGCGTCCGCTCTCGGCGGCGCGAGCGGCCGTGGCCCGGGCAAGGGCCACATAGGCGTCGAGGATCTCCGGCTGCCCCGCGAGTGTCTCGGTGTGCGCTTGAACGGTGCTGACATCGCCCCGTGCCACCGGACCGGTCAGCGCGGCGTCGCCGTACGCGAGGGTGTTGTCGAGGGCCGCGGTCAGCAGCGGCCGAAGCACGGCGGACGGATCGGCGACACCGGCGCCCCGCAGCACGTCCATGGCCTGGGCCACCAGCGTGTTGAGGTGGTTGGCGCCGTGTGACAGGGCTGCGTGGTAGCTCGTCCGATCGGTCTCGTCGATCCACTCGGGCGTGCCGCCGAGTTCGATGACCAGCGCCTCGGCCAGCGGACGGTCTGCCGGCCGTGCCGTCAGCCCATAGGCACAGGCTCGCTCGAGGTCGACCTCGGTGCCGGTGAACGTCATCGCCGGATGGAAGGCAATGGCCCGCGCACCGGCGTCGGTCATGGGGGCCAGCACGGCCAAGCCGTGGCGGCCGCTGGTGTGCATGACAACCTGACCTGCCCGCACGTGCGCGGCGAGCTCGGCGGCGACATCGGCCAAGGCGTCGTCAGGAACCGCGATCAGGACGACGTCGGCGCGCTCGACCACCTCGGCCGGCTCAAGCGACTCGACCCCCTCGAGCAGGGTCTGGATCCGCAGTTGCGAAGCCGCCGACCGGCCGCTGACACCGACCACCGGGTGGCCGGCGGCACGGAACTTGGCCGCCAGAACGGCGCCGACGCGTCCGGCGCCAACGACGCCGACCGTCGCGACAGCGCGGGGCAGCGCGCCCTGCACGGGGATACCCGTCATGCTTCTTGCCTTTCGTTCCAGTCCCGCGAGGGGTACCAGACGTTGACGCAACGATCTTACGTCGCTGCAGGTCAAGGTGGAAGAGGTGTCTTTGTGGCCACGATCACAGCGCCTAGGCTCGGGCCCATGCCCCATGTGTCGTGGCGGGAAGCGTGGACCGAGGCCCTCTACGGACCCGACGGGTTCTTCGTGACCGCACGGCCGGCGCAGCACTTCCGGACGGCGGTCACGGCGTCGGAGGTCTTCGCCCAGGCGATCGCCCAGCTGGCTCGGGACGAGGGGCTGGCCACGGTGGTCGATCTCGGCGCCGGCGGCGGGGAGCTCCTGACCCGGTTGAGCGTGCTCGAGCCGGGATTGACTCTGATCGGCGTGGACCTGGCTCCCAGGCCGCCGTCGCTGCCCTCGGCCATCGGCTGGCACCGCGACTTGCCAGCCGAGTTCGACGGACTGCTCGTGGCGCACGAATGGCTCGACAACGTGCCGTGCGATGTCGTCGAGCTGGACGACGACGGTGTCGTGCGCCTCGTCCTGGTCGACCCGGAGACCGGCAATGAACGGCTGGGGGATCCGCTCGACTCGGGATGGATCGACGCGTGGTGGCCACTCGAAGAGCCGGGCGCACGGGCCGAGATCGGCGAGCCGCGGGACGAGGCCTGGGCCGCGGCCGTTCAGGCGGTGACCGGGCTCGCCGTCGCCATCGACTACGGCCACCTCGCCGAAGCTCGTCCGCCCTTCGGCTCTCTTGCGTCGTATCGAAACGGACAGGAGGTCGACATCCGACCGGACGGATCGCGGGACATCACCGCGCACGTGGCCGTCGATGCGGTGGCCAACCGCGTCGGCGCACGCCTCGAGCGCCAGCGCGACGCCCTGGCCCGCCTGGGCGTGAACGGCGCACGTCCGCCCTTGGAACTCGCCCACTCCGAGCCCGCGCGCTACCTTGCCGAGCTGGCCGGCGCCGCGGAGGCCGCCGAGCTCCGCGCGCGCGGTGGTTGGGGCGACTTCTGGTGGATCGTCACCGACACCCGCGTGCGAGACTGACGGCTATGACACCGGAGGGGGTCCGTGAGATGACGGCCGCATTGGGCAGCGGCTTTGCGACCACCGACATGGTGCTCAACATCGGACCCCAGCACCCGGCCACTCACGGCGTCCTGCGGTTGCGCCTGACGCTCGACGGCGAACGCATCGTGCACTGCGAGCCGATCATCGGCTACATGCATCGCGGCGTCGAGAAGCTCTTCGAGGCACGCGACTATCGCCAGATCATCATGCTGGCAAACCGGCACGACTGGCTGAGCGCGTTCAGCTCCGAACTCGGCGTCGCCATGGCCGTCGAGAACATGCTCGGCATCGAGGTGCCGGAGCGAGCCACGTGGATTCGGACGCTGCTGGCTGAGCTCAACCGCACCCTCAACCACCTGATGTTCATGGGCTCCTACCCCATCGAGCTGGGCGCCATCACGCCGATCTTCTACGCCTTCCGCGAGCGCGAGACGCTCCAGGAGGTCATGGAGGAGATGTCCGGTGGGCGGATGCACTTCATGTTCAACCGCGTCGGCGGCGTGAAGGATGACATTCCAGCCGGCTGGCTGGGCCGGGCAGCGGACGCGATCGCAGCCGTCCGGAGCCGGATCGGCCAGATCGAGGAGCTCATCCTCGGAAACGAGATCTTCCGGGCACGGACTGTTGGCGTGGGCGTCCTCTCTCCTGAGCTCGTCCACGCGTATGGGGTGTCCGGGCCGATCGCGCGGGCGTCTGGCGTCGACCTCGACCTTCGTCGGGACGAGCCCTACCTCGCCTACGGCGAACTCGGCGAGGTCGTGCGGGTGGTGACGCGAACCGCCGGTGACTCCTACGCGCGGTTCGAAGTGCTCGTCGAGCAGGCCAAGACTTCCCTCGACATCGCCGATGCCTGCCTGGCCCGCATCGCTGAACTCCCGGCCGGACCGGTCAACGTCCGGTTGCCGAAGATCGTGAAAGCCCCGGAGGGTTCGACCTACGTCTGGACCGAGAATCCACTGGGGCTGAACGGCTACTACCTGGTCTCGCGCGGGGAGAAGACGCCGTGGAGACTCAAGCTGCGCACCGCGTCGTTCAACAACATCGCCGTCCTGCCCGAGATCGTGGGTGGCTGCGTCGTCGCTGATCTGGTCGCAATCCTCGGCTCGATGTTCTTCGTGGTCGGGGATATCGACAAATAGCCACGCGGCGGGAAGCGACGTGACGTGCCGACGTTCGGTCGCTTCTGGGACGCATGTTTAGACATTCGTGCGTCCCACGTCCGATGTATCGACGTTTGCTACGTCATAGCCGCATCAACGTCGGTTCTTTGGTCGACAAACCGCATGAATGTCTAAAGATGCGTCCCCGCACGAAACACCGCCGATACTTCGATCTACGCCGCCGACGCGGCCGCCCCGTTGGGTTCCGGGTCCTCGTCGTCCCCACCCGGGATGTGGCAGGCACGCTCCAGGAGGAGTGCCGCCACGATGAGCAACAACCCGGCCACCGCGGCACCGCCGGCGTGCCACACCCGGGCCGCACCGAGCGGCGTGTCGAGGTCGGGCACGAACGACAACGCGTAACCGCCGTAGCCGCCGCCGAACAACCCACCGACGATCAGACTGGAGCGGGACAGGGCCAGCATCTTGACGCCGTGGTCCGAGGTCATGCGCTCATGCTTCTTGTGCAGGCTCTGCCAGGTGTTCCACGCCATCGCGGCGATCAGCAGCGCGAACGTGAAGAGCATGGTGGCCGGGCCCCAGCCGATCTGCGGTGGCGTGGCGTCCATCCGCGCTGCCAGCGGACGCACCAACGTGCCGATGATGATGCCGGCGCCGACCACGGCGACGACGAGCAGGGGCGTCGCACGCTTCATCGAGGCTGACCTGACCTCACAGGATGATCTCGAGGTCCTCGCGCTTCCGCACCCCGGAGGTGTCCAGCTCGCTGAGGAGATCCGCGGCGAAGCCCAAGCCCGGGATCTCGCCCTCGGGATCGATCTCCACCCACGGCACGAGCACGAAGGCCCGCTGGTGGGCGCGCGGGTGCGGAAGGGTGAGCTGCTCGTCATCGGCCACCCGCTGGCCGACCACGATCAGGTCGACGTCGAGCGTGCGCGGCGCGTTCTTGACCGACCGGTCGCGGCCGAAGGCGTCCTCGATGGCCAGGGCCCGGTCGAGCAACTGATGGACGGTCAACGTCGTGTCGATCAGGACCACGGCATTCAGGTAGGGGCCGGAGTCGGGTGTGCTGTCGACTGGATCGGTCTCGTAGACCGAGGAGATGGCGACGATCTTGACCTCCGGGGTGTCCTCGATCGCCGCGACACCACCCTGGATTCGCTGCAGCCGCTCCCCGAGATTGGATCCCAGCGCGATGACCGCCTGCCGGATCGGGCGCATTCCACCGGTCATCGTGTCCGCGTCGAGCACGTACGGCGTCGGGGATTCGGTCACTTACTTCCTCCGCTCAATGGTGACGCTGACATCGGTAAACGGAACCGAGATCGGCGCCATCGGTTTGTGCACCGTGACACTGGCCCAAAGCACCGGGTGGTACTTCAGGCACAAGTCCATCACACGCTGGGCAACCGACTCAATGAGTTGCAGTGGCTCAGCCGCAATGGCCTGGTGGACTCCCTCCGCGAGGTCACCGTAGTCGACGGTGAGGCCAAGGTCGTCGGTGGTCGCCGCGGCGCCCAGGTTGAGGCCCAGACTGACGTCGACGACGAACCGCTGGCCGTTCTCGCGCTCGTCGTCATGAACGCCGTGATACCCCCAGCCACCGATCCCGGTGAGGTCGATGCGGTCCAGTCCGTCAGGGCAACTCATGCGTCCTCCCCCTTCCTCGATGACGCTGTCCGGGCCACGACCCGCACAGCGTCCGCGCTGGCCCTCGACTCGTGGACGCGGACTGCCCAGGCTCCGGCGGCGGCAGCCAGGGTCGAAACCGCAACCGTAGCGGCCTCCCGTTCGTCGGTGGGCCGCAGTTCGCCGGCCGGCGTGGCGAGCAGCTCACCGAGGAACCGCTTCCGACTGGCCGCCACGAGCAGCGGGAAGCCGAGTGCCGTGAAGGCGTCCAGGTGGGCGAGGATCACCCAGTTCTGGTCAGCCGTCTTGGAGAACCCGAGGCCGGGATCGATCACGATGCGCGACTCCGGAACGCCCGCTGCCAGCGCCACGTCGACCTGGGTGGACAGCTCGCGTGAGACGTCGCGCACGACGTCGTCATAGCTGGTGAGCTTCTGCATGCCGTCCGAATGGCCCCGCCAGTGCATGAGCACGATCGGAGCCGACGCTTCGACCGCGACGGCGACCATCCGCGGATCGGCGCGACCGCCCGAAACGTCGTTGATCAGCGCCGCTCCGGCGGCCAGCGCCTGCTCGGCGACCTCGGCGCGCATCGTGTCGACCGAGACGGTGACGTTCGCGGCCGCGAGTCCCCGCACAACGGGGATGACGCGACGCAGCTCTTCGGCCGCGTCGATCCGGATGGCACCGGGCCGGGTCGACTCGCCGCCGACATCGACCAGATCGGCGCCTTCGGCGACCAGCCTCAGGCCGTGGTCGACCGCCGTCTCCGGGTCCAGCCATCGGCCGCCGTCGGAGAAGGAATCAGGGGTCACGTTGATGACGCCCATCACCCGGGTCCGACCGATGGGCCGCAGCAGGTCAGCGCATGACATCGGGGGTCACCCCGTGATGAGCCCCATGGCCTCGGCCCGGGTCGCCGGGTCGAGGAGCTGGCCACGGACCGCACTGGTGATCGTCTTCGCTCCGACCTTGCGAACGCCGCGCATCGACATGCAGAGGTGCTCGGCCTCGATGACGACGATCACGCCGCGAGGTTTCAGGACTTCCTCCAGCGCATCGGCGATCTGCGTGGTCATGCGCTCCTGCACCTGAGGACGGCGGGCGAAGACGTCGACGAGACGCGCGAGCTTGGACAGCCCGGTCACCCGGCCCCCCTCTTCGGGGATGTAGCCGATGTGCGCCACGCCGCCGAACGGGACGAGATGGTGCTCGCAGAGCGACCACATCTCGATGTCCTTGACCAGGACGAGCTCGTCGTGGCCGACGTCGAAGACGGCCGACAGCACTTCGGCCGGGTCTTGGTCCAACCCACCCAACAGCTCGGCGTAGGACTTCGCCACCCGACGCGGGGTCTCCTTCAGCCCGTCGCGATCCGGGTCTTCGCCGATGGCGAACAGCAGCTCGCGGATCGCGGCCTCGGCCCGCGGCAGGTCGACGCTCATGCCGGCTCGGCGTCGGGGCCGGAGTCCGGCGCGATGACCGTTTCAGCGTCGGTCTTCGGGACGCTGTCTCCCTTCACGGCTTCGGCTGCGACCGGCGGGATCGAGGACGGGATGCGGCTGTCCGATCCGGTCCACGCCGGCCGGATCGTGCGCCGGCGCAGCGGTTCGAAGATCTCGGCCACCTCGGCCTTGTCGAGCGTCTCGCGCTCCAGCAATGCCACCACGAGTGCGTCGAGCACGTCGCGGTTCTCGGTGAGGATGTCGAACGCCTCCTGGTGCGCCTCGGTGAGCAGCTTGCTGATCTCCTCGTCCACGATCGCCGCCACCGCCTCGGAGTAGTTGCGCGAGTGCATCAGATCGCGACCGAGGAACGGCTGGGCCTCGTTCTCGCCGAGTCGGACGGCTCCGAGGCGCTCGGTCATGCCGTACTGGGTGACCATTGCGCGGGCCAGGTTCGTCGCCTTCTCGATGTCGTTCCCGGCGCCGGTAGTCGGGTTGTGGAACACCAACTCCTCGGCCGCCCGGCCACCCAACATGTAGGCCAGCTTGTCGAGCAGCTCGGCGCGCGTCTGCGAGTACTTGTCCTCATCCGGCAAGACCATCGTGTACCCGAGGGCACGGCCGCGGGGCAGGATCGTGATCTTGTGGACCGGGTCGCTCTGCGGCAGGGCCGCGGCGACTAGCGCGTGCCCGCCCTCGTGATAGGCGGTGATGAGACGCTCGTGCTCGTTCATCAGCCGCGACTTCCGCTGCGGTCCCGACATCACGCGGTCGATCGCTTCGTCCAGGGCGGCGTCGTCGATGGTCTTCTTGTTGTTCCGCGCCGTCAGCAACGCGGCCTCGTTGAGCACGTTCGCCAGGTCGGCACCGCTGAAGCCGGGCGTGCGCCGGCCGATGGCCTCCAGATCGACACCCTCGGCGATCGGCTTGCCGCGCGCATGCACCTTCAGGATCTGCGTACGCCCGGCCAGGTCCGGCGCGTCGACCCCGATCTGCCGGTCGAACCGTCCCGGGCGCAGCAGAGCCGGGTCGAGCACGTCGGGCCGGTTGGTGGCAGCGATCAGGATGACGCCGCCACGAACGTCAAAGCCGTCCATCTCCACGAGCAGCTGGTTGAGCGTCTGCTCGCGCTCGTCATGACCGCCACCCATGCCGGTGCCGCGATGACGGCCGACGGCGTCGATCTCGTCGATGAAGACGATGGCCGGTGCGTTGGCTTTGGCCTGCTCGAACAGGTCACGAACCCGGCTGGCACCGACGCCGACGAACATCTCGACGAAATCGGAGCCGGAGATCGAGTAGAACGGCACGCCCGCCTCGCCGGCGACAGCGCGCGCGAGCAGGGTCTTGCCGGTGCCGGGCGGGCCATACAGGAGGACGCCCTTGGGGATCTTGGCGCCGACGGCCTGGAACTTCGCCGGCTCCTGCAGGAACTCCTTGATCTCGCCGAGCTCCTCGATGGCCTCGTCACAGCCGGCGACGTCGGCGAACGTCGTCTTGGGCGTGTCCTTGCTGATCAGTTTGGCCCGCGACTTGGCGAACTGCATGACCCGACCGCCGCCACCTTGCATGTTGTTGAGGAAGAACAGCAGCAGGCCGAAGATCAACAGGATCGGCAGGAAGCTGAACAGGAACGAGACGAAGGCGTTCTGCTTGGGGACCTTGACGTCGAAGGTCTTGAGCTTCTTGTCGGCGACGGCCTTCTCGGCTTGCTCGACCAGCCGAGAGCCCTGATCACCGAGCCACTTGGACCGCACCTCGGTGCCGTTCTTCAGCGTCGCCTGGATCTCCTGGTCACCTTCGACGAAGGTGACCTCCTTGACCTTCGCGTCCTCGAGGTAGGTGACCATCGTGGCCGTGCGAATCTCGCGCGAGCCGGCCGCGGACCCAGCGAATTCCACGACGACCAGAACGGTCACCGTGATGATCAGGATCCAGAAAATAGGACCGCGGAAGATTCGTTTGAGATTCATCAAGCATCACGCTATCCAATAGGCGTCTATGAGAACGCCGCAGCGGCCGGAGAGGTTCCGTGCCAGCCGGTGGCTACTCGCGTTCCTCGCTGGCGAGTGTGGCGATGCAACGCAGGTTGCGGTAGCGCTCGGAGTAGTCGAGCCCGTATCCGACGACGAACGAATTCGGGATGTCGAACCCGACGTAGTCGACGTCGATCTCCATCTGCATCGCATCGGGCTTGCGCAGCAGCGCGGCGATGCGCACGGACGCCGGCCCGCGGGACTGCAGGTTGGCGACCAGCCAGGACAGGGTGAGACCGGTGTCGACCACGTCTTCGACGATGAGGACGTCGCGTCCGGCGATGTCGGTGTCGAGGTCTTTGAGGATCCGGACCACGCCCGACGATTTAGTGCCCGAGCCGTAGGACGAGATGGCCATCCAGTCCATTTCGACGTGTCGGTCCAGCGCCCGGGCGAGGTCAGCCATCACCATGACCGCGCCCTTGAGGACGCCAACGAGGAGCAGGTCGTCCTTGCCGGAGTAGTCGGCCTCGATCTGTTTGGCCATCGATCGCAGGCAGGTGGCGATCTCGTCCTCGGTGATCAGGAGTTGTTCGAGGTCGACGTCGTTCTCGACGCGCTGGAGGTCCACGGGTCGAGGCTACCGAGCGCCCGAGCCGCTAGCGGCTCGAGGCCGAGTGGCCGAAGACCCGTTGACGAACGAAGTGAGGAACACAGTGGTCAGCCTAGGGCAGGGGTCGGCACGAACCTCAGCGCTTCCCGATCCCGCACGACGCTGATCCGCCCGGGGAGCTCAACGCGGACCTGGCCACGCCAGTCGGTCACGAGTCGGTCGAGTTCGTCCAGATGTCCGGCGGTGAGGTCCGAACCGGCGACTCCGGCATCGAGCGCAGCCAGCCGAAGCACGCGCGACCTCAGCGCCGGCGCCAACGCGGCCAGGTCGGCGACCCGCAGATCTGCCTGGGACGCCGTCACGGCCAACGCGTCGAGAAACTCGACGTCGTCGCGGAGCTGGCCGGCTGTCCGCGCCAACGCCTCGGCCACGCCGCCGCCAAGTACGTCCTCGAGCAGCGGCATCACTTCGTGCCGCAGTCGGGAGCGCCGGAACCGGGGGTCATCGTTGTGCGGGTCGGACCAGTACTCCAAACCGGCCGCCGCGCAGATGCGCTCGGTCTCGGCTCGACGCAGCCCGAGGAAGGGGCGACGGAACGGCCCGGCGGTGGGCGGCATGCCGGCGATCGACCGCGGACCAGAGCCGCGCCCAAGGCCCAGGAGGACCGTCTCGGCCTGATCGTCGAGCGTGTGCCCGAGCAGGATCACCGATGACTGGTCCGGGGCCGCCGCCTCGAGCAGCGCTTCGTAACGCGCCGTCCGCGCGGCTGCCTCCAGCCCGCCCGCCCCGGTGACGACCACCTGAACGATGTCGGCGGCCAGGCCCAGAGCGCGAGCCTGCGCAGCCGCCCCGGCGGCGACGGACGCCGAATCGTCCTGCAGCCCGTGGTCGATGACGAGCGCATGGCAGTCCCAACCGGCCTTCGGCCCGAGAAAGGACAGGCACGCGGCGAGCGCGAGGGAATCAGCGCCGCCGCTGAGCGCGACCGTCACGCGGTCGCCGGGATCGAGATCGTCGAGCGCGGCGGCGACGGCTCGCCTGGCCTTGGCCGTCACCGGGTCGAGTCCCCCGCGCGCGGGAGTCCCCCGCAAGCGGGAGGTACCCCCAGCCTCCCGGTCGTCAGCCATGGATGCGACGCACCCAGCTGGACGGCGACAGGATCTCCGACCTGGACGGCAGGTTCTCCGGGGCGGCCCAGACAGCGTTGAATCCGTCGTGGCCGGCCTGATCGGTCACCGCCCGCACGAACACCGCGCCGTCGCGGTACTGCCGCATCTTGGCCTCCAGGCCGAGCAGGCGACGGATGACGCGGTCGACTCCCCCGGCACCGGACCGACGGCGTTCGAACGCGCGCCGGATCTCCGCCACCGTCGGGACGACCTCCGGCCCGACACCGTCCATCACGACGTCGGCATGGCCCTCCAACAACGACATGACGCCGGTCAGCTTGTCGACGACAGCACGTTGGGCGTCGTTCTGGAGGAGGTCCATGAGGCTGGCGTCGGACGCCCCGCGGAGGATCCGGATGAGCTCGCCGATCCCGCTGGTCAGCAGCTTGCCGAGGGCGGCCGGGTCGAGTTCCGTCGCGTCGGTGAACTCCGCGATGAGTCCGCGCAGGTGGTCGCCGAGCCACGGCACCGCCGTGAACTGGACTCGGTGCGTCTCCTCGTGCAGGCACACCCACCGCCGGAAGTCATGCGGGTCCACACCGAGCTGCCGTTCGGCGTGGACGATGTTGGGCGCCACCAGGAGCAGTCGTCCCGGGTCGGAGCCGAAGGGGTCGAACTGGCCGAGAACCTTCGTCGACATGAACGACAGCAGTGCGCCGATCTCCACCCCGTTGATCGACTCGCCGAACGACTTGGCGAAGCCGGTCGGGGCCTTGTGGGACTTCTGCAGCTTCGTGAGCACCGGTTCCAGCAGCACCCGCGACGACGCCAGGTTCGCCTCCACCCAGCGAGCCCGATCGATGACGAGAACAGGTGTCTCCTCGGCCGGTCTCGGGGACAGCCCGGTGAAGGTGCGAACCGGCTGTTCAGCCGCGCCCGCGGCAGCGCGCAGATCGCCCATCACGTCGTCCACCTCGGCGGTGGACAGACTGGGACCGGGAGGCACCAATCGCTCGGCGGTCTTGAGCGCGAACTCCCAATCGATCATGGCCCCACGGTACGTGCCCTTCGGTCGGCCTCCGGCCTCCCTCCCGCTCCCCAGGAGCTAGGGCGCTGGCGCAGCCGAGCACGTGCACCGGGCCAACGCTGTAGCCACGTCGTCGAGCGCCTCCTCCGCGTCCAGCGCAGGGATGTCCTTGGCCTGATCGATCATGACGGCGAAGGCAATAGGCGTTCCCACGCGGTCGGTGACGATGCCCGCCAGCGAATGAACGCCGGTGAGGGTGCCGGTCTTGGCGCGGACCACGCCCCGCCCGTCGTCATCGGCTCCGAACCGCTTGTCCAAGGTGCCGGAGAAGTTCGCGACCGGCAGGTCGGCGATCAATCGGGCCGTCCGTGGCGTCGCGGCCGCCGCGGCGAGGGTTTGCGCCAGGGTGAGGGGGGCGATGCGGTTGCGTCGCGACAGCCCGCTGCCGTCGGACAACGTCAGCCCGTCCGTGTCGATGCCGTTGGCCTGAAGCACCCGACGGACGGTGGCGACACCCTCGGCGAACGATCCCGGTCGCCCGTCGGCGAGAGCGGCTTGTCGAAGGAGCACCTCGGCGGCTTCGTTGTCGCTCGATGCCAGCATCTCCTCGGTGATACGAGCAGCCGTCGCGCTCCGGACGCTCGCGACCGGGGCCGCGCCCGCCGGGACCGCGACCGCGCTGTGATCGTCGGCCACGTCGACGCCGAGGTCCTCCAGAGCGTCCGCAAACGTCTCGGCCGCGGCGCCGGCCGGGTCGGCCGTCCGCACCCCGTCGTCGATACCGCGGTCGACCCACAGTGCGCTGATCGGCGTGACGATCTTCTCCGCGCGGTACGACGCCTCCCAGGCGGGGTTGAAGGACGGGCCGCTGAACCGGGACGTGTTGTAGTCCAGCTGCACGCTGGAGATGCCGGCCGTGCGGAGCGCTGCCGCCGTCCGCGCCGCAAGCGTCTCCACGTCGGCCTCGACGCCGAACATCTTCCGCTCAGGCGGCTCCGACCTGAGGTACGGGTCGCCCCCGCCGACGAGCACCAGCCGGTTGCCCGTGCGCACGACCGACGTGGTGAAACGCTGCTCCGGATCGACTTTCGACAACACCGTGAAAGCTGTCAGGACCTTAGTGGTGGAGGCAGGTACGAACGTGCCCGAGCCCACCGCAGCCACCGCGGAGCCGGTCTGGGCATCGACGGCGACGAACGCCGCCCGCGGTCCGAGACTCTCCTCATCGTCGAGCGGGTCCTCCACGGCCGACCGGATGGCCGCCGCGTTGAGCCGCCGCGTCGACGCGGCCGCCGGCTCCACCGCGAGCTCGGTGGGGACGAGGTTCAGCTCGTCGGGTGTCCGAACTGCGGCGGAGCCACAGTCGCCACCGCAGATCAAGCTGTTGAATACACCGCCAAGCCAGAGCGTGACGGTGATGACCGCAAACGCTGTGAGCGTGGTCACGAGCATCGCGACCGTGCCGAACCTGCCTGCCTGACGATCCGTCACATGCGCCACACTAGAGGGCGTACCTGATGGCAGCCGGGGGACGCGAGACCGGCACCGACTCCGGAGGCATCGTGGCCGACCTCATCTTCGACGTCACCGTGGAGATCCCCAAGGGCGAACGGAACAAGTACGAAGTCGACCACGAGACGCACCGCATCCGCTTGGACCGGACGCTGTTCACGGCCACCCAGTACCCGGCTGACTACGGCTTCATCGACAACACGCTCGGCCTGGACGGCGACCCGCTCGATGCGCTGGTCCTCTTGTCCGCTCCGACGTTTCCGGGCTGCCTCATCCGCTGCCGCGCCATCGGCATGTTCCGCATGACCGACGAGGCCGGTGGCGACGACAAGGTGCTGTGCGTGCCGGCCACCGATCCCCGGCAGGAACACCTGCGCGACATCCATCACGTGCCGGAGTTCGATCGGCTCGAGATCGAGCACTTCTTCACCGTCTACAAGGACCTCGAGCCCGGCAAGTCCGTCGAGGGCGCGAACTGGGTCGGCCGCGTCGAGGCCGTGCAGGAGATCAACGCGAGCTACGAGCGGTTCAAGCAGAACGGCGGGTACTGACCCCGCGCAGGAGCGTCCGCATCGTCTCACCGGCGATGTCCACGTCGAGTCGTGCATCCAGCGAGCGCATCGCGCCCATGCCGATCCCCAGGCTCAACAACGCCACCGCTGCTTTGTCGGGGTCGAAGGCGACGTCGTAACCGGCCTCCTCGACCACGGTGCGAAGCAGGCGGGCGATTTCGGCGGTGATCGCACGATGACGGTTGCGCAACTGCTCGGCGACATAGGTGCTCTGCCGGGCGGCCGCGGAGAACTCCGCCTCGAGAGCCGTCTCGAGCGGGTTGCCCAACTGGGTACGCGCCCACCGGGTGAACGCCTCGATCCGGCCGTCGAAGTCGGTCTCGGTGGTGAAGGCCTCGACGACCCCGAGCAGCAGGTCGGCGTGAATGGCGTCGATGACCTCCATGCACAACTCCTCCTTGCCGGAGAAGTTCGAGTACACCGCACCCTTCGAGAAACCGGCCGCTTCCGCAACCTTGTCCAATGACGTCGCGGCATAGCCATCGGCGATGAACAGTTCCCGGGCCACCGCGATGAGCTTCTCGCGCGTCTGCGCCTGACGCTCGGCTCGCGACGGACGCAGCGCCGAATTCGAGGGGGCATCGGTCTTCACATACCGATAGTATCCAAAACCGTGATCACCAAGGACATCGTCGTCATCGGCACCGGCTTTTCCGGCATGGGTGCAGCGGTCAAGCTGCTGGAGTCCGGCCGGACCGACTTCGCCATCCTGGAGAAGGCCGACGATGTCGGAGGCACCTGGCGCGACAACACCTACCCGGGCTGCGAATGCGACATCCCCAGCCACATGTACTCGTTCTCCTGGCGGCTCAACCCCGACTGGAGTCGCAACTTCTCGGCTCAACCCGAGATCTGGGCGTACATGCAGAAGGTGGCCGACGAAAAGGGCATCCGGCCCTACATCCACTTCGGCGTCGAAGTGACCGGCCTCGCGTGGGACGAGGACCGCTCGGTGTGGACGGTGCGCACCAGCGCCGGCGAGGACTACGAGGCGCGCATCGTGCTCTCCGGCGTCGGCGGCCTGCACATTCCCAACATCCCGGCGATCGGCGGTGCCGAAACCTTCGCCGGGCCACGCTTCCACTCGGCTGAATGGGACCACACGGTCGACCTCGCCGGAAAGAAGGTCGCCGTCATCGGCACCGGCGCCAGCGCCATCCAGTTCATCCCGATCATCGCCGAAGAAGTCGAGCACCTGACCGTCTTCCAGCGCACACCTCCGTGGGTCCTGGGCAAGAAGGACAACGCGATCCACCCGGTTCGGCAGAAGTTCTTCGACAAGGTGCCCGGTCTGACCCGCGCCTATCGGGACGCCATCTACTGGGGCCTGGAAGCGCGTGCCATCGCGTTCAACGGGCACCTGAACGTCCTCCCGTACGCCGAGAAGCTGGCGAAGGCGAACATCGCTCGCGCCATCGACGATCCGGAGCTGCGCCGCAAGCTCACGCCCGACTACCGCCTCGGCTGTAAGCGCGTCCTGCAGTCGAACACGTACTACCCGACATTCAACCGCGCCAACGTCGACCTGGTGACCGACCACGTCAGCGAGATCGTCCCGGACGGTGTCATCGACGCCGCGGGCAACAAGCACGAGGCCGACGTGATCATCTACGGCACCGGCTTCCACGTGGTCGATGCGTTCGACTTCCTCGACATCAAGGGCCGCGACGGCATGGACGTGGGTGAGCAGTTCCGCAAGCACGGGGTGGAGACCTACCTGGGCATGACCATTCACGGCGTGCCCAACCTGTTCTTGATGCTCGGCCCCAACACGGCGCTCGGCCACAACTCGGTCGTGTTCATGATCGAGCAGCAGACGAAGTACATCCTCACGATGCTCGAGGAGATGGAGAAGCGCGGCGCGGACGTCGTCGAGGTGACGAAGCAGGCACAGGACGAGTGGAACGAGGAGATCCAGCGCCTGGTGACCAAGGGCATCTGGACCCAGGGCGGATGCACGAGCTGGTATCTCGACGCGCAGGGCAAGAACCGCACGATCTGGCCCAAGTTCACCTTCCAGTACTGGTGGGAGACCCGCAAGGTCGTCGCCGAGCACTTCGCGTGGCGGTCGGCCGCCAAGAAGGCCAAGACCGCCGCCTAATAACCTCGGTCCATGAAGGCCATCCAGATCGTCTGCCTCGACGGGCCCGACGCGGTTCAGCTCAATGACGTCCCCGTCCCGGAGGCCGGCCCAGACCAAGTGCTCATCCGAGTGCGCGCGGCCGGCATCTCGTTCCCCGAGCTGCTGCAGACGCGCGGCCTCTACCAGTTCAAGCCGGACCCGCCGTTCACACCGGGATCGGAGGTGGCTGGCGACGTGGTGTCCGCGCCGGACGGCTCGGGTTTCACCCCCGGCGATCGGGTGGCCGCGATGGTGATGCTCGGTGGGTTCGCCGAGTACGCGGTCGCGCCGGCCGACAACACCTTCGCCCTGCCAGATGAGCTGTCCTACGCCCAGGGCGCGGCGCTTCCGCTCAACTACCTGACCGCGCACTTCGCACTGGTCACCCGCGCACACCTTCAGCCGGGCGAGGTCGTGCTGGTCCATGGCGCCGCCGGCGGCGTCGGCACGGCGGCGATCCAGACCGCGAAGGCCTTTGGCGCCGGCCGCGTCATCGCGGTCGCGTCGACCGAGGAGAAGCGGGCCATCGCGCACGCTGCCGGAGCCGACGACGCCGTCCCGGCCGACGGCTTCCTGGCCGCCACCAAGGAACTCGACGGAGTCGACGGGATCGACATCGTCGTCGACCCTGTGGGCGGGAGCCGCTTCACTGACTCGCTGCGCAGCCTGCGAACGCACGGCCGCGTTCTCGTCATCGGGTTCACGGACGAAGGCCAGATCCCCGAAGTCAAGGTCAACCGGCTTCTGCTCAACAACACCGGCGTCCTCGGTGTCGGATGGGGGCACTACGCACTGTCGCGGCCAGGATTCATCCGGTACCAGTTCGAGGAGTTGCGCCCCCACATCGAGTCCGGAGTCATCAGGCCACCGATCGGCGCCGAGTTCGCGTTGGCCGACGCCGGTCGCGCGCTGTCCGTGATGGACCACCGCGGAGCCCTCGGCAAGATCGTGTTGACGCCCGACGCGCCATGAGCGACTTCACCGGTTTCCCCGAGGCAGCCCTGGACTTCTACGACGACCTCGAGCTCGACAACACCAAGTCGTTCTGGCAGGCGCACAAGGCGATCTACGACGAAGCCGTCGCCGCACCGATGAAGGCGCTGACCGCAGCCCTCGAGCCCGAGTTCGGTGCGGCGAAGATCTTCCGCCCGTACCGTGACGTGCGGTTTGCGAAGGACAAGTCGCCGTACAAGACGCACCAGGGTGCGTACGTCGCCACCGGGCCGTCCACCGGGTACTACGTGCAGATCGGCGCCGCCGGCGTGATGGTCGGTGCCGGCTTCTACGAGGCGTCGTCGACGCGGCTCGCGGTGATCCGAGAGGCCATCTCGGACGAGGCGCACGGGACGCAGCTCGTCGGGATCCTGGCCGAGCTGGAGGCCGCCGGTTGGAAGATCGGCGGGGAGACGCTCAAGACCGCACCGCGCGGGTACGACGTCGAGCACCCGCGAATCGAGTTGCTGCGTCACAAGTCGCTGACGGTCGGCCGCGAGTACGGATTCGACCCTGTCATTCACGCACCGGACCTGATCGATCGGGTGCGTGCCGACTGGCGGGTCGCCACACCCTTCCTGGAATGGGTGGCCGCGCACGGGTCGTCGTAGCTTCGGCCACCAGGCCGCGGCTGGGCACGATGCATCGCTTTTGTCCCAACCTCTGTCCGCCTCGTCGCGGCTGGGCCATGATGGCGGCATGACGCTTCAGGACAACGCGACGACGGCCTACGCTGCACCGAAGTGGGCACAACTGCTGCGCCGCAACAACGACTTCCTGACTCAGGACATCGGTGGCGGCCCACGGCCGTGGAAGCTCGCGACGGTCATCAACTTCCAGAAAACCGGGACCTTCGCCTTCCTCGGGCTCTTGATGTGGTTCTACTCCAGCCGCGGTGTCGAAGCAGCCACCAGCACCGCTGCGTGGATCTACCTCGCCCTGCACGGCACGTACGGACTGGTCTGGTACCTCAAGGACAAGGCGTTCCCCGACCCGAGCTGGCAGAAGAGGGTCACCGTCCTCGGCGGAATCAACGCCTTCGTGATGGTGCTCGGGCTCTACTGGCTGTTCGGCTGGCTGCTGATCTCCGGCCGCGCCGCCACGGAGTACCCGCTACCGGACACCGCGTGGTTCGCGCTGTGCATCACGGTGACGATGCTCGGCTCGGTCATCATGATCGCGGCCGACGCCCAGAAGCACTTCACGTTGCGCATCAAACGTGGGCTCATCACCGATGGCATGTTCACCTATGTCCGCCATCCCAACTACACCGGCGAGATGATGATCTACGGCGGGCTCGCGCTGCTGGTGTGGCACTGGATCCCGTTCGTGGTGCTGGCTTGGGTGTGGACGGACCTGTTCCTGACGAACATGGTCATGAAGGAAGCCAGCATGTCGCGCTACCCGGAGTGGGCCGCGTACAAGAAGCGCACGAAGTGGGTCATCCCCTTCGTGCTGTGACTTCGTCCGCTCCCGTTCCCGTGAACGACTGCGTCATCCATCCGGCCGTGCCGTCGTGCACGTTCGTCGCTTCGTTGACCAAGGCGACCCGCGGACGGTCCTGGTAGAAGATGCGCGTGAGCATCTCGGAGATGATCCCGGTGGTGATGAACTGCATCGAGAACACCAGCAACAGGATGCTGATCAGGAACAGCGGCCGGTCGCCGATGTCCTGCCCGAAGGCGAACTTCACGACGGCCAAGTAGGACATCACGGCGCCACCGATGGCGCCGAGAATCAGGCCGAGCGATCCGAAGAAGTGGCCCGGGCGAGCTTGGAAGCGCAGGAAGAACGACACGGTCAGCAGGTCGAGGATGACCCGGAAGGTACGGGAGATCCCATACTTGCTGCTACCGAACTGGCGGGCCGAGTGGCTCACCGGGGATTCGGCGATCCGGTGCGGAGAGGTGACCATGGCCGCCCACACCGGGATGAAGCGGTGCATCTCGCCGTACAACCGGACCTGCTTGATGACGCTGGCCCGGTAGACCTTGAGGCTGCAGCCGTAGTCGGTGATGCGCACGCCGGTGACGCGGCCGATGATGCGGTTGGCGATCTTGCTCGGCAGTTTGCGCGAAAGCCAGGCATCCTGGCGGTTCGCACGCTTGCCCGCGAGCAGGTCGAGGTCACGGTCCAACATCTCGGTGACCAGCCGCGGGATGTCGGCCGGGTCGTTCTGCAGGTCGCCGTCGAGGGTGGCGATCACGACACCGCGCGCGGCATCGATGCCGGCCTGCATCGCCGCCGTCTGGCCATGGTTGCGGGCGAAGCGCAACACCCGAACGTGCGGGCCGTACTCCTTCGCCGCTTCGACGAGACGCGGGCCCGTCTCGTCGGTCGAGCCGTCGTCGACGACGATGAGTTCCCAAGGGCCTGGGTACTCGGCAAGCCCGGCGTGGACGCCCTCCAACATCGGTCTGACGTTGTCCTGTTCGCGGTACATCGGGATGACGACGGACAGGCTCGGGACGCCCTGTGCCGATGATTGGGCGACTGGGGTCTGGGGGGGATTCTCGATGACAGTGCCCTTTAGGTGCGGCGTGGCTGTGTCAGCCAAGCATAGGCCCCACCCATCAGGGCGATGCCCAGGACGAGCAAGTGCAGGTTGACCGCGGCGGCGAGCAACGCCGGCCCGGCGTCGGCCACGAGCGCCACCAGCCCGACGACGCCGGCCTCATAGGTGCCGAAACCACCGGGGGCATGGACCGGCAGGACCGTCGACAGGTCGCCCCCGATGGCGCCCATCAGCGCGGCCGGCAGCGACAGCCCGGCGAGCTGAGCAAACACGATCGCCAACGCCGCCAGCTTGATGCCCCACGCCGTCCAGGTCAGGCCGATGTCGACCAGGACCTGACGCGTTCGGTTGGGTACGCCGGCCAGAACCTTGCCGACGAGCCCGGCGATCCTGCCGTCGCGTCCGGTGAGGCCGCGGGCGACCCGCGCGTGTACGGGCAAGGCGAGCAGCGGAGCGGCGACACCCGCGAGACAGAGTCCGGCAAGCAGCGCGATGGGGATTCCGGGCACCAGCGTCCGACCGAGCACCGCGAGCGCCAGCACCGCCAGCACCGCCAGGTCGAGCATCCGCAACCAGAGCAGAGTGCCGGACCCCTTCGCAGCGCCGACGCCGAACCAACGGTTGAGCAGCAGTGGGAAGCTCGCTTCGCCCGTGCGGGCAGGGAGCAGCAGGTTCGCCGTGTTGTTCAGCAGGATGAGCTTGAGGCAGTCGTGCCAGCGCCCGCGCGGGATCTCCGGCTCGGCGTGGTAGATCCGGTAGGCCCGCACCGAATAGCTGGCCAGCTGCGCCACGACCACCACCGCGACCAGCCACACCGGGACCCACGTCCAGGGCACGAAGAGCTTCTGCCAACCCCAATAGTGCTGGACGGCCCATCCGAAGACACCGAGGACGACGAGCCCGACTGCGCTGCCCAGCGCGCGGCGCACACGGCCCTGCTGGGTCATGCGCGTTCGGCAGCGAGCGTCTCGTCCAGCCAGGCGGCGAAGCGCTGGAGGCCTTCGTCGAAGTCGGTGACCGGTTCATAGCCGAGCATGTGGTTGGCCTTGTCGATGGTCGCCCACGTCCGCCGCATGTCACCGGGCTGCCAGTCCTGCCAGTCGATGACGGCGGAAAGACCAAGCACCTTCTCCAGGCGACTGATCATGTCGGCCAGGCTGATCGTCCGGTTGTGTCCGAGGTTGAAGACCTCGTAGTTCGACTTCTGCGGGTCCATCGCATGGCGCATCGAGCCGATGACACCGGAGACGATGTCGTCGCAGTAGGTGAAGTCTCGCTCGGCACTGCCGTCTCCGAACACCGGGATGGGCTCGCCGGCAAGCATCTTGCGGGCGAACTTGTGGATCGCCAGGTCGGGCCGCTGGCGGGGTCCGTAGACGGTGAAGAACCGAAGGCCGACGAAACGCATCCCGAACGTGTTGGCGTACACGTATCCGAGCTGCTCGCACGCCAACTTCGTCGAGGCGTAGGGATTGATGGGCAGCAGGTCGTGATCGTCTTCGCTCCAGGGCAGCCGGGGGCAGTTGCCGTAGACGCTGCTGGAGCTGGCACAGACGAACGGCGTGATGCCGCGCTCATGCGCGAACGTCAGCAGGTTCTGCGTGCCCACGATGTTGGTCATCTGGTAGCCGAGCGGGTCGAGCAACGAGTTGCGCACGCCGGCCTTCGCGGCCAGGTGCACGATGACGTCGTAGTCGCCGTCGAGTGCCGTGAGCGAGTCGGCGTCGCGGAAGTCCAACTCATGGAAACGGAAGGCGGCGTGGTCGACGTGCCCGGCCATGTTCCGGCGCTTCTGTGACTCGGCGTAGTAGGGATCGAAGTTGTCGATGCCGGTCACCGTCCACCCCTCGGCCAACAGCCGATCGACCAGGTGACTCCCGATGAAGCCGGCCGAGCCGGTGACCAAGGCGTGCCCCGTCGCTTCCTGCGCACTCATGCGCCCGAGCCTACGGGAGCCGCCGCCGGGTCACGGCAGACTGTGCGTGTGACCCCGTCGACGTCCGCCACCCAAGCGCGCGAACTCGCCGAGCTGGCCCGGCTGCGCAGCGCGAAGGACCTGATGGACCGCGAGTACGACCAGCCGCTCGACGTCCCCCGGATGGCGCGGGAGGCGCTGATGTCGCCAGCGCACTTCGCCCGCCAGTTCAAACGCGCCTACGGCGAGACGCCGTACGGCTATCTGATGACGCGGCGGATCGAGCGCGCGATGGCGTTGCTGCGGCGCGGCGACCTGAGCGTCACCGATGTCTGCATGGCCGTCGGCTGTACATCCCTGGGGTCGTTCAGTGCGCGGTTCACCGAACTGGTCGGCGAGACGCCCTCCGCCTATCGCAGCCGCGCGCACGTAGACACCGGACTGCCCGCATGCATCGACAAGGAAGCCAATCGAGCAGGAATCAAGAAGCGCCGAGACGGGGCGTGACGGAAGGCTGGAGTCATGACGATCACCATCAACAACGCATTCCTCACTGTCCACGACAAGGACATCGCCCTCACCTTCTACCGTGACGCCCTCGGCATGGAGCTGGTCGGCGATGTCGAGCGCGGTGGATCCTTCTGGGCCACCCTCGCGCTACCGGAGCAGCCCGGCGTCAACCTGGTGCTGTCCGATCCCCACGCCGGGCGCTCGCCGGAGGATGGCGACACGATGGCCCGGCTGCTCGCCAAGGGTGCGCTCAACGGCGTCAGCTTCGCGGTCGCCGATCTGGACGAGACGTTCGAGAAGGTGCGCGCCTCCGGTGCCGACGTGATGCAAGAACCGATGGACCAGCCGTGGGGTGCCCGTGACTGCGCGTTCCGCGATCCGTCCGGGAACATGATCCGGATCAACCAGGCCTGACACCCACGCAGTTGGGTGGCGGGCCGCCCCGGCAGACTGTCCGGGTGAACCGCTCAGACTTCGTGCATTTCATCTCCCTGCCCGTCCAGTGGGGTGACATGGACTCGCTCGGACACGTCAACAACGTGATCTACTTCCGCTACGCCGAGTCCGGCCGCATCGCCTACTTCGACACCATCGGCGCTGCTTCCGGCCTCGCCGGCGACGGCGAGGGACCGATCCTGGCGGACATTCAGTGCAGCTTCCTCGGCCAGGTGCGGTACCCGGCGCAGCTCGAGATCGGCACCCGCACCGCGAAGCTCGGCACGAAGAGCTTCACCATCGAGGCCGGGATCTTCCTGGCCGGCGAAGACTCCCCCGCGGCGACCTCGAGGGCCGTGGTCGTCTGGTTCGACTACGCCAATCAGCGGACAGCGCCGCTCCCGGATACCCTGCGCCAGCGCGTGGTCGAGTTCGAGGCGGTCCCGCCGGAGATGTGAGCCGCGGGGCCGGACTCCTGACGGCAGACGGGTCAGCCGGATCTCCGAACCATCCCGGGTGTCGTGCCGGTCCACCGCTTGAATGCCCGGCAGAAGTTGCCGGCGTCGGCGTAGCCGAGCTGAGCACCGATCTGCTCGACGGTCAGGACTGAATGGCGAAGTAGCCGGATCGCCTCGGTGCGTCGTACGTCAGACACCAACGCGTGGAACGTCACTCCGTGGTCGCTCAACCGGCGCTTGAGCGTTCGCGGTGAGACGTGCAGGGCCTGCGCGACGTCGGCGAGACCGGAGGCCGCTCCGGCGGTCAGCAGAGCGCGCACCCGCCCGACGAGGTCTTCGTCAGACAGGCCGATTCGGGTGAGTTCGCCGGCCATCTGCTGTTGCGCAACGCGGGATGCGAGCTCATTGGCGGTGTCGAACGGAAGGTCGAGATACTCCGCGTCGAACCGGAGCTGATTGACGCCCATACCGAAGCGCACCGGGGGCAGCCGGTCGCGGTACCGAGCAAAGTGCTCCGGTTCCATGCACTCGAACCACAGCTCGACAGAATCCACGGGTCGGCCCGTCAGCGCCGGGGTCATGCGCGCCAGCCCGACGAGGAACAGGTCGAACAGACATTGGCGGACAGCGCCGAGCGGGAAAGTCTGTTGCACGTCGACCCCGGCTTGCTCGCCATCCTCAACGAGCTGGATCCCCAGCATCGGCAGGCGGACGCTGCTGTACTCGGCACCGAGCTGGATGGCTTGGCGCAAGGTGGCCGACGTCAGCAGCCCGAAAGCCATGACGCCGTGGGACGTCAAACTGCTGCGCAACCCGACCTCATAGCCGAATCCGGGCTCCCGAGTCAGCTCCATGCCGAAGTGCAGGAGGCTTCCGGCCTGCATCGCGGTCAGGCGGCCGTCCGGATCGACCAGTGCCTCGGGCGCGACACCGGCGGCCTCGAACAACTCCTGGCCGACCCCGAACGACGACGCCACATCACCAATGAGCAGCGCGTACGCAACGGGAACGGCTGGCCGGTCGAACCACTCCACCACGCTCATGTCCTACCCCGCGTGGCCCGAAATGACAACCAAAGTGGCCCACTCGGCCATGGCCCTGTCCCTGCGACCGCACCGATATTTGGGTGACCTGATCGACCACGGAGGACCACATGGATGCCAACGAGCCGCTCGATCGGCGCACGCTGTTGAAGTTGGCCGGCGGCGCGGCAGCGCTCGGCGCACTCGGCTCGGTGGGACTGGGTGGAGGAGTGGCGGCAGCAGCCAACAACGGCTTCGGGCTGACCATCACCGATCAGGCTGTGTTCGGCCGAATGCACTACTTCCGGTTCGCGACCAACCAGATCAGTTGGCAGCCGGGCGTCAACGTCCTGCTTCCCGATGACTACTTCACGACGACGACGCGGCGCTACCCCGTCTATTACCTCCTGCACGGCGGCCTCCAGGATTTCCGCAAGTTCGACATGGAAGACGACATCCGGGGCCTGACCGCGGGCCGAAAGCTGATCGTCGTGATGCCAGACGGCGGCGGGGCCGGGTGGTACAGCAACCCGAAGACGAGCTTCAGCGGACCGAAGAACTGGGAGAACTTCCACATCAACCAACTGATCCCCTGGGTCGATGCGAACTTCCGCACCTACGCCGAGTACGACGGGAGGGCCGTCGGCGGGTTCTCCATGGGTGGATTCGGAGCACTGAAGTACACCGCGAAGTACTACGGTCACTTCGCATCCGTAAGTTCGCACTCCGGGCCTGCCAGCCTGCGCCGCGATGGCGGCCTGGTGGCCCACTGGGCGAATCAGAGCTCGAAGATCGATCTGAACGGCGGCACGATCTATGGCGAGCCCTTCTGGGATCAGGCCCGTGTCACCGCGGACAACCCGGTCGAGCGGATCAACAGCTACCTGGACAAGCGCATCTTCATGGTCTGCGGTCTGGATGAGGACGTGAACGAAACACCGGTTCGCAACGGCCAGCGCGAATGGCGCGGCATCTTGGCATCGCGCGGGATTCCGCACGAGTGGCACGAACTGTCTGGTGCGCACTTCGTCCGGCGGGACATGCTGCAACGGGACATCGACGGGGTCATCGGTCGATTGAAGAAGGCCTAGTCAGGACGTCGCAGCAGGTAGGTGTCCATCACCCAGCCGCACTCAGCCTTGACCCGCTCACGGGCTGCGGTGATTCCGGCTGCGGCCTCAGCGACGCGGCCGGTGATCAGGTACTCGACGTCGGTGCCGAGGTTGGCACCCCACCAAATGTGCCAGTCGTCCAACCCGGTCAGGTCCACGGCGGCGCTGAGCATGACGAGGACGTTCTCCGCACCCGCGTCGATCGCCTCGCGGAGGCGCCGTCCGGTCGTCACCAGAATCGGCTGGCCGATCTCGTGCAGGACGATGCGGTGCCGCGCGGCGAGCAGCTGCAGTGCCGAGATGCCGGGCACGACGTCCCAGGCGAACACGAGATTGCCCCGGTCGAGGATGCGCTCGACGATGCGAATGGTTGAGTCGTAGAAAGCCGGATCGCCCCATACCAACATCGCAGCCTGGCCGCGGCGACTGCCGAGGACTTCTTCGTAGCGCGCCGCGCGTGCATCGTGCCAGTCGGATACGGCGGCCTCGTAGCCGTCTTTGCTGGCCGTGGCCTCCGCCGAGCGGTCCCGGTCCGGGTCATCGACCTCGACGATCTCGAGTCCGGGCGCGTGCCGGTCGATGATCTCCTGCCGGAGCGCCAGCAGCGGGTCATCGTCCCGCTTGCGCGCGGCGATCGCAAAGTCCGCCGAGCGCAGGGCATCGACGGCCTCGACCGTCAACTGATCCGGATGACCGCTGCCGATGCCGACGATGCGGACCGTACTCACTCCTCGCGGCTCAGCACTCACCGGTCCTCCAGGTCGCCTTCGAGTTCGAGGTATACCCGTTGCATCGCAGCGACAATCTCCGGATCCGGCTCGGCCCAGAGCCCACGGTCAGCCGCCTCGCTCAACCGCTCGACGATGCCGCGCAACGCCCATGGGTTCGACTGCCTCATGAAGGCCTGCGTCACCTCGTCGAGGACGTACTCCTGTGCCAGCTTCTCGTACATCCAGTCATGGACCACACCGGCGGTGGCGTCGAAACCGAAGAGGTAGTCGACGGTTGCAGCGAGCTCGAACGCGCCCTTGTAGCCGTGGCGCTGCATCGCTCCGATCCAACGCGGGTTCACGACGCGGGCGCGGAACACGCGGGCCGTCTCCTCGGCCAGTGTGCGGGTCCGGACGGTATCGGGCGACGTGGAGTCGCCGACGTATGCCTTGGGGTCGGCGCCGGTCAAAGCACGCACCGTCGCGATCATGCCGCCGTGGTACTGGAAGTAGTCGTCGGAGTCGGCGATGTCGTGCTCACGGGTGTCGATGTTCTTGGCCGCGACCTGGATCCGCCGGTAGTTGGCCCGCATGTCATCGGCGGCCGGCCGGCCGTCGAGTTCGCGACCATAGGCAAATCCACCCCACGCGGTGTACACCTCGGCAAGGTCGGCGTCGTCGCGCCACGTGCCGGATTCGACGACCTGCAGGATGCCGGCGCCGTACGAGCCGGGCGCCGACCCGAAGATGCGCGTCGTGGCACGCCGCTCGTCGCCGTGATCGGCGAGATCGGCCTGCGCGTGTGCCCGGACGAAGTTCTGCTCAGCCGGCTCGTCCAGTGCGGCGACGAGCGTGACGGCATCGTCCATCATGGCAACGACGTGCGGGAAGGCGTCCCGGAAGAAGCCCGAGATGCGCACCGTCACGTCGATGCGGGGGCGGCCCAGCTCGGCCAGCGGAACCGGCTGAAGTTCGATGATGCGACGGGAGGCCTCATCCCACTGCGGCTCGACGCCGAGCAGGGCCAGCACTTCGGCGACGTCGTCGCCGGACGTCCGCATGGCCGATGTTCCCCACACCGACAGGCCCACCGAGCGCGGGTACTCACCGGTCTCCTCAAGATGCCGGCTGATCAACGAGTCGGCCATGGCGACGCCGGTCTCATAGGCAAGTCGCGATGGGACGGCGCGTGGGTCGACGGTGTAGAAGTTGCGGCCGGTCGGCAGGACGTTGACGAGTCCGCGCAAAGGCGAGCCGGACGGGCCGGGCGGGATGAAGCCGCCGTCGAGCGCGTGCAACACCGAGTCGAGCTCCCCGGCCGTACCGGCAAGTCGCGGCACGACCTGCTCGGCGGCGAAGCGGAGGACGCGCGCCACCTCGGGGTCATCGGTCACGACTTCGGCGTCGGCGCGGCTCCAATGGCCGGCCTCCATGCGTTCGACCAGGTCACGAGCCTGTTCCTCGATGGCGTCGACCTCGGCGCTCGGCGCGCCGTCCTTCAACCCCAGTGCGGCCCGCAGCCCGGGCACCGCGCCGGCGGCGCCGCCCCAGACCTGTGCGGCCCGCAGAATGGCCAGCACGAGGTTCACCCGCGCCCCACCGTCCGGGGCCTGGCCCAACACGTGCAGGCCGTCCCTGATCTGGGCGTCCTTGATTTCGCAGAGCCATCCGTCGATGTGCATGACGAAGTCGTCGAACTCATCGTCGTCCGGCGCTTCGTCCAAGCCGAGGTCGCGGTGCATCTCGGCGGCCTTGAGCAGTGTCCAGATCTGGGCACGGACGGCTGGTGCCTTGGCCGGGTCCATGGCCGAGACGTTGGCGTACTCATCAAGCAGCTGCTCCAGTCGCGCGATGTCGCCGTAGGACTCAGCACGCGCCATCGGCGGGATGAGGTGGTCGACGAGCGTCGCGTGGGCGCGTCGTTTGGCCTGTGCGCCCTCACCCGGGTCGTTGACCAGGAACGGGTAGATGAGCGGGAGGTTGCCGATCACGGCGTCGGTTGCGCACGCCGCGGACAGCGCAGCGTTCTTGCCGGGCAGCCACTCCATCGAGCCGTGCTTGCCGAGGTGGACGACGGCGTCGGCCTGGAAACCGCGCTCCAGCCAACGGTAGGCGGCGAGGTAATGGTGCGACGGCGCCATGTCCGGGGAGTGATAGATCGCGATCGGGTTCTCGCCGAACCCACGGGGCGGTTGAATGAGGAGCACGACATTGCCCGCCTGGAGCGTGGCGAGCACGATCTCATCGGCGTCGTTGACGAACAGCCGACCCGGCGCGGGGCCCCACGTCTCGACGATCTCGGCCAGGAGCTCGGGGTCCAGGTCGGCGATCCAGGTCCGGTAGTCGTCGGCACTGATCCGCACGTGGCTCTCGTTGAGCTGGGCGTTGGTCAGCCACTCCTCGTCCTGGCCGCCGGCGTCGATGAGTGCGTGGATGAGCGCGTCACCGGCCGCCGTGTCATCGCTCATCGCGAGGATGTCGACGACTGCGTTCGACCCGCCGAGGTCGTACCCCGTCTCCTGCATGGCACGCAACAGCCGGATGGTGGAGACCGGCGTGTCCAAACCCACCGCGTTGCCGACGCGGCTGTGCTTGGTCGGGTAGGCCGACAGCATGAGCGCGACGCGCTTCTCGGAATTGGGGATGCGCCGTAGTCGCGCATGGTTGACGGCGATGCCGGCCACCCTGGCGCAGCGTTCGGCGTCGGCGACATATCGCGGGAGCCCGTCTTCGTCGACCTCCTTGAAGCTGAAGGGCGCGGTGATGATCCGGCCGTCGAACTCGGGGATGGCGATCTGGTTGGCCGAGTCGAGCGGCGTCACGCCGTCGTCGGAGTCGGCCCACTCGTCCCGGCTCGAGGTGAGGCAGAGCGCCTGCAGAACCGGGATGTCCAACGCGGCGACACGCTCGACGTCCCACGACTCGTCGTCGCCACCGGCGCTGACACCGGCCGGCGTGGTCCCGCCCGCGGCCAGCACCGTCACGACGAGCGCGTCGAGCGTGCCGAGGGCGTCGTACAGATCGTCCGCAGCAGCTCGCAGGGACGAGCTGAAGATGGGGAGCCCGACGGCGTCCCCGGTTGCGTCGATGGCGTCGGCGAGCGCATGGGCGAATCCGGCGTTGCCGCTGGTCTCGTGCGCCCGGTAGTACAGGACTCCAATACGGAGCCGCTTCGAGTCCTGGGGCGCCACCTCAACCCCCGTCGACCGTTCCGCCCAGCCCCAACTGGGGACGGCGATGGGCGGTTCGAAACCTTCTCCGGTCAGGAGGACCGTGTCGGAAAGGAACGCGTGCAGCTGCGCGAGGTTCGCGGGACCGCCCTCGGCCAGATAACGATGGGCGTCGGCGGCCACTCCCATCGGCACGGTCGAGTGGCTCATCAGCTCGGCATCGGGCGTCTGCTCGCCGCCGAGCGTGACGAGCGGGCGTCCGGTCGCGGCGATGGCAGCGAATCCGTCCTCCCATTGCCGGACCGAGCCGAGCATCCGTACGACCACAAGGTCCGCGTCCGCCAACAGCTCGGGCAGATCGTCCACCTGCAATCGGGCCGGATTGCCCAGGATGAATGCCGCACCGCTGGCGCGCGCCGACAACAGGTCGGTGTCGGACGTCGACAGCAAGGCGATGCGGGGCAAGAGAGTCCTCCTCGGAACCGGTTCAGCCTACGTAGCCCTGCGCGGTGCGCCGCGACGCGGGTAACGTCGACAGGGTGGGAGCCATGTCAGCGGACGAAATCGCCGAGGCGCTGAACTCGGTCGACGGCTGGACCCACGACCGCGACGCCTTGACCAAGACGTACGAGTTCGACGACTTCGCGGCGGCGATCGGCTTCATGGCGACGGCGCAGCCCCGCATCGACGAACTCAACCACCACCCCGAGTGGACCAACGTCTACAACCGGGTCGACGTGCGGCTCAACAGCCACGACGTCGGCGGCATCACCGAGCGCGACTTCAAACTCGCGAGACTCTTGGACGAAACTTGTGCGGGCCGGGGGTATCCGGAGACTCCGTCCTAGGGGTCCGGAGTCCGGTCGCTCCAATCCACGTCGCACCAACGCCCGGTTGATTCACCGGCCGGTCTTGTCCTTCCAGTCCTCGTACTCCTCAAGCCGGTCCTTGTAGTCGTCCCGCCAGTCCTCGTACTCCTCGATCTTGTCGTCATCGCAGCTCGACGCCTTCTTGCACTGCTCGACGAGCTTGTCCATGTCCTCGATCCAGTCGTTGGTCTCCTCGACGTCCTCGTCGAATTCGTCCCAGTCAACTTCCTCGTCGTCCGAGTCGTCGCGGGATGACCTGTACTGCGATGGCCGCGAGGCGGGAGCCTGTCCTGCCGGGTAGGCAGGCTTGATCGATGGGATCTTCTTCGTCGTCGCGCCCTCGGTTGACCAGAAGGCCTTGCGACCACGTGTCAGGGCCTCCTCGACGGAGAGTTTCCCGTCCTTGATGTCGGGCGTCGAGAGATCGACGCAGGCCGTGTACGTCGCCACCTCGCCGGTGTCCAAGGGTGGATCCTCCGAGGCGCCGCCGACGTCGATCGGACAGCCGGACTCCTCGGAGACCCGCGCCTCCGGATCGGTGAACTCCACCGTCAGGTCGGCCCACGGCTCACCTGTATCGGCACCGATGTACTCGGCCTTGATCGTGGCAGCGAGGTACTGGGCCTTCTCGCCCTTGTAGAGCGTGAGCTCGCTGACGGCGACCTTGTAGTTGGAACTGATCTTGGCGACAGCGCCCAGTTCGAGTGCCTTGGCCGCAGTCGCTGCCTTGTCACGATCCGGCGGGATCTGGCTTGCCTGCCCGGTGTTGTCCGGCGCAGTGTCGTCGAATCGACCCATCGCGAGAAACGCCACGATCGCCACAACCACGAGCACGGCCGCCCCGACCGCAAGCCACAGCCAGAACGACTTGCCCTTCCATGACTGCATGCGTTTCGCCTCTCACCCGACCGCGGTTCGTCGAAAACGGTACCCCGGGACGGCCGAGCACGGTCGCGCGTACCCTCACGCCCATGAGCGAATCCAGCAAGACGATCACCTGGAGCGACCCTCGGCCGTCGGCCACCGCCGCGCTCCAACTGAGCGGACTGGAGTTCCTGAAGCGCATGGCCGCCGGCGAGGTTCCACCTCCGCCCATTGCGAAGCTGCTGGGCTTCGAGCTGGTGGAGGTCGCCGTGGGCGATGCCGTCTTCGAGATCACCCCGGACGACTCGCACTACAACCCGATCGGCGTCGTCCACGGCGGCCTGGCCCTGACGCTGCTCGACTCCGCGGCCGGCTGCGCCGTCCACTCCTCCCTTCCCGAAGGGCTCGCCTACACGTCGTTGGAGACGAAGGTGAGTTTCCTGCGCGGCATCACCTCGGCCACCGGCAAACTCCGGGCCCACGGGTGGGTGACCAAGCCCGGCAAGCGAGCCGCGTTCGCCGAGGCCGACCTGCGCGATGCCGAAGGCACCGTCTACGCCACCGCGGCCAGCACCTGCTTGGTCTATCCGGTCGGCTGACTGCGACGATGAACCGGTGAGCCGCACGCACGCCGACCGCTGTCCCGGCGTCCTGCGCCCGTGGATCGCCGACGACGGAGCGATCGTGCGTCTTCGCCTGGTCGGCGGCGCGTTGACCAGCCAGATGCTCACCGATCTGATGGGCATCGCGGCCCAGTGGGCCGATGGCACCGTGCTGCTGACCAAACGGGCGAACCTGCAGCTCCGCGGCATCGACCACACCCGGCAGGACGACGGGACCAGCTGTGTACCCGCCGAGTTCGTGGAAGCGATCACGACGGCCGGCTTCCTCCCGGCTCCCACGCACGAACTGGTGCGCAACATCATGGTGTCGCCCCTCAGTGGCCGCGTCGGCGGACGAGCCGACCTGTTCCCGGTGGCCCGACAGCTCGACGAAGCGCTCTGCGCGGAGCCGCTCCTCGCCGGGCTGTCTGCACGTTTCCTGTTCGTGCTCGACGACGGCCGCGGGGACCTGGTGGACCGCACCCTGGACCTCGGTGCCATGGCGGTCGACGCCGAAAACGCCCAGCTCCGCATCGGCTCGCACGGCTGGGGCGAGGTCATCGAGTTGGACGCGGTTGCCGAAGTCCTGCTCGACCTGGCCACCCGCTTCGTTCGGGCTCGGGGCAGCGATCCGGGAGCGCCGTGGCACATCGATGAACTGCGCGAGCCCGGGGGTACCGCCCGCGGGCACGATGGCTCCGGCCCGTGGGGCATCGCGGAGATGCATCACGCTCGTGACCTGCGCACCCAGGTGACATCGCCGTTCCCGCCGCGGGGGAAGCTCACCCAGAACGACGGCCGCACCGCCGAGATCGTCGAGGTCCCGGACGGCGTCCTCACCCACGACCTCGCGACGCAGGTGCTCGCCCAGGCCGGGCGCGACCTCATCGTGACGCCATGGCGCAGTGTGGTGCTGCCCGACCTCGCGGAAGAATGACCCCCGTGAAACGGCCGACCAAGCGCTACGAGTACATCGACGACGGCGCCGCGATCTACGTCGATTCGTTCGCGACGATCCGCCGCGAGGCCGACCTGACTGCGATCCCGGCCGATGCGGAGAAGGTGGCCGTCCGGATGATTCACGGAACCGGCCAGCCCGACCTCGCCCACGACCTGGTGATCCACCCCGGCCTGGTCGCGGCAGCCCGCGCCGCTCTCGAGGCCGGGGCACCGATTCTCACCGACGCGCACATGGTCGCCTCCGGCGTCACGCGCGCTCGACTGCCGAAGGACAACGACGTCGTCTGTCTGCTGCGCGACGAACGCGTGCCCGCCTTGGCCCGTGAGCTGGGCACGACGCGCTCCGCCGCAGCGTTCTCGCTGCTGGAAGACCGTCTCGACGGTGCCGTCGTGGCCATCGGCAACGCCCCGACCGCCTTGTTCCACCTGCTCGAGATGATCCTCGACGGCGCGCCTCGACCGGCGGCGATCGTCGGCGTCCCGGTCGGGTTCATCGGCGCCGCGGAGTCGAAGGCGGCGCTGGCCGACTTCGCCACCTCCCACGGGATCGACATCCCCTTCGTCACGATCCGCGGCCGCCGTGGTGGTTCGGCCATGGCCGCATCGGCCCTCAACGCGCTCGCTCAGGAACGCGAATGACCGGCAGGCTCTTTGGCGTCGGCCTGGGTCCGGGCGATCCGGAGCTCATCACGCGCAAGGCGGCCCGACTCATCGGCGAAGCCGACGTCATCGCCTACCACCAGGGCGTCGGCAAGTCGTCCAACGCACGGCGCATTGCCGCCGACCTCATTCCGGCCGGCGCGATCGAGGAGGTTCTGGAGTACCCGGTCACGACCGGGACGACCGATCATCCCGGTGGATACGCCGGGGCAATGGCCGATTTCTACGCAGAATGCGCCGACCGGCTCGCCACGCACCTCGACGCCGGCCGCACCGTCGTCGTCCTGGCCGAGGGCGACCCGATGTTCTACGGCTCCTACATGTACGTGCACGAGATGCTGCGCGATCGCTACCCAGCCGAAGTCGTTCCCGGGGTGCCGGCCTTCGCCGCCGCGACGGCCGCACTCGCCGAGCCCCTCGTCCGGCAGACCGACGTCCTCACCGTGCTGCCCGCGACCCTTCCCGAACCCGAGCTCGCCCGCCGCCTCGCCGACACCGACGGCGCCATCATCATGAAGCTCGGCCGGACTTTCCCGAAGGTCGTGTCCGCGCTGCGCCAAGCCGGCCGGCTCGACGACGCGATGTACGTGGAGCGTGCGTCGATGGACCAGCAACGCTGGCTTCCGGTGGCCGACGTCGACCCGGCGTCAGTCCCGTACTTCTCGCTGATCGTGGTCCCCGGAAGCGCCCCCG
>DATEDT010000113.1:0-42174 GCA_035281505.1 Aeromicrobium sp. | reverse complement strand
GTCCGCCGTTCGAGTACCAGTGCTTGTGGTGGTTGTGGGCGATGGGGTGGTGGCAGCCGGGGGAGGCGCAGGTGTCGTTCTGGCGGAAGGTGATGGCGCGCGCTTGGCGTGGTGTGGCGCGGCGGTGGGTGCGGCCGACGTCGAGGATCTCGGGGTTGGGTTCGATGTCCTTGACCAGGATGGGTGTGATTTGGCCGTCGTCGAGCAGGACGCTGAGCAGGACCGGTCCGATGGGCCCGAACCCGTGCAGGACGGCCGGTTCGAGTTCGCCAATGGTGGGTCGGTCTTGGGGTCCTTTGGCGATGGCTTTCAACGTTTCGGCGGTGACCACGACCGAGAGGTGGGGGCGGATGCCGTTGTCGGAGGGCAGGCCGTGTTCGAGGGTTCGCTTGAGGAACTGTTCGAGGCCGTCCATTCGCCGGTCGGCTGGTGATCGGGTGTCGCCGGCCTCGCGGGGGACCGACAGGTTGCGCAGGACGGTGTCGAGCATGGTGCCGACCTCGATGTCCAGGAAGCCGGTCAGGTGCCAGCCGCCAAGGGTCTTGGACAGTTTGAAGTCGCGTCGGGCCATGCCGTCGAGGTAGGCCTTGTCGAGGTCGTCGGGGAAGAGCCGGAATCGCAGGTGCCGGACCCGTTCGTGGAAGTCCCTCGGTGTCGAGGACGTCGCGGCGGCGACCATCTCGGCCTCGCGCAGGAAGACCTGGCCGGCGCCGCAGTGGGTGATGGCGTAGGCGAAGGACTGCAGGTGCCGCACCGAAAGCCGGCCGTCGAAGGAGGCCTCGCGGACCTGATGCATCGTGCGGGTCAGGCTCACCGAGCGGACTTGGGCGCGGGTCGCGCCGGCGTCCTGTTGTATTTCGCGCCGCGCCCACACTGTCACCGAGGCAGCGCCTTCGGCTTCGTGCGCGCGCATCGCGTCCATCTGCGCCAGCTTCTCGGCCTTGGCCATCGCGATGGCCTTCTCGGCCCGATCCAAAGCCCGGACCTCATCGCCCAGCGAAGCGGTCGGGGACTGCAGGCAGCGAGCGGCATCGCGCATCACCGCCAGCGTGGTGTCCGTCCCCGAGATCATGCCCCCAGTTTAGTCGAACACACAGACGAAAAACAAGCAATCGGGTCAAGAAAAGTGCTGCAATGGCAGGTTTTGCGCGCGTGGCGCCGATGTCGGAGCCGGATGCAAGAATGGGACCGAGAGGTCTTGGCTCAGGCCGACGTCACGAAGTCGATGAGCTCTTCGACGCGGCCGAGCAACTCCGGCTCGAGGTCGGTGTACGACCGAACCGCGCCGAGAATGCGCTGCCAGGCGCGGGCGATGTCCGCCTGATCAGCGTGCGGCCAGCCGAAGGCTTCGCAGATGCCGTGCTTCCAGTCGGTTCCGCGCGGGATCACCGGCCACGCTTGTGAACCCAGTCGCTCGGGCTTCACCGATTGCCAGACGTCGACGAACGGGTGGCCCACCACCAGCACGTGCGGGTTCCCGGCGAACTGCGCGGCGATGCGCGACTCCTTCGAGCCGGGCACCAGGTGATCGACCAGCACGCCCAGCCTGCGGCCCGAACCCGGCGAGAACTCGGCCACGGCCGCGGCAAGGTCGTCGATGCCGCCGAGGTGCTCGACGGCCACGCCCTCGACGCGTAGGTCGTCGCCCCAGACCTTCTCGACCAGTTCGGCGTCGTGTCGGCCCTCGACCCAGATGCGGGACGGAAGCGCCACCTTCGCGCGCGCGTTCGCGACGGCAACCGATCCGGATGCGGTCCGGGTGGGCTGCGCCGGCGGAGCTTTCGCCGGCGCGATCAGCGCCACGGGTTTGCCGTCCAACCAGAATCCTGGTCCGAGCTGAAACGTCTTGCGGACGTTGCGCCGGTCCTCCAGGTCGAGGGTGCCGAGGTCGGCATCGACGCGGACGATCTCGCCGCACCATCCCGTCGTCACGTCCTCCACGACGAGTCCGAGCTCGGCCACCTGCTCGGCCGTCCGACCGCGCGCCGGTTCGCGCCAGTCGCCGGCGAGAACGTCGCCTGCATAACGGTCGTGAGCCACCTCGTTAGACTGGCAGTTGCCCCGGTGGAGTGCCAGCAGACTCGCGGGCCGGCGGGTGAGCGGGAGGTGCGCGATGGTCGACGAGCGGCGACTCGACGTCCTGCGCGCCATCGTCGAGGACTACGTGGCGACGCATGAGCCCGTCGGCTCACGCTCGCTCCTGGACCGGCACAAGCTCGGCGTCTCACCGGCAACCATCCGCAACGACATGGCGGTCCTCGAGGACGAGGGCTACATCTCCCAGCCGCACACGAGTGCCGGACGCATCCCAACGGAGAAGGGCTACCGGATGTTCGTCGACCGGCTGGCCACGGTCAAGCCACTGTCGGCCGCCGAGCGTCGGGCCATCGAGACGTTCCTCGCCGGAGCCGTCGATGTCGATGACGTCGTCCAGCGCAGCGTTCGTGTTCTTGCTCAGCTGACCAACCAGATCGCGATCGTTCAGTACCCGTCGCTGAGCTTGGCCACGGTCCGACACATCGAGATCGTGCCGCTGGAGAACTCCCGCATGCTGGTGGTTGTCATCACCAGTAGCGGCCGGGTCGAGCAGCGCATCATCGAGTTGGAGGAGACTCCGGACGACGAACTGGTCAGCCAGTTGCGCACCCGGCTCACCGGCGCGACTGTCGGCCAGCGGCTGGGTGAGGCTTCGGTGCGGCTGGCCGAAGCCATCGACGGCTTCGCCCCGCGGTATCGCCCGATCGTCACCTCCATCGTCTCGTCGTTGTCGCACACGCTGACCAGCGAACGCGCGACCGAGCGGATCGCGGTCGGTGGCACGGCGAACCTCGCCCGATTCGGGCACGACTTCGACCAGGCCATCCAGCCGGTGCTGGAGGCGCTCGAGGAGCAGGTTGTCCTGCTCAAGCTGCTGGGCGAGGCGGTGTCGACGGCGCGTGCGCCGGGTCCGCAGGTGCGCATCGGGACCGAGACCGGAACCGAGAGCCTCGCGACGATGGCCCTGGTGTCGACGACCTACGGCTCGAACGAGGGCGGCTCGGCGCTCGGCACCCTCGGGCCCACCCGCATGGACTATCCCGGCACGATTGCCTCGGTTGCTGCCGTGGCGCGCTATGTCGGCCGATTGCTGAACGAGGACTGACGTGGCAGCCGACTATTACGAGATCCTGGGTGTGACCAGGGCGGCCACCGCCGAGGAGATCAAGAAGGCGTACCGCCGGCTCGCTCGCCAACTCCACCCCGACGTCAACGACGCGCCCGACGCGGCCGACCGCTTCAAGGAGGTCTCCATCGCGTACGAGGTGCTGTCCGACCCGTCGAAGCGCTCCGTGTACGACCGCGGTGGCAACCCGCTCGGGGGTGCCCGCCACGGCTTCGGTCAAGGCTTCAGCTTCGACGACATCATGGATGCCTTCTTCGGCCAGGCCGCGCCCCGCGGACCGCGGCCGCGGGTTCAGCGTGGCCAGGACGCGCTCCTGCGGCTGACCGTCGACCTCGCCGATGCGGCCTTCGGCACGACGCGTGAGATCAAGCTCGACACGGCCGTCGTCTGTACGACCTGCGACGGTTCCGGTGCCCGGGAAGGGGCTGAGCCGACACGCTGCAACACCTGCCACGGCCACGGCAACGTGCAGCAGGTTCAGCGATCGCTGCTCGGCGACATCCGCACTGCGCGGCCGTGCCCGACGTGCCATGGTTTCGGATCGGTGATCACTGATCCGTGCATCGAATGTGGCGGCGACGGTCGAGTCCGTGCGCGCAGGTCGCTCACCGTGAACGTCCCGGCCGGCGTCGACCAGGGCACGCGGATCCAGCTCGCCGGAGAGGGTGAGATCGGTCCCGGCGGTGGCCCGGCGGGCGACTTGTACATCGAGATCGACGTCAAGCGGCACCCCTTCTTCGAGCGCAACGGCGACCAACTGCGCTGCCAGGTGACCATTCCGATGACGGCTGCTGCTCTCGGCACGCACCTCGACCTGCCCACACTTGAGGCCGATGTCGACCGCGAGCCGGCCACCGTCGAACTCGACATCCCGCCCGGCCTGCAGTCGGGCGAGCGTCTGACGCTCCGCGGTCACGGTGTCCCGCGGCTGCGGGGAGGGGCGCGTGGCGACCTCGTCGTCGAGGTGTTCGTCGAGACGCCCCATGCCCTGGACGACGCCCAGCGCGACATGCTGCGGCGCCTGGCCGAGGCACGCGGTGAAACCGCGCCCGAAGCCCGGCTCGGGGCCACCCAGCGCAGCGTCCTGGGCCGCATTCGCGACGCCCTGCGCTAGCGAGTCCGGCTATGGTCGGCCTATGGGAGATACGGACGACACCTGCCTGTTCTGCAAGATCGTCGCGGGGGAGATCGGGTCGGAGCGGGTGGCCGAGTCGTCGCTCGCCTATGCCTTCCGTGATCTGAATCCCCAGGCACCTGTCCACGTGCTCGTCGTGCCCAAGCGGCACGAGCCGGACATCGGCAGCTTGGCGGCGGCCGATCCGGAGTCGGCGATCGCTGTCCTCGAGCTCGCCAAGAAGGTTGCCGAGACCGAGAATGACGGTTCCTACCGCATGGTCTTCAACACCGGGCGGGACGCGCTGCAGACTGTCTTCCACGCCCACGCCCACGTCATTGGCGGCCGTCTCATGACGTGGCCCCCCGGTTGAGTTCGTCGGCGACCGTCGCCGGCGGAGCAGGATCGCTCGGAGTGCCATGCGGGCGAACCTGCGGTTCCCGACACTGGTCTACCCTTGACTGAGCCATGACAGACGCCGTCACCCACACCTTCACCGTCCCGACCAGCCTTCCCACCGTCGCTGTGTTCGGTCCCGCCGACGAATTCCTGCGGCTCCTCGAGTCCGAGATCGACGGCACGCTGCACGCACGCGGAAACGTCGTGACTGTCACCGGGTCGCCGGCCGAAGCCGCCTTCGTGGAACGCCTGCTCGACGAGATCGTGGTCATGGCGCGCAGCGGCCAGGGCGTCACGTCCGAGCTGGTCGAGCGCAGTATCGCGATGCTTCAGGCCGAGACGACCGAGCGCCCGGCTGACGTCCTGAGCCTCAACATCCTGAGCAACCGTGGCCGCACCATCCGGCCCAAGACGCTCAACCAGAAGAAGTACGTCGACGCCATCGACAAGCACACCATCGTGTTCGGCATCGGCCCGGCCGGCACCGGCAAGACCTACCTCGCCGTCGCCAAGGCCGTCCAGGCATTGCAGGCCAAGGAAGTCACCCGCATCATCCTGACCAGGCCGGCGGTCGAGGCCGGCGAACGCCTGGGCTACCTCCCGGGCACCCTCAGCGAGAAGATCGACCCCTACCTTCGCCCGCTGTACGACGCGCTCCACGACATGATCGATCCGGAGTCGATCCCGAAACTGCTCACGTCGGGCACCATCGAGGTCGCGCCGCTGGCCTACATGCGTGGCCGCAGCCTCAACGACGCGTTCATCATTCTCGACGAGGCCCAGAACACCACCCCCGAGCAGATGAAGATGTTCCTCACCCGACTCGGCTTCGGCTCGAAGATGGTCGTCACCGGCGATGTCACGCAGGTCGACCTTCCCGGCGGCACCACGAGCGGGTTGCGCGTGGTGCGCGACATCCTCGACGGCGTGCACGACATCGCCTTCACCAACCTCACGACCCAGGACGTCGTGCGGCACAGGCTCGTCGGCCGCATCGTCGCGGCATACGAGAGCTACGACTCCGGCGGAACTCATGGGGCCACCTCCCGGCAGGGGGAGCATGAACGTCGACGTTCTCGATGAATCAGGCGCCGACGTCGACCTCGACGTGGTGGCGCTCACCCGGCTCTGCCGGTTCGTCATGCGGCGCATGCGACTGCATCCGGCCACCGAAGTGACACTGCGTCTGGTCGACCTGCCGACCATCACGCTGCTCAACGAGAAGTGGATGGGCTCCAAGGGGCCGACCGACGTGCTGTCCTTCCCGATGGACGAGCTCAAGCCCGGCCGCAGGCACGACGAAGGGCCGGACGAGGACGAGCCCGCGGGCTACCTCGGCGACATCGCGCTCTGCCCGCAGGTTGCCGCGCAGCAAGCGCCGGCCGCGGGGCACTCCACGAACGACGAGATCGAGCTGCTCACCGTGCACGGCCTTCTGCACCTGCTCGGCTACGACCACGCGACCCCGGACGAGCACAGCGAGATGTTCGGGATACAAGGCCGCCTGCTGCAGGAGTGGCAGCGCGGCGGCGACGAGTCGTGATGCTCTGGCTGGTCGTGGCCGCGGTGGTGCTCACCATCGCCGCGGGAGTTCTCGCCGCGGTCGATGCGGCCTTGTCGTCGTTCTCGAAGGCCCGCGCCAAGGAGCTGATCGAGGAGAAGCGGGCCGGAGCCACGCGACTGGTGACGATTCTCGACGAGCCGGCGCGGTACCTGAACTGTGTCCTGCTGTTGCGCGTCATCTGTGAGACAGCCGCTGTCGCGATCGGCACCCTGCTGATCGTGGGCTCCGGTTACCTCCTGAGCTCGTGGTGGCTCGTTGCGGGCGTCCTCGTCATGGCGTTCATCAGTTACGTCGCGGTCGGCGTCGGTCCACGGACGCTCGGACGCCAACATTCCGAGTCCATTGCCCTGGCGTCAGCGGGGCCGGTCATTGCGGCCGAGTGGCTGCTGGGGCCCATCCCGAAGGTCTTGATTGCCCTCGGCAACGCGCTCACGCCCGGCAAGGGGTTCCGCGCCGGCCCGTTCGCGTCCGAGGTCGAGTTGCGCGAACTGGTCGACCTCGCTGTCGATGCCGACGTCATCGAGTCCGGCGAGTCACGCATGATCCAGTCCGTCTTCGAACTCGGTGACACCGTCGTGCGTGAGGTGATGGTGCCGCGCACTGATCTGGTCTTCATCGAGCACACCAAGACACTTCGCCAGACGATGTCGTTGTGCCTGCGGAGCGGCTATTCGCGGCTGCCGGTCATCGACGAGACCCTCGACGACATCCTCGGAATGGCGTATCTGAAGGACGTCACCCGGCGTGTCTTCGACAACCACACCGCCGAGTCGGTGGAACGGGTCGAGTCGATCATGCGGCCGTGCCTGTTCGTGCCCGACAGCAAGAAGGCGGCCGACCTGCTGCGTGAGATGCAGGCCGGACGCACGCACGTGGCCATCGTGGTTGACGAGTACGGCGGGACGGCCGGCATGGTCACGATCGAGGACATCGTTGAGGAGATCGTCGGCGAGATCGCCGACGAGTACGACACCGAGACGCCCGACGTCGTCGAGTTGCCGGACGGCACGTACCGGGTGAACTCGAGGTGCGACATCGACGACCTGGCTGAGTTGTTCGACGTACGCATCCCGGACGAGGACGTCGACTCCGTCGGCGGCCTGCTTGCCAAGCACCTCGGGATGGTGCCCATCCCGGGCAGTGCCGTCGAGGTGTCCGGGCTGCTGCTGCGGGCCGAGGGACCGACCGGCCGGCGCAACCGGATCGCGACGGTGCACGTCAGCCGTGCCTCGGAAGACTCCCAGATAGCCTCTGACGGTGAGTGAACTCGACGCGCAGGACGCCAAGCTGGTGACGCTCGCGCGCGCCGCCATGGCGCGGATCGGCGCCGACAACGGTGCGGCCGTGCGTGACGCCGACGGCCGTTCGTACGCGGCCGCCCCGGTGGCGCTGACCTGCATTCGGATCGGAGCACTGGACTTGGCCGTCGCACAGGCTGTGTCGGCTGGGGCCACGGGCCTCGAAGCTGCCGCGGTGGTCTCCGCGGCCGAGAACCCCGTCGTGAGCGTGGCGTCCGTGCGTGAAGTCGGTGGCGAGGGCGTCGCCGTCTACGTGGCGAACCCGCGCGGCGACGTCGTCCAGGTCCTGGCGACGTGACCGAACCCAGCTTTCGCTCCGGCTTCGCCTGCTTCGTCGGCCGGCCCAACGCCGGCAAGTCGACGCTGACCAACGCCTTGGTCGGCGACAAGATCGCGATCACCTCATCGCGCCCCCAGACGACGCGTCACGCAATCCGCGGATTGGTCCATCGGGCCGATGGACAGCTCGTCCTCATCGACACGCCGGGCCTGCATAAGCCGCGCACGGTGCTGGGGGAGCGGCTCAACGATCTGGTGCGGTCCACGTGGAGCGAGGTCGACACCGTGGGGGTGTGCCTCCCGGCCGACCAGCGGATCGGACCCGGTGACCGATTCCTCATCGGCGAGATCGCACGGCTGCGCCGCAAGCCGGTGCTCGCGATCGCCACCAAGATCGACCTGGTCTCCAAGGAACGGCTGGCCGAGCACCTGGTGGACATCCAGAAGGCCGGCGACGACGCGGGTCTGACCTGGCAGGAGATCGTGCCCGTGTCGGCGGTGTCCGGGGAACAGGTCAGCCTGCTCGCCGACCTCCTGCTCGCGACGTTGCCGGAAGGCCCGCCGCTCTATCCCGAAGGCCAACTCACGGACGAGCCGGAAGAGACGCTCATCGCCGAGGTCATCCGGGAGGCCGCGCTCGAGGGCGTTCGTGACGAGCTGCCGCACTCGATCGCCGTCACCGTCGACGAGGTCATCCCCGGCAAGACGGTCAAGGTCCATGCCAGCCTCTTTGTCGAACGAGACAGCCAGAAGGGGATCGTGATCGGCCACAAGGGCGCCCGGCTTCGGGAGATCGGGTCGGCATCACGGACCCAGATCGAGCGGATCCTGGGTTCACCGGTCTACCTCGATCTCCACGTCAAGGTCGCCAAGGACTGGCAGCGCGATCCCAGGCAGCTGCGCAAGCTCGGTTTTTGACCGGATCGTCACCGAAGCCCGGGGTTCAGTTCTGAATCGCCGACTTACGCTTGGAACGTGCGTCTACTCCCGATGTTTCTGCGTGCCGCCGTGCCCGCCCTCGTGCTCTCGCTGGGTGTTGCAGTTGCGCCCGCCCATGCTTGGGCGGTCAGTCCGCCGACCGACGTCCGCGGCGTTCTGAGCACCCAGGTACGTCTCCACATTGCGTGGGAAGCCGTTCCCGGGGAGTCCTACTACCAGGTCATGTACGCATCGCGTTCTGACTTCGTCGGCCGCAAGATCGTCAAGCCCATCCAGGGCACGTCGTACGCACTGACGAGCCTCACGCCCGGCACTCGCTACTACTTCCGGGTGGGCGTCACTGACGCCGCCGGCAACCCCAGAAGCGACTGGTCCGCCACGGCAAGCTACGTGACCAAGCAGCTGATGAGGATCTCGGTCGCCACGTACAACATCAAGGATCCTGACTCAACGAGTCAGGGACCGTGGTCGACCCGCGGCCCGCGATCGGCTGCCGCCGTCCTCAGCCAGGGCGTGAAACTCCTCGGGGTTCAGGAAGTGTTCGAAGACAACGAACGCGAGGACTTCGTCGACTTCATCAACAGCGCGGCGGGTGGGGGCTCGAACTACGTCATGGTCCCCGCACCGTCCTCGGACAGCGGACAGGACAGCCGGGTTGTGTTCGACCAGCGGGTGTTCCAGCACCTGGAGTCGGGTGGTGCCTCTTTCGGCTACCAGTACGGGAGTGAGGAACGCGCCTACGCGTGGGGCAAGTTCCAGCACTACGCCAGTGGTCGCCATCTCCTCTTCGTCACGACGCGCCTGTCTCCACGCAGCGACTACGCCGACGTGCGGCAGTGGACGGCACTTCTCGAGTGGGTCAAGCGGAAGGTCGCCGCGTCCAGCGTCCCGCTCTACGTCATCATCGCCGGCGACTTCAACACCACGAAGTTCGAGCCGCCGGCCACCATGCTGGCGAAGTCGCGGAGCTACGGCTACGAGGACGTGCTGGGGCAGATCCGGGACAGCTATTCCACCTACCGGAACCCGACGCAGCGCGTCGATGCGAACATCAGCACATCGAACAAGGGCTGCCTGAACCTCACCAACTGCAACGGCAAGTCCTTGGTGGTTGCGAGCGGCCGCAACAGCAACAGCATCGACTACATCTTCGTGTCGAAGGCACTGAAGGCCCCCTACTACCGCGTGTACGCACAGCCACGAGACGGCTACGTCATGAGGTACCTCATGTCGGACCATTTCATGGTTCGAGCGGTCATTTCGCAGTAGTTTCGGCTGTTGGGTTTGCCCCTTTGTGGGCGATCCCACCTGGTGCCGGCCGGCCTGCCGATCCGTCCGGAACGGGTTGAAGAGCGTGCCTACACTCAGTCGGTGAAGGTCGGTCGCCATGGCATCGTCGCAGCCCTGCTGGGCTGCCTGCTGTCGTTCGGCTTGCACTCCCTCCCGCAGGAGCGCCCCTGCCCGCACGGGGACTGCGCCTTCCCGGCACCGACCGGCGTGCGGGGGATCGCGAGCGCCACGAGCTGGCTGAAGATCACCTGGACGAAGGTCCCGAAGGCGTCCTCGTACCGCATTCAGGTGGCCCCGGAGAACAACTTCCTCGGCGAGGAGGTCATCACGCTCCATCGGGAGGATCCGGCGCATCCCAAGCTGCTTGTCATTCCCAATCTCGAGCGCGGCCGGACCTACCACGTCCGTGTCAGCGTCATCGATCGAGCGTCGAACCAGCAAAGTGAATGGTCGGCTCCGGCGACGTATGCGACCAAGGGTTTGATGCGGCTGGACGTGGGGACATACAACGTCCACAACCCGGGCCATGACTGGGACGAGCGAGGCCCGCTCGTCGCCGACGGGATCGTCAGCGAGAAGTTGCAGGTCCTCGGCGTGCAGGAGGTCTACCGGGCGTCGGAGCGGCACAGCCTGCTCACCTATGTGAACGCCAAGGCCAAGGCGGCCTTCGGTGCGCCCGTGTACGGCATGACACCCGGCCCGGACAACGGCGTGGGCTACGACAACCGCATCCTCTATGACACGCGGTACCTGCAGTTGCTGAGTTCCGGCGGTCAGCCGTTTCAACACCAAGTCGGCGACGGAGAAGTTGACCGATGGTTCGCTTGGGCGGTGCTCAAGCACAAGCCGAGCGGTTGGAACCTCCTGTTTGTCACCACTCACCTCGCGCCCGACAACGACAAGGCGGACCTGCGCCAGTGGACGGAACTCATCCAGCACATCAACGCGCTGCGGCGCAGCGCGCGGGTGCCGTGGGTGGTTGTCGCCGGTGACTTCAACACCACGAAGCTGGAAAAGCCCGCCGACGTGATGCTGCCGGCCATGTACAAGAACGGCTACGGCGACATCCTCGGTCAGACGTACGACAGTTACGAGGTCCGCGGCGCGCGGGCTCAGGTCAAGAAGGACGCGCACCTGCGGTCCTTCAACGGGTTCCGGCGGGACACCGACGACTACAGCCGCGACGAGGACGAGAACGGCAACGGAGTCGACTGGATCTTCGCGTCGAACGAGCTGGCCGTGCCGTACTACCGGGTGGTCGCCCGTTATGACGACGACGGCGACCTGATCGAGCCGATCCCGTCCGATCACTTCCTTGTGCGCGCCACGCTCACCTATGAGCCATCGCCGTCCGGTCGGACAGTCCCGGTCGCCGAGACCGGTCCGCCCGGTTCAGTGAACTGAGAATCCGGTCTCGCCGGTCGGGTCGAGCGGCGACACCTCCACCTGAGCAACCGATGATCGTGCGGAGCCGGTGTGGCACCAGCCGATCAGGGCTTCGACAGCGTCCGGGCTGCCTTCGAACTCGGCGTACACCGTTCCGTCGGGCTGGTTGATCACCCAGCCGGCCACGCGACGCGCCCGCGCTTCGGCCGCGCATTCGCTGCGGAAGTAGACGCCCTGAACGCGGCCGTGGACGACCACCCGCCGGCGGATCATCGATCCTCCATGACGTTGGCCGCGAGGGTCGCGCCCAGGTCGTAGGCGGCTGAGAGGTGTTGGTCGTCGACGTCGCCCATCACCTCGAGCGTCTCGTGCACCTGCCGCCAACCGAGAGCTTGGACGATCGACAGGACCGACAGCACCGCTCCGTTCGTGTCGTAGCGGCCGTGCACGTACAGCCCGAACGGACGCTTGCTGCCGGCGCCCGCAGTTCCGCCGGCACCGCCGGTGTCATCGAGGGCGCCACCGATCGCGAGGAACGTCGAGTCGAAGAAGTGCTTGAGCGCCCCACTCATGTAGCCGAAGTTGGCCGTCGTCCCCAAGATGCAGGCCTCGGCGGCCAGGACGTCCTTGGCTGTTGCCTCCAGGGCAGGAACCGCCCGCACCTCGACGCCGTCGATCGCCGGATCGTTGGCCCCGGCGAGAACGGCGTCGAGCAGGCTGCGGGTGGCGGCGGTGGGCGAATGGTGGACGACCAGCAGACTCGCCATGGCGCTGAGCCTAGGTGATCTTGATCGCGATCCGGGTTCTCGAAACGGCTGCTACGCTTGATCCATCATGCGGATCGCGAACCTGCTTCTTCGCTGCCGCGTCGAGGCCCTCTGAGACCGGGCCCCTCGACGCGGAGTCTGTGCACGCCGGTCGCTTTCACATTCTGACCCGCAAGAGGTATTCGCATGTATCACCAGACATCACCCCAGCAGCCGTCCGGCATGCCCATCCAGCGTTACTCGGCATTCCCGCCGATCGACCTGCCGGATCGGCAGTGGCCGTCCAACACGATGACCAAGGCTCCGCGCTGGTGCGCGGTCGACCTGCGCGACGGCAACCAGGCCCTCATCGATCCGATGAGTCCGGCCCGCAAGAAGAAGATGTTCCAGCTGCTCGTCTCCATGGGCTACAAGGAGATCGAGGTCGGCTTCCCGTCGGCGTCGCAGACGGATTTCGACTTCGTTCGCCAGCTGATCGAGGAAGACCTGATCCCCGACGACGTCGTCATCCAGGTGCTGACGCAGGCTCGCGAGGAGCTGATCGAACGCACGTATGAGGCCATCCGGGGCGCCAAGCAGGCCATCGTCCACCTGTACAACTCGACGTCGACGCTGCAGCGCCGCGTTGTGTTCGGGCTGGACATGGACGGCATCGTCGACATCGCAGTCACCGGCGCGCGGATGTGCAAGAAGTACGAGGAGACGATTCCGGAGACGAAGGTCTACTACGAGTACTCCCCGGAGTCGTACACCGGCACCGAGCTGGAGTTCGCGGCCCGCGTCTGCAACGCCGTGACGGAGGTCTTCGTCCCGGACGCCGAGAACCCGGTGATCATTAACCTGCCGGCGACGGTGGAGATGGCAACGCCGAACCTCTACGCCGACTCGATCGAGTGGATGAACCGGCACCTGAATCATCGTGAGCACATCATCTTGTCGCTGCACCCGCACAACGACCGCGGCACGGCGGTGGCGGCGGCCGAGTTGGGCTACCTGGCCGGCGCGGACCGGATCGAGGGTTGCCTGTTCGGCAACGGTGAGCGCACCGGCAACGTCTGCCTGGTCACGCTGGGCCTGAACCTGTTCAGCCAGGGCATCGATCCGCAGATCGACTTCCACGACATCGACGAGATCCGTCGCACGGTGGAGTACTGCAACCAGCTGCCCGTCGGCGAGCGTCACCCCTACGGCGGCGACCTGGTCTACACCGCCTTCTCCGGCTCGCACCAGGACGCCATCAAGAAGGGCTTCGAGCACCTGGAGCGCGACGCGGACGCCGCCGGAGTGCCGGTCGAGGAGTTCACGTGGGCCGTTCCGTACCTGCCGATCGACCCCAAGGACGTCGGCCGGACCTACGAGGCGGTCATCCGGGTCAACAGCCAGTCCGGCAAGGGCGGCGTCGCCTACGTCCTGAAGTCCGAGCACCAGCTCGACCTGCCGCGACGGCTGCAGATCGAGTTCAGCCGGGTGATCCAGGAGCACACCGACACCGTCGGCGGCGAGATCGAGCCGGCGAAGATCTGGGAGATCTTCAAGTCCGAGTACATCGATCGGGAGACGCCATACGAGCTGGTGACGTTCCGTTCGCAGACGTCGGCTGATGGCCACGACGAGCAGACGGTCGAACTCAACGTTCGCGGCGAGAGCCGCCACTTCGAGGGCGAGGGCAACGGCCCGGTCGACGCGTTCGTCCACGGCATGCGCCAGGCCGGCGCCGACATCCGAGTGCTCGACTACGCCGAGCATGCGCTGTCCGCCGGTGGCGACGCCGTCGCGGCGGCGTACGTCGAGTGCGAGATCGCCGGCGAGATCGTGTGGGGCGTTGGAATCCACCCGAACATCGTCATGGCGTCACTGCGCGCAGTCGTTTCGGCGGCCAACCGTGCCGAAGCGATCACCATCCCGGTCTGAGATCTTCCGAACTTTGGGGAGTTCGGCAGCAAGATCCCGCCGGATTGGATGCGGAACTCCCCAGAGTTCGCCAAGGTGTGGCGCGCGTGAACCGTCACCGCTACCGGCGACAATGACTCGGTGAGCCTCTACCGCGACGCGGGTGTCGTCCTGCGCACGCACAAGCTTGGCGAGGCCGACCGCATCATCACCCTCCTCACTCGTGAGCGAGGGCTGGTGCGGGCGGTCGCCAAGGGCGTGCGCAAGACGTCGTCGCGGTTCGGCGGGCGGCTCGAGCCGTTCATGCACGTCGACCTGCAACTGGCCGAGGGGCGCAGCCTCGACATCATCACCCAGGTCGAGACGTTGAACCCGTTCGCGCGTGACCTCGGCTCGGACTATCCGGCGTACACCGCAGGGACGGCGATGCTGGAGACCGCTGAACGGCTCGTGTCCGAGGACGGCGAGCCGGCCATCCAGCAGGTCCAGTTGCTGGTCGGGGCGCTGAAGGCCCTCGTCGGCGGACGCTCGACGCCTAGCCTGATCCTCGACTCCTACCAGTTACGTGCGCTTGCGGTGGCCGGCTTCGCGCCCAGCTTCGACGCGTGCGCCCGGTGCGGCCTCGAAGGTCCTCATCGCAGCTTCCACGCGCCCTCGGGCGGCATGCTGTGCCCGCAATGCCGGGTCTCCGGCTCGGCGGCGCCGTCACCGATGACCGTCGCTCTGCTGGCGGCGCTGCTCGTCGGGGATTGGGAGGCGGTCGAGACGTCCGACGACCGTTCCCGCCGCGAGGCCAGCGGCGTCGTCGCGGCCTATCTGTCGTGGCACCTGGAGCGTGGCCTGCGCTCGCTCAGCCACGTGGACCGGTGACAAGGCCGCCGACGACATCTCGCTCATTCGCTTCGGAGCCCCACCGGGGCTCCCTCCCGGCGGCTGCGCCGCCTAGCGCGCTCACGTCGATTTCGTCCCGCTGGGCCTCTCGCGATACGCTTTCCGCTGGTCTGCGCGCAAGCCATGCGTGACGACAAGTCGGAACTTTCGATGGATGGAGCGAACGTGTCCACCGGACCGTTGGTCGTCGATACCCATGAGTTGGGACGTCGCCCGGGGACGGAACGCACGCTCGAACTGTCGGTTGAAGCGCCGGCGGACCTGGGTAGCGACGTCTACGGCGTGCCCGAGGGTTCACCGATCGACATCGAGCTGCGGCTCGAGGCGGTCATGGACGGGGTCCTGGCAACGGGAACCGCCTCGGCGCAGGTCACGGGCGAGTGTGTCCGGTGCCTGATCGAAATCGACGACGAGCTCGACGTGGATTTCCAGGAGCTGTACCTCTACGCCGATCCAGGTGAGGACGAGTTGGCCCTCGACGGGGATCTGCTCGACCTCGAACCAGTCCTCCGGGACGCGGTGGTGCTCGCACTGCCGATCAACCCGTTGTGTGATCCGGAATGTCCGGGACTGTGCCCCGAATGTGGAGCGCGGCTCGCGGATGATCCCGACCACACACATGAAGCAGCGATCGACCCGCGATGGTCGGCGCTCCAGAATCTCAAGGAGTAACCGTGGCTGTTCCGAAGCGGAAGATGTCGCGCAGCAACACCCGGCACCGCCGGTCGGCGTGGAAGACGACGGCCACGACGCTGGTCGACTGCGCCAACCCGTCGTGCGACTCGAAGGTGTTGCCGCATCACGCGTGCACGGAGTGCGGCCAGTACGGCCCGCGTGGCGAGCGTCGTCAGGTTCTCTGACGTTTGCGCCGATGAGCGATCTTCGTGACGTTCTCGGCGTACCCGACCTCGACGAAGCGCTGCTCGAGCATGCGCTGACGCACCGGTCGTTCGCGTACGAGAACGGTCAGATCCCCAACAACGAGCGGCTTGAGTTCCTGGGCGACTCGGTACTCGGGCTCGTCGTCACGGACACGCTGTTCTCGACGCATCCGGAGTTCCCGGAAGGTCAACTGGCCAAGCTGCGCGCCGCCGTGGTCAGCGCCAAGGCGTTGGCGGAGGTCGCGCGCGAGCTGGGCATCGGCGACCACGTCCGGCTTGGGCGTGGCGAGGAGACCACCGGCGGCCGAGACAAGGCATCGATCCTGTCCGACACGGTCGAGGCCGTCCTCGGCGCCATTTATGTCCAGTTCGGCATCGAGCGGGCCACTGAGGTGATCCATCGCGTCTTCGACGAGCGCATCGCCGACGCAGCCGAACTCGGGGCCGGATTGGACTGGAAGACCTCCTTGCAGGAGATCGCATCGGCTTACGAACTCGGTGTGCCGCGCTACCTGCTGAAGAGTGAGGGACCGGACCACGCCAAGCAGTTCACCGCCGAGGTGCACGTGGGAGAGCGTGCCTTCAGTGGAGGGTCGGGACGTTCCAAGAAGGAAGCCGAACAGGAGGTCGCCGAGATCGCTTGGCGCGCGCTCGACGCAGAGTTCGGAGCTTCGAACTCGGGCCATGCCTGAGCTTCCCGAAGTCGAGGTCGTCCGCCTCGGCCTGGTCGATCACGTCGTCGGCCGAACCATCCGCGACGTCCGGGTCCTGCACGAGCGGGCGGTGCGCCGCCACGCCGGGGGAGCGGACGACTTTGCTGCGCGGTTGCGTGGTCGCCGTGTCGTCGGTGCTCATCGGCGGGGCAAGTTCCTGTGGATGTCGCTGGATGACGGCTCGGCAGTACTCTGCCACTTGGGGATGAGCGGCCAGATGCTCGTGTCGTCGGACGGCGACGATCCGGTCCACCTGCGCATCGCGTTCGACCTCGACGACGGAAACGACCTGCTCTTCGTCGACCAGCGCACGTTCGGTGGACTCCTGGTCACCGAGGTCGAGGAGTCCATCCCGCTCGAGGTGCTCCACATCGCGCACGACCCGCTCGACCCGCTCTTCGACGATGCCGAGTTCATCGCCCGGCTTCGGCGCAAGGACACCGGAATCAAGCGGGCGTTGCTGGACCAGACGCTGATCTCCGGCGTCGGCAACATCTACGCCGATGAGGCTCTGTGGCGTTCGTCGTTGCACTACGCCCGCAGCGCGCGGGGCCTGCGCCGTGCCGAGGCCGAGGCGTTGCTGGCCAACGTCCGCGCCGTCATGACCGATGCCCTGGCCCAAGGAGGGACGTCCTTCGACGCGTTGTACGTCAACGTCAACGGCCAGAGCGGCTACTTCTCCCGCTCGTTGGAGGCCTATGGCCGCGAGGGCAAACCGTGTCGGCGATGTGGGACGGCGATCGTCCGTGAGCCGTTCATGAACAGGTCCTCGTTCCGCTGCCCAACGTGTCAGCCGAAACCGCGCAACGGGCGGTGGTGACCATGCCGTCGATAGGTTCGCCGCATGACCAACTCACCCGCTGCCCTGGTGATCTCTGCCAGCGATGAGCAGGCGATTCGCACGCTGATCCAGCTGGCCTCCGACGCACAGAACGACCCCGATGCGCTGATCCCGCTGCACACCCCGGGAGCCGCCATCGTGAACTTCTTCGGACGCCGGATTCTCGGTCGTGACGCTTTCGCGCAGGCCATGCAGGTGGCGCTGTCATCGCCGCTGCGCGACGTGACGACGACGGTGGAGATCGTCGACCTGTGCCCGATCACCGATTCGGTGGTGCTCGTCAGCTGCGTGAAGACAGTCCACGACGGTCGGGCCGACGTCGATGACGATCTGCCCGCATCTGCCGGGGCATTGACGTACGTGGTCACCGGTGCCGACGGGTCATGGCAGATCGCACTCGCGCAGACCACACCCATTCGCACCTGACCCGACTCAACCTGGTGGCACGTGTGCCTCGGTGGCGGACAATTCAGGCGGAACGCGCTGCGGAACGATATCGAATTGTTACCATCGCTTGGTCAACAGCCCCGGGACAGCGAGGCGGAGCCGCATGTCGGAGTCGGAACGACCCGTTGGGGCGTCACATGAGTTGTCGCGACGGCGGATCCTTCGGGCAGCAGCTTGGTCGGCCCCGGTCGTTGCTTTGGCCACGGTTGCGCCTCCCGCAGCTGCGGCGTCCATCGAAATTCCACTGCCGCCGATTGATCCGGTCGAGGTTCCGGTTCCGCACCTGACGGTCCCGCCCTCCGGCGTCATTCCCGGGGGTGTACCGCCGGGTGGTGTTCCCACCATCGTCGTGCCGCCGCCAAACGTTCCTCCGAAGCCGATCAAGGTCCCGCCGTCTCCCATACCGAGCCGGACGATCAAAGTTCCCTTGCCGCCGGGCCTGCCCCCCGGGCCTCCCTAGACGAGTTCGATCAGGCCGGCGTCTGCCAGAGACCGCAGGGCCTGCTCGACAAGATCCGGCGGTCCGCCGTTCGCGGCGAGCTGGCTTTGGGTTTGGGGCTCGTTCAGGCTCAGCCAAACCCATGCAGCCGCCCCCGCGAGGATCCGCGGCCCGTCGTCGTCCGGCGGCGACGTGCGTGCTGCGATGATCCGGATCGCATCTCCAATCCAGGCGACGTCGCTTCGACGGCGCCACGCGCCGGATGACTCGGTCATTGTCGCCGCCTCAGCAGCAACGACATGGCCAGGCCAATCCGGCCGATCAAGTGGCGGATGAGCGCCCAGCCGGTGGGCTGGGATTCCCCGCGCTGCGTGGCGGCCGGGTCGTAGGTCAGTGCACGGATAGCAAGACGCATCCTCTGGCCCGCGGGAGCCCGCCGGATGGCAGACGCCCATGCGTATCCGCGACGCGTGTCGCGGCCGACGCGGTCATGCCAGTCCACCCAGTTCTGTGGCGTGATCTTTCCGCGTCCGATTGCCGGCACGCCGGCTGCGTCGAAGAGCGGGGCGAGCACGTCAGCGGCGCAGCACTCTGCTGCGAGGTCGGCGAGCGCAATCCTGTCCCGATCGGGCCAACGTCTGACTGCGGTGCACCACAGCGGCGCCTCGGCTCTCGTGCGTGGACGTGCCGGACTCCGCGCCAGATTGAGCGCCGCGACCAGCGCCGAACCGACCCGCCCGGTGCAGAGCACAGGCTGATGAGCCAACTGGATCGTCGTCCGCTCGCCCCAGAGGTGCTCGAACGTGGTGGCAGCGTCTGCATAGCTGCCAGGCAGGAACGTGTGAACGTCGATCTCGGTGTGCCAACGCGGGTGGATGAATGTGATCGCGTGCGGCAGCGTGATCAGCGGGAACTCGGGCGTCTCGTTGAACGGTTCCCAGCCCCTCGAGCTCAACTCACGCCGGAGCGCACTGACGTGATCCGGGCGGACCAGGACGTCGACGTCACCCCATGCACGTTCGTCGCGGAGGCCGTGGACGGCGAGCGAGGGGCCTTTGATCAACAAGACATCCAGGCCGGCGTCTCGCGCCACCCTGGCGATCACGGCCGCCAGCACATCGCGGTCCTCGCTGGTGGCAACCTCCAGCTCGTCCAACTGGATCTCCACGATCTCCAACGCTTCGAGCTCGGCGAGGGTGGCTTCGATGAAGCTGATCGCATTGCCCCCCGGGGGGTCCCCGAACCGCTGGATGAGGTCGGCTGCGAGCTCGTCGCTGGATCGCCAGTCGGCCATCTGCTCCAGCAGATATGTGGCGAGCCGAGACAGTCGCACGACGTTGGCTCCTGCCATGACCACCGATTCGTCGCCCTCGTGAAACACGTCACGGAGTTCAGCGCGTCGAGCCCTCATGCGAGTGCCTCCGCGACAATGTCGGCCAGGTCGGTCGCCTCCCCGTAGTGAGCTCGGCGGAGTCCCCCACAAGCGGAGACGATCGAGGCCATTTGCTGCAGTGGTCGATCGACGGCAGTCAAGTAGGAAGCCTGTTCGCTCAACAGGGGAAGGGTGTCGAGCATCTCGACCTCTGCGAGTCGGGCAGGCGTCGTTCCGTCACGATCGAGCAGCCACAGCCCCGCGAGGTGCTCGGTGCCGTCGGCCTCGATCAGCCCGAACTCCTCTGGAGGATGTTGCCGTTTGAGGCCGCGGTGGCCAAGCGACAGCGGTTTCGGCACTCCGATGATTCTGAGGTCCTGCGTGATCAAGACGGTCTCGTCGGAGAGATAGCGCCGATTGCGGCCATGGGCCTGGACCCATGTCGTCTTGCCGGCGCCCGATGCACCCACCACGGCGAGGGTCGCACCGGAATCGGCGTCGGCGATCGCCGCCGCGTGCAACATGACGGCCTCGCCGGCGCGCGCGTCAATGGCGGCGCGGGTGACGTCCTGCGAAAGGAGGTGCATTCCGGTCATCGCATCGGGTCCCCGCCACGCCACCTGATGTGGCGCAGGGTCGGCGGAGTTGGTCAGACAGTGCTGCCACGCGCTCGTGATCTGGTCGCGGATCTCGTGGCCCGCGTCAGCGGGGAGACGGATGTCGATGCGAACACCGAGCACCTCCACGGCCACGGTCATTGCGTCAGGGTAGTTCGGGTTGCCTGACCTGTGAGCCGATGTCACGAGCCGGACCGATCAACCGGCCGGATGGAAGGTGCTTGCGAAGCGGCCCAGAAGCTCGCTGCGACCGCTCAGCGGTGGCCCCTGATCGAACGTGACAGCTCGTTCCGAACTCCCGGTAGCCTCACCACGTGACCGACCCGTATGGCATTGAGGCGAGGGCGCGCTTCGTCGCCGAACCGCCCAAGCGAGCCGGCCGGTCGCCCTTCGAGCGGGATCGTGCGCGCATCGTGCACTCCTCGGCGCTGCGTCGGCTCTCGGGCAAGACGCAGGTGATGACGGCCGGCACCCATGACTTCGTCCGCAACCGGCTCACCCATTCGCTGGAGGTGGCTCAGGTGGCCCGGGAACTGGGCGCGTCGCTCGGCTGCGATCCCGACATCGTCGACTCGGCGGCGCTCGCACACGACCTCGGGCATCCGCCGTTCGGGCACAACGGGGAGGCGGCACTGGACGCGATCGCCGACACGTGCGGCGGTTTCGAGGGGAACGCCCAGACTCTGCGCCTGCTCAGCCGGCTGGAAGGCAAGACGTTCGCGCCGGACGGGCGCAGCGTGGGACTGAACCTCACCCGGGCGACGCTGGCGGCCTGCATCAAGTACCCGTGGTTGCGCGGTGAGGGACCGATCGGCTCCAATCCGAGGAAGTTCGGCGTCTACGCCGACGACGCCGACGTCTTCGCCTTCGTCCTGGGCGATCTCGATGCCGCGAGCGTCGGTGCGGGGCGCAAGCCCATCGAGGCCGAGGTCATGGACCTCTCCGACGACGTCGCCTACTCGGTGCACGACATCGAGGATGGCGTCGTCGGCGGATGGTTCACGCTCGACCCGGCCGAACTGGACCTCGACGGCGTCCACGCGGCGGCAGCGGACTGGTACGACGCCGCGATCAGTCCTCCGCGGTTGGTGGCCGCGCTGGAGCGGCTGGAGGCGATGCCGGAATGGCCGCGGGACAAGCTGGATGACTCACGTGAGTCCCGGGCCAGGTTGAAGGGCCTGACCAGCGCTCTGATCGGCCGGTTCGTCATCGCCGCCAAGGAAGCCACGGTGGACGCGTGGGGGAACGGGCCACTCAGCCGGTATGGCGGACGGCTTGAGGTGCCACCACCCACCCGGGACGAGATCACCGCGCTGAAGTCGGTTGCGGCGCACTACATCATGCGCTCCGCCACCCGGTCGGACGAGCTGGTCACGCAACGTGAGCTGATCGCGAACCTCGTGGAGGCGCTCGTCGCGTCCGAGGGCCGCGACCTCGACCCCGAGCTGCGCGCGGACTTCGAGGCCGCCGACGATGACGCCGCCCGCCTGCGGGTGGTCGTCGACCAGGTCGCCAGTCTCACCGATATTTCGGCGCCCGCGTGGGCTTCGCGGCTTTTCTAGGGCGTCCTAGGATGGCGGCACCATGGCGGGCTTGATCAAGGACGAGGACATCCAGCTCGTTCGCGAGCGCACCCGCATCGACGAGGTCATCGGCCAGTACGTCACGCTCAAGTCGGCCGGCGGCGGTTCGCTCAAGGGCCTGTGCCCGTTTCACGATGAGAAGTCGCCGTCGTTCAACGTTCGGCCGGCGCAGGGCTACTACCACTGCTTCGGCTGCGGCGTCGGTGGCGACGCCATCAAGTTCCTGCGGGAGATCGAGGGCATCACCTTCGCCGAGGCGGTCGAGCGGCTCGCCGACAAGTCCGGCATCCAGCTTCGGTACGAGGAAGGCGCCACGCCCGGCCCGCGTCGCGACGTGGGCCAGCGCCAGCGACTGCTCGAGGCGCACAAGCTGGCCCAGGAGTTCTATGCGGCTGCGCTCGGTTCGGCCGCGGAGGCGCAGGCCGGCCGCGACTTCATCAAGGACCGCGGGTTCGACCAATCGGCGGCCGAGGTCTTCGGCGTGGGCTTCGCGCCGCGGTCGGGTGAGGCGCTGGTCGCGCATCTGAAGGGCAAGGGTCTTGCCGATGAGGACCTGCTCGTCGGCGGTCTGGCCTCGCGCGGTCAACGTGGGCTCTACGACCGGTTCCGCGGGCGACTTCTGTGGCCGATCCGGGACATCTCCGGGGAGACGATCGGATTCGGTGCACGCCGGCTCTTCGACGACGACCGGGTGGAAGCCAAGTACCTGAACACGTCCGAAACGCCGATCTACAAGAAGAGCAACGTGCTCTACGGGATCGACCTGGCGCGCCGGCAGATCGCGGCAACCCGACAGGCGGTCATCGTCGAGGGATACACCGACGTCATGGCGTGCCACCTGGCCGGCGTCCCGACCGCAGTGGCGACCTGTGGGACGGCGTTCGGCGAGGACCACGCCCGCGTGCTGCGCCGCGTGCTGCTGGACCAGGACGCGTTCCACGGTGAGGTCATCTTCACGTTCGACGGCGACGAGGCGGGCCGGCGCGCGGCCATGAAGGCTTTCTCCGGCGATCAGCAGTTCGTGGCGCAGACCTACGTCGCCGTCGAGCCGCGCGGCATGGATCCGTGCGACCTGCGTCTCGCTGACGGCGATGCAGCGGTCCGCGAGCTGGTCGCGTCACGCATCCCGCTGTACCGCTTCGTCCTGGACAACACACTGGAGCGCTACGACCTCGACCGAGCCGACCAGCGGATCGACGCCGTGCGTGAGGCGGTGACGCTCACCCGCGCCATCCGGGACAAGAGCAAGGTCGAGGAGTTCCTCCGCGAGGTGGCCACCAAGGTCGGCCTCGACATCGAGCAGGTCCGTGGGGAGCACCGACGTGCCAAGGAACCGGCCGCCGCGCGGCCGAGTCAGGCCGCGCCGGCGGCCAATGGGGCCTCCGCCGTTGCGAACTTCGGGGCCGCAGAGTTCAGCGACGAGCGTGAGGTGCTCAAGGCGCTGGCCCAGTTCCCCCAGATCGCGGTGGAGTACGCCGACGAACTCGCCGATACCGACTTCACCCACCCGGTCGCCCAGGAACTGTGGCGGGCCATCACGAAACTCGGGCTGCCGCGCGCAGCCGATGCATCCTGGGTGGCGCGGGTCGAGAGCGAACTTGCCTCGGAGGACGCCCGCCGCATCCTCGCGGTGGCTGCCGTCCAGCCTTTGCGAGCGCGCGAGGAGTCCACCGAACGGGTGGTCGCCGTCACGATCCTGCAGCTGCGGGCGCGCACCCTTGCGCGTCTGATCACCGACCTGAAGTCGAAGCTCCAACGGACGGACCCGGTCGAACAGGCCGAGGCCTACAACGGCATGTTCGGCGACCTGATCTCCCTGGAGCAGCAGCATCGGTCGCTGCGCGACCGCGTCATCGGCAACTGACCAACCGCGCGTCCACACGGTGGCGCTCGGATCTGTGGGTGCACAACTTCGGTTCCGGCCGTGGTGTGACGACTGTGGCCGTCCGACGCTGCAGGCGTGGACCAACTTTCCCTGCGCGCGATCCTGGCGACGCCGCCGTTGTCCCGCGAGCGCGAGCAGGAGCTCGCCCGCTGCGCACGAGCCGGCGACCGTGAGGCGCGCGGAGAACTCATCCGTCTGAGCCTGCGATTCGTGGCCATGCGCGTGCGTCATTTGGGGGTTCCGGTCCGCGACATCGACGATGCACTGCAAGCGGGAACGGTCGGACTCATCGCGGCCATCGACCGGTTCGACCCGGACCGAGGCGTGCGGCTCTCCACGTACGCCTGGCCATGGATCAGCGCCTCCATCCGGTCGTCGATGGTCACGCCCCGCGCTCCGGATGCGCCCGAACCGCCGCACTCCGAGGTCCGGGGCGACCTCGACACGCTCGTTGCCCGGTTGCCCCTCCGGCTCGCCGAGGTCGTACGACTCCGCTTCCGACTGGGCGAGCCGGCGGACATCCTGCGGACGCACGCCGACGTTGCCGCGCGCCTCGGCCTCACTGTCGCGCAGGTCCGGCGGGCAGAGGCACAGGCGCTCGGGAGGCTTCGGGATCGGCTTGCTAGGCTTGGCGACCGCTATCCCCTGTAGCTCAATTGGCAGAGCATTCGGCTGTTAACCGGAGGGTTGTTGGTTCGAGTCCAACCGGGGGAGCCACTTCAATGCCGATAGTCTCCCCGCACCGAGGGCGGTAGCTCAGCTGGTCAGAGCAGGGGACTCATAATCCCTGGGTCGTGGGTTCGAGCCCCACCCGCCCTACCAGAGGACCGCGCGACGGCTTGTGACGCGTGTGGCAGAACGGACTCAGCCAGCACTGGCTCCTTCGGTCCGGTTTGGGTTACCGGCCGGAGAGGAGGATGATGGGTAACACCATGACCTCGCCTTCCCGTCGGTATCTGTCGTCAAGCCCGTTCGCGCCGCCCGCAGAGGTCGTCCATCCGACCTACGCGATCGGTGATCGCGTGTGCCACGACACGTTCGGTCTCGGACGCGTGATCAATGTGGAGGGCACGATCGCCGTCAGCATCGATTTCGGTTCATTCACGCGGCGCATCACGCTGCCGGCCTCCCGGTTGTTCGCACTCTGACCTCTGGTCCTCCGGTGGACGCCGTCATCGCGGATCTGGATGGGACGTTGTGTGACGTCTCGGAGATCAAGCACCTGGTCGAAGGCGAGGAGCGCGACTTCCACGGGTTCCATGCCGCATCGGCCGGCTGTCCGCCCGTCGAAGCTGTCGTCGACGCCGTCCGCGCGGCCAAGGCCGCCGGGCGCGGCATCCTCGTCGTCACCAGCCGCGAGTTCATCTGGCGCGACCTGACCTTGGACTGGCTGGCCCAGCACGAGATCCCCTACGACGAGCTCGTCATGCGGATCGTCGGGGACTACCGGCCCGACCACGTCGTCAAGGCCGAGATGCTCGATGACCTCGAGAAACGCGGCTGGAGCGTCGGCGAGGCGTGGGAAGACGCCGACGACATCGCCGACCTGTGGGCGTCGCGGGGAATCACGGTCCATCGCGTTTAGGCTGACCCCCATGGCGGACGAGGTGAACGATCGCGTTCTTCTTCGCGATCAGGCGCTGCATCTCGACAAGAGCAGCCTCACCGTCGCCGACGAGTGTCTTCGGTTTCGCTTCGAGGAGTCGGCGGACCTGGTCGCGCTGATGGCCAGTCATGGTCGCCTCGACTACAGCGAGGTCCTCTCGGTGGTGCGCGGACTGCTTTCCGCCGACGCCGATGCCGAGGAGACAGCCTCGACACTCGACGCCTACGCGCTCTCGTCGCTGATGCGGACAGTGGCCGGCCAGCATGCCAGCGGTCCGTTGATGCAGGCCGACTTCGCCGAAGCTGCCGACCTCGCGCGGGCGGCGAAGATGCTGCGGGGCGACGCGCCTCTCAGCGCCGGCGCAGCGCGGATCGAAGGCCAGGTCAACCTCGCCTGCCGTCGCTTCGATCACGTCCAGCGGATGCTGGCCGAGGACGACCTCAACGACGACACGTCGTGGTTGCTCAGCACCGAACTGGCTCATCCGGTCAACGGCGCTCCGGGCGCTGGCCACGACGACTGGCTGCGTCTCTTCAACCGCAGGTTCGAGCAGTTCGGCATGTTGCCCGTCGCCGTGCCCGACGGTCCCGGCGAGCCCTTCGACCGGGTGACCGTCGATGTCCCGGACGACCGGCGCATTTCGGACGGCCCGGTCGTCACCGTCATCATGTCCACGTTCAAGCCGGATCGGAGTTTTCGCACCGCGGTCCGCTCGCTGATCGACCAGACCTGGCAGAACCTCGAGATCCTGGTGATCGACGACTGTTCGCCGGCGGAGTACGACGACCTGCTTGCGGAGGTCACGGCGCTGGACCCGAGGATTCAGTTGATCCGGATGCCGGTGAACGGCGGCACCTACCGGATCCGGAACGAAGGCATCCGCAGGTCGCGCGGTGAGTTCGTCACGTTCCAGGACTCCGACGACTGGGCCCATCCCGAGCGGATCGCGCGGCAGATCGCGCCGCTGCTCGAGCATCCCCCGCGCCAACTCAGCGCGGGAGGTACCCCCACCGGCCTTGTGGCCACCCACTGCCGTTGTGTGCGCGTCTTCCCGAACCTGTCGACGCTCAACGTCGGCATGAACTCGTTCCGTCGGTGTGCCCCCTCCACGATGTTCCGCAAGGACGTCGTGATCGCGGCGCTCGGCGGCTACGACGAGACGCGCAAGGAGGCCGACAACGAGTTCTACGAGCGGGTCCGCGTCGTCTTCGGTGAGGGCGCAAACCTCGATCTGCCCGACGTCATGGTGCTCTACCAGCTGACCGCCGATTCGCTGTCCCGTGACGAGTACCGCTTCGCCTGGCAGCACGGTGCGCGGGCGGGCTACATCCAGGCCCGGCGATACTGGCACCGGCAGATCGCTGCCGGCCGGGAGTCGCCCTTCCTTGACCCGGCCGGGCCGCGCCGCATCCACGCACCTCAGCGTGTTCTCACCGGACATGACCTTGGCCCGGCGAACTGCGACGTTCTGTGGATCTCCGATTGGCGTGACGGGCTCTCCCGCTATGACGGCCAGATCGGCCTGGTGGAGGCCACCGTGGCGGCAGGGCTGTCGACGCTGGCCGGGCACACCACGACCATCCGCAACGCCAACCGCGACCGGGTCCCGCTGCGCGACGACATCCTCCGGTTGCAGGCAGCCGGGACGACGCGCCTCATCGTCTGGTCCGAGCCGACGCACGCGCGACTGTGCGTCGTCACCGACCCAGAACTGCTCAATCTCACCCGGCGCCCGGAGAATGTCGCGATCACCGCCGACCGGCTCGTCATCGCTGCACCACACCCCCCGTCGGCACCTGTCGGCGGATGGCTGACCTACGACCCGGTCGTCGTCGAGGCCAATGCTCAGCGCATGTTCGGTGTGGCGGTCGAATGGTTGCCGGCCAGCGCCTCGATTGCGCAGGAGTTGCGGCAGCGGGGTGCGACCACAGTGCTGGAGCCCGCCGTTCTGGCGGTTGCGCCGGAGGTGCGGGAGCGGCCGTACGACGGCGCGCGGGGTGGCTCATCGCTCATCGTCGGCACGGCGGCGCTGGATCCACGGCGCCGCGACCGTCCCAGTGTCGGGGAGTTGGCCGCGCGATTGCCGGTCGCCGGCTTCGACGTGCGCGTCCTCGACGCCAGGTTTGCCGCACGCCAGCAGGATCGCCCGCGCGCATTGGCGCCCACGTGGGTCGCACTCGATGAAGGGATCGAACTGACCGGGTTCCTTCGGCAACTCGACGTGTTCGCTCCGATCCCCACCCGGACGTCGGGGCCCTCTCTGCCGTGGCCGATCTTCCAAGCGCTGGCGTGCGGCGCGGTCGTCGTGGCCGACCCCGCGCTGGAGTCCTTTCTGGGCGATGCCGCGATCTACGCCGCGGCCGGCGAAGTCGAGGTCGTGCTCAAGGAGCTGGCGAACACCCCTGGGCGTCTGGACGAGCAGCGCCGCCGCGGATACGCGATGTGCCGCGACCGCGCGTCGGGTGAGGCTCTGGCCGGTCTGATCGGCACACTGTTGGCTGGCAGAGAGGACGGGCAATGAAACTGGCACGGCCGAAGGGCTTGCTTGCCGGCGCCGCATGCGTGGTGGCTGCGGTCGGCATCGGTGCGGCATTCCTGGATGTCGTCGCGGGCGCGCTTTCCGCCCTGATTCTCCTGGTGGTGCTGACGATTGCACTGCAGTTGCAGGCTTTGCGCCGGATCGAGGTACGTCAGGCGAGTCTGGACCGACTCGAGCAGAAGCTCGATGTCGTGGCGCGCCGCGTGGTCAGCGAAGCCGAGGCCACCGGGCGTGAGTTGGGCGGTCGCATCGACGAACTCGCCGAGGAGCTGCGGCGCAAGAGTTGAGCGGGTGCTGGCGCGCCGTCCCGCGACACGACCGAAAGCGAGTGACCCACGTCATGGTGTGGTTGTGGTCTGTGGGGCACAATGGACCCACAAGCTCCTGATCCGGCACGAGAAGCGTTGGGGAAGACGGATTCTCAGACGGACCAGGAGGCCATGATGGGCGCTTTCGAGGGATCGACAGCGATGACGCGCGGCGTGGTGTACATCCACTCCGCGCCGTCGGCGTTGTGCTCGCACATCGAGTGGGCGCTGGTCGGCGTGCTCGATGCTGCCGTCGACTTCAACTGGGTCGCGCAGCCGGCTGAGCCGGGCGCCTACCGGACCGAGGTCTCGTGGCAGGCGCCCGCCGGCACTGCTGCCGCCATCACGTCGTCGTTGCGCGGGTGGGATCGGCTCCGGTTCGAGGTCACCGAGGAGCCCACGGCGTCCACCGAAGGCGCCCGGTTCAGTTACACGCCCGACCTCGGGGTCTTCCACGCCATGACCGGCCTGCACGGCGACATCCTCATACCGGAAGACCGGGTGAAGGCATTCCGGGTCAAGGCGGCCAAGGGCGAGATCACCATGGACGAGGCTCTCGACGCTCTGCTCGGTGCCAAGTGGGACGCCGAACTGGAGCCGTTCCGGTACGCCGGTGACGGTGCCCCGGTGCGCTGGCTCCACCAGGTGATCTGATCCCTACCTGATTCGGACGACCGCCGTCGGCGTGGCTGGTCCGGAGCTGGAGCGGACCCGGAACTGGCGTTCGCCGGGGCTGCCGATGTAGACCCGCGACTCGAAGGTGCCGTCCGGGCGAGCGGTGATGGTGATCGGGAAGGGCGCCCAGGTTCCGCCCTCCTCCCGCCACTCGAGGATCAGGGCTGCGCCATCGCGAGCGCTTGGCAGCCGACCGGACAGCCGGAAGTCCTCCCCGGCTCTCACCTGTGCCGGCGTGAGCGTCAGGCTCGCGCCGGCCGGCGCGGCGGACGTGGGCGCCGGCGTCGCACCGGCATCGCCGAACGGGTCGTCGGACGGTGTGGAGGTCGGTGCGACCGGCGCGCTGATCGGCGGCAGCGATCCGCCGTCGAACCCGGAGCTGATGAGCAGGGCGGCACCGGCAACGCCGAGGAAGACGCCGACACCGGCGCCGAGGAGTGCGAACACGATCGCCAGCTGCTTGAACGCACTGACTCGCTCGGGATCGTTGAGGTGGGGCGGCGGCAGCGAGGCCAGGTAGTTCTCGCCCCGCTGGACGGAGCGTACGACGTCGCCGACCGTGCGCCACTCGTTCACCGCGTCGTCGGGCAACCGGAGCTCGAAGGCTGTGCTGACCCCTTCGGCCAGCTCGACGATGGCGACCGAATCGATGCCGAGGTCTTTCAGTGTCGCAGTGTCGCGCACGGCCTCAGCCGGGGTGTTGGCGATCTGGCCGAGGAGTTCGGTGAGCTTGGAGCGGATCTCCTCGGGCGTGGGCACCGAGCGATTCTATCCGGCCGGCACCGAATCGACGGAGTCGTCGGCGCTGTCGGACTCCTCGATGCCGTTGTCGCTGTCGTCGTCCTCATCGGCCGGCTGATCGTCGAGCCCTCGACGCCGGCGGCGGCCCCGGTTGCCGGTGGCCCAGGCCCCGATCGAGACCGCCATCCACCCGATCAGGGCGCCGGCGAAGTCGTCGGCAAGGTAGTGCCACCCGAAGTAGATGGTGGCCAGCACGGTCATGAGCAGGAAGATGTACCCGGCGATGCGGATTGCCAGGCGCTGGCCGGTGCGGCTGAAGAACAGGCAGGCGGTCACGACGACGGAGACGTGCAGTGAGGCGAACCCGGCGATTCCGTAGATGTCGTTGCCGGTCGGGTCGGCCTTGAAGGCGGTGCCGTTTCTGAACAGCGCGTTCTGCAGCGCCGAAACGCTGGAGTCGGGCAGATCGACATACATCGACGGCTGGAAGAACGCCGGCCCGAGCGTCGGCAGTATGTAGTAGCTGATGGCGCCCAGGATCCAGTTGAGGCTGAGCGCGGTCGCGTACCAGGCGCCGAGCGAGGCATTGCGGCTCCAGGTCAGGACCAGCCCGAGGGTGATCGGGATCAGGGGCAGGTAGCCCAGGTAGGCCGTGGCGAGCACCTCGGCCGTCACGCTCGTCCCGAGCAGGTTGTGCAGGATGGGCGCCGGGTTGTTGCCGAACATCAGGAAGTGGTCGAGCTGCAGCATGTCGTGGTCGAAGAGGACGTCTTCGCGGAGCAGCGGCAGGTAGCTCTTGATGTTGCGATAGCTGACGTAGCAGATGTAGAAGCCGACGAGCCCGGTCATGATGTTGAGGACCCGGGTCCAGCTCCATTCCTCGCGCAGAATCTCGGCGATTGCCTGTGGGACGCGTTTGACGCCGCTGCGCCGGATGGCCTGCGGGATGATGCCGAGCGCGAAGAACAGGAAGGCGAGGGCGGGGAGTCGGACGTAGGCCGGGCCCAGGAAGCCCTCGGGGTCGCGCAGGGGGACGCCCAACTGCTGGGAGAGCACCACCGCCGTGATCCCGATCAGCGCCGAGACGATCACCAGAAAGGTGTAGGGCCAGCGACGCATGCCCACATCTTAGAGAGGGGCTAGGCGTCGCCGCCCTCCTGCTGCTGGCCGGCGACGGCCGTCGGGTCGTCCAGCCGCAGATCGGCGAAGGCCTTCGCGACGACGGCGCGCTCGATGTGGCCGCGCTCGGCCAGCCCCTGCAGGACCCCGACGACGATGGATTCGGTGTCGACCTGGAACGCTCTGCGGGCCGCCGCGCGGGTGTCGGCGAAACCGAACCCGTCGGTCCCGAGCGACTCCCATCCGCCGGGCACCCAGGGTGCGATCTGATCGCAGACAGCCCGCATGTAGTCGCTGACCGCAAGGGTGACGGCCTTCTCCTCGGCCAAGGTTTGCGTAATCCACGCCTGGCGGTACTCCTCGCCGGCGTGGTTCAGGTTCCACCGCTCCACCTCGACCGCTTCCTTCGCGATCTCGTTCCACGACGTCACGGACCACACGTCCGCGGCGACGCCGTACTGCTCGGCCAGGATTTCCTGGGCCCTCAGCGCCCACGGCACGGCGACGCCGGACGCCAGGATGCGGGCCGGAATGCCGTCTCCTTCCGCCCGCCGGTAAAGGTAGGCGCCCCTGAGCAGGCTGTCGACGTCCAGCCCGGCCAGCTCGACGGGCTGGATGATCGGCTCGTTGTAGACGGTGAGGTAGAAGATGACGTCCTCAGCGTCTTCGCCGTACATCCGCTCCAGACCGGATCGGACGATGTGCCTGATCTCGAACGCGAACGCCGGGTCGTAGTGGATGACCGCCGGGTTGGTGCGCGCGATGAGCGGTGAGTGGCCGTCGGCGTGCTGGAGGCCCTCGCCGGTCAGTGTGGTCCGGCCGGCGGTGGCGCCGATCAGGAACCCGCGGGCCAACTGGTCGGCCATGGCCCAGATGGAGTCGGCGGTCCGCTGGAACCCGAACATCGAATAGAAGATGTAGACCGGGATCATCGGTTCGTTGTGGGTGGAGTAGGAGCTGCCGGCGGCGGTCGTGGACGCCATGGCGCCGGCCTCGCTGATGCCCTCGTGCAGCAACTGACCTTGCGGCGACTCCTTGTAGGCGAGTAGCAGCTTGCGATCGACCGAGTCGTAGGTCTGCCCGTGCGGGTTGTAGATCTTGGCCGTCGAGAACATCGCGTCCATACCGAACGTGCGGTACTCGTCCGGTGCGATCGGCACGATGCGGTCACCGATCTCCGGGTCCCGCATAAGTTCCTTGAGCAGCCGGACGAACGCCATCGTGGTGGCAACGGCCTGCTTGCCCGAACCCTGCGCCAGCTCGGCGTAGACCGGGTCGCCAGGCAGTTTGAGCGGCTTTGTCTCGAACGTGCGGGACGGGATGGGTCCGCCGAGCGCTTCGCGGCGGGCCAGCATGTACTGGATGTCTTCGCTGTCCGGGCCCGGGTGGTAGAACGGCGGGACGTAGTGCGCGTCATCGATCTGCTGGTCGGTGATCGGGATGTACAGCTTGTCGCGGAAGCGCTTGAGGTCCTCGGTCGTCAGCTTCTTCATCTGGTGGGTGGCGTTCTTGCCCATGAGCGATTCGATCAGCCAGCCCTTGACGGTGTGGGCGAGGATCACGGTGGGTTGGCCGGTGTGCTTCACCGAGGCGTCGAACGCGGCGAAAACCTTGCGGTAGTCGTGGCCTCCGCGGGGGAGACGCTCGATCTGCTCGTCGCTCAGGTGCGCGACGATCTGCTGGAGCCGAGGGTCGGGGCCGAAGAAGTGCTCGCGGTTGTACGCGCCGGACTCCACCGACAGCGTCTGGAACTCGCCGTCCGGCACCCGGTTCATTTGGTTGACCAGGACGCCGTCCACGTCGCGGGCCAGCAGGTCGTCCCAAGGCTGGCCCCACACGACCTTGATGACGTTCCAGCCGGCGCCGCCGAAGAACGCTTCGAGTTCCTGGATGATCTTGCCGTTGCCGCGAACCGGGCCGTCGAGCTGCTGCAGGTTGCAGTTGATGACGAACGTGAGGTTGTCGAGCTCTTCGCGGGCGGCCAGCCCGATGGCGCCGAGCGACTCCGGCTCGCCCATCTCGCCGTCGCCGAGGAAAGCCCAAACGTGCTGCTGCGAGGTGTCCTTGATGCCGCGGTTCTGCAAGTACCGGTTGAACCGGGCCTGGTAGATGGCGTTGATCGCCGAGAGGCCCATGGAGACGGTGGGGAACTCCCAGTAGTTCGGCATGAGCCGTGGATGCGGATACGACGACAAGCCCTTGCCGACGCCGTGGCTGCGCTCCTGCCGGAAGTGATCGAGCTGCTCTTCGGTCAGCCTTCCCTCGAGGTAGGAGCGGGCGTAGATGCCGGGGGCGGCGTGGCCCTGCACGTAGATCTGGTCGCCCCCGCCGGGGTGCTGGCGTCCGCGGAAGAAGTGGTTGAAGCCGACCTCGTAGAGGCTGGCTGCGGACTGATACGTCGCGATGTGACCGCCCACGCCCAGACCGGGACGGTTCGCCCGAGCCACCATGACGGCGGCGTTCCACCGGATCATCATCCGGATGTTCCGCTCGATTTCCAGGTCACCGGGGAACTCCGGCTCGCGCTCAGGCGGAATGGTGTTGATGAAGTCCGTGCTGCGCAGTGCCGGCAGGCCGATGTTCTTCTCGCGCGCCCGCTCCAGGAGCCGCAGCATCACGTACCGCGCCCGCTCCCGCCCGCGGGACTCGATCATCTCGTTCAGCGAGCTGACCCAGTCGGCCGTCTCGTCGGGATCGATGTCGGGCAACTGTGTGGGCATGCCCTCGTGGAGGATCGGCGGACGTTCAGAAGGATTCACGTAGGCTCCCGCGGCAGGTGACCCCTCCATCCTTCCACGAGAGTTTTCGCTACTGTGAGGTACGCGAACACGAGAATTGTGACGCGGCACACCTGAGGAGGAGCGTTGGAAGCCGGCCGGCTGGGCTTCGTCCCCGACACCGTCATCCAGGAACTGGGGTGGGACGAAGATGTCGACGCCGAGCTGCGTGCGTCCATCGAATCCCACACGGGCAATGCCTTGGTCGACGGTGAGGCGACCGAGGTCGTCGATGGTGTGATCCTGTGGTGGCGTGACGGGGATGGCGACTTGGCGGACGCTCTGATGGACGCGCTGGCCGATCTCGTCGAGGGCGGTTCGATCTGGCTCCTGACCCCCAAGGTCGGTCGCGACGGCTACGTCTCCGGCGCAGACATCGTCGAGGCAGCTCCGGTGGCCGGCCTGTCGACGACGACAACTTCGTCGGCCACGGCCGACTGGGCGGCCACCAAACTGTCGACCCACAAGCGCTGAGGAGCGTTGGATGACCATTGCCGTTGGGGAGCTCGCGCCCGACTTCACGCTGAAGAACCAGCACGGGCAGGAGGTCAGCCTGTCCGGCCTGCGTGGCAAGCCGGTTGCGGTGGTGTTCTTCCCGTTCGCATTCACCGGCATCTGCACCGGTGAGCTGTGCGAGATCCGGGACAACCTGTCGGTGTTCACCGAACAGGGCGCCGTCGTAGTGGCGATCTCCTGTGATCCGGTGTTCTCGAACCGCGTGTTCTCCGACCAGGAGGGCTACACGTTCGACATCCTCAGCGACTTCTGGCCGCACGGCGCGGTGAGCCAGGCGTATGGGGTCTTCGAGCCGGGCCCGGGCGCAGCGCGACGCGCGACCTTCCTCATCGACGCCGACGGCATCGTGCGGTGGACGGTCAACAATCCGCTCGGCGAGGCCCGTGATTTCGCCGGCTACAAAGAAGCGCTGGCCGCGCTCAACTGATTTTCCGAATCCGCTGCAAGGTCAGGCGGAATGCGCTTTGATATTGCTGCTGCAGCCGCCCGGGACCCGAGACCTTGGCGGCTGCGGCTTTTTGCGGGCTGTGGCGGCGAAGCCGTGGCAGCGAAACGGTAGGGTCGTGGGGCCCCGAGGGCGGTTAGCTCAGTTGGCTAGAGCATCCGGTTTACACCCGGAAGGTCGGGGGTTCGAGACCCTCACCGCCCACTCGCTTGGCGTGGCGGCTGTGGCCGTCGCGGCAAGCGAAATGAGTAGAGCGCTCGAACCATGGGGGTCCCCCCTGCGCGGAGCGAAGCGGAGTGCTTGGGGGAGAGACCCTCACCGCCCACTCGCCGAACGCGGTCAGGCCTGCAGCACCGTCACGATGGCCAGGACGGTGGTCGTGCCGGCCAGGCTCAGGTGGACGAGCAGGATCCGCCGCGCCTTGACCCGCGCCACATAGGTACCGATGAGGCCGAGCCCGCCGTCGGACTTCTTCTTCCACCGGCGCACGTTCGCTGCGTCTCCCAGTGCGTTGACGAGAATCGCCCAGGCCACCGCCAGCCAGCCGAGGGCCGCCGGCTGATCCTTGGCCAGATACGCGATCCACACGATGGGTCCGGTCAGTGCAAGCGCCGCGTGGGGCAAGACGATGCCAACGGGCATTCGCTTCACGCCGTGCATCCGGAGGCCGACGACGATCGTGATCGCCCATGCGATGAGGGTGAGATATCCGAGCACGCGCCGAGACTACTCTGAGCGCATGCCCTCGTTGCGCGAAGTCGTCGCGGCGCTCGATGCGTTGTACCGACCGGAATGGGCTGACGACTGGGATGCCGTGGGCACCGTCGTGGGCGATCCGGAGGCCGAGGTCACCAAGATTCTGCTGGCTGTCGATCCGGTCCAGGCCGTTGTCGACGAAGCCATCGCCCTCGATGCGGACCTTGTCGTCACCCACCATCCGCTGCTCCTGCGCGGGGTCACCACCGTGGCGGCGAGCACGCCGAAGGGCCGCGTCATCCACGACCTGATCGCGAACGGAATCGGCCTGCACACGTGTCACACCAACGCCGACAGTCCACCGCTCGGCGTGTCCGAGTCGATGGCGCTCGCCTTGGGCCTGAGCGGTCTTCGCCCGCTGGAGGTGGACGGCGACGCCGTCGACAAGTGGATCGTCTACGTCCCGGTCGATGACGCCGCACGCGTCGCGGCGGCCATGCACGATGCGGGCGCCGGCGTCGTCGGCGACTACGACCGAGCCATGTTCTCGTCGCGAGGCACCGGCCAGTTCCGTCCGTTGGCGGGGGCGAACCCGGCCATTGGCCAGGTGGGCGAGGTCGAGACCGTCGAGGAGGTCCGTCTCGAGCTCGTGGCGAGGCCCGCGGTCCGGGAGTCGGTGCGGACCGCCCTGCTCGCCGCCCATCCCTATGAGGAAGTCGCCTACGACGTCATCGCCACCGAACCGCGCCCCGCCGACCGCGGCAGCGGTCGCATCGGCCGGCTCGACGAGCCGATGGCGCTGCGTGACTTCGCCGCCCTTGTCGCCGACCGTCTCCCCGGCCACCACAGCGCCACCAGGATCGCCGGCGATCCCGACGCCACCGTGCGCACCGTGGCGTTGTGTGGCGGATCCGGCGACTTCCTGCTCGGAGCCGCACAGGCCGCCGGTGCCGATGTCTACGTCACGTCTGACCTCCGGCATCACCCGGTCAGCGAGCACCGCGAGCTCGCCGGCGCCTGCGCCGTCGTCGATGTCCCGCACTGGGCAGCCGAGTGGACGTGGCTTCCGGTTGCCGCCCAGGCACTCCGGGAGCGCCTGGGCGCTACGGTTGCGATCACGGTGTCGACCATCGTCACCGATCCGTGGACGTTCGCTGTCCCCAGCCGAGGAGCCGACGCTGAAAGCTGATCCATCCGCCCAATTGACCCTTCTGGACCTGCAGGCCAAGGACGCTGTGCTCGCCCAACTGGACCATCGACGGACGACGCTGCCAGAGCATGCCCGGATCGAGGCGCTCCAGGCTCAGGCGCGCGAGCTGGACGGCCAGCGCGTTGCCGCCGAGACGGAGGTCGGCGACCTTGAGCGGTCCCAGGCGAAATTCGACTCCGAGATCGAGTTGGTGCGGCAGCGGCGGGTGCGCGACGAGGACCGACTGTCGTCCGGGGCGATCACCAACCCCAAGGACCTGAGCAGTCTGCAGCACGAACTTGGCGCCCTCGACCGGCGAATCTCGACGCTGGAGGACGAAGAGCTCGAGATCATGGAGCAGCTGGAGGAGGCGCAGAACCGCTTAGCGGCCATCTCGGCGGAGGTCGACCGCATCAGCGCCGAGCTGGAACACGAAACGTCGGCCCGGGACGCCGCGGTCGAGGTCATCGATGCCGAAGCCAACTCGGTACGACAGGTTCGCGACGACCTCGTGGGACAGGTCCCGGATGACCTACGCAACCTGTACGACAAGGTGCGCGCGCAGCACGGCGGTCTCGGCGCGGCAGCGCTGCGGGCCCGCCGGTGCGAGGGATGTCACCTCGAGATCAACGGCGCGGACCTGCGCGAGCTCGCCGACAAGCCGGACGATGAGGTGCTCCGCTGCCCCGAATGCAGCCGGATCCTGATTCGCACCGTCGAGTCCGGGCTCTGACGCGGTGGGCATGAGCAGGCGCGTCATCGTCGAGGCGGACGGTGGTTCGCGAGGCAACCCCGGTCCGGCGGCCTATGGCGCGCTTCTGCGTGACGCCGACACCGGCCAGGTCTTGGCCACCAAGGCCGAAACGTTGGGCATCGCCACGAACAACGTCGCCGAGTACAGCGGCCTGATCGCCGGCATCGCGTTGGCGAATGAGTTCGCCGCGGATGCCGAGCTCGAGGTGCGGATGGACTCGAAGCTGGTCATCGAACAGATGGCCGGCCGCTGGCGGATCAAGCATCCGGACATGAAGCCGCTTGCCCTCACCGCGCAGCGCGAGCTGGCCGGCCGGCCGGTGGTGTGGACGTGGGTCGCGCGGGAGCAGAACAAGGCTGCTGACGCGCTGGTCAACGCAGCGCTCGACGGCAAGGAAACCGGCATCTCAGCCGTCCCGGCGCCGGACACGTCCGCCGACCGGCACGGTTGGCGTTCGAAGTTCTCGTCCACGCCAACCACCTTGGTGCTCGTGCGCCACGGCGTGACCGAACACACCGAACGGAAGGTCTTCTCCGGCTCAGGAGGCACCGATCCCGAGCTCACCGACTCCGGGCGTGACCAGGCGAAGCGGGCAGGGGAGTGGATTCGGGCGCTCGGCGGCGTTGATGTCGTCGTGGCGTCACCCCTGCGGCGCACCCAGGAGACCGCCGGCGTCATCGCGTCGGCGTTGGGCCTGGAGGTCGACCTGGAGCCGGCCTTCGCCGAGGTGGCCTTCGGTGATTGGGAGGGCTACACCTTCGGCGAGATCCTCGAGCAGTGGCCGAACGACCTGCAGAGGTGGCTCGACTCGACGGCGATTGCACCGCCGAGCGGGGAGGCAATTGACGGCGTGCGTGAGCGGGTCCTCGCAGCGCGCGACCGGCTCCTGGACCTCCACGCTGAGAAGACAGTGGTCGTGGTCAGTCACGTCACGCCGATCAAACTCCTGGTGGCCGACGCGCTGGGGGCGCCCATCTCCTCCATCTTTCGGATGGAGCTGGCGCCGGCGTCAGTCACGACGATCCAGTGGTGGCCCGACGGCGCAACATCACTACGCAACTTCTCGCACGTGCCGTAGAGCCCGTCACAGCGGGCCCTTGAAGTGGGGGACCCAAGGGACGAAGTGCGGCAGGCCGTCGGCGATGTAGATGATCCCGATGGCGACGAATGCGGCGGCCGCCAGCAACGACATGGTGCGCACCGGCAGATAGCGGCCGACCTGGATCGCGGCCGCGATGGCCAAGGCGTCCGCTGCGACCATGCCGACGGTCGACCCGATCCACGTGCCGATGACGTCGCCGCGTGCGGCCAGTGTCACGGTGGCCAGCATCGTCTTGTCGCCGAGTTCGGCCAGCGCGAACGCGCCGGCCACCGCCAACACCGCCCAGCGCCCGAAGAGTTCGGTCTTCTCCATGTCGGCGTCATCGACGGAGTCGCCGCGAATCGTCCACGCGGCGAAGAAGAGGAACGCCAGGCCGGTCGTCAGTTCAACCGCCCCGGCGTGCCGCTCGAGTTGTGCGCCCAACGCCGCACCCAGCGCGACCGAACCCAGGTGGACGACGCTGGTTGCCAGCGTGATGCCCACGAGAACATCCCGGACGCGGTACCGGTTGGCGAAGGCGATCGCCAGGAGCTGGCTCTTGTCGCCGAGTTCGGCGGCGAAGATCACAGCCGTGCTGATCGCCAGTGCTTCCCACATGTGACAAGGCTCCTGTCCCTCCGGACGAGGGGCCCTGTGCCAAGACCTCGACCGGAACTGCCCATAGGCATTCGGTCGAAAGTCTCGTCCGCCAGATCGCTCTGGCCGGTCGCACCGGACCAGATCGCTGGCCAGCATGTCGATACGACTGTTGGGGACTACTCCCTTTCGCCGTCGACTCTACCCGGTGCGTCAGATCACGACGTCGAGGCGATGGCCGTCGAGCTCGACCGCCCAGCCGAGGTCCCGCAGCGCGTCGGCCAGCGCGCCGGGAGTGGCTGATTCGATGCGGTTCGCACAGATGTCGCGCACGATCGCACCCTTGGTGGCCTTGTTGAAATGGCTGACCACCTTGCGCACGCCGTCGACCTCGTTGAGGACACGGATCGTCGCAGTCCGTTCCGCCAGGTCACCGGCCGGCCGGTGCAGGTTGACGTAGGCGCCGGAGCGGAGATCGACGAGCAGGCCGCCGCCGGTGAGCTCATCGAGAGCCGGCCCGAGCGGTTTCCGCCAGAGCGCGGCGACTGGACCGAGGCGGGGGAGTTCCACACCGGCGGACAACCGGTACGCCGGGATCAGGTCACCCGCCCGGACCACGCCGAACAGCGCACTCGCTGTCGCCACGTGTTGGTCGGCGAAGATGCGCGCGGGCTTCGCGAGCGTGGCCGGATCCCACGCTGCGTACAGGACGCCGGTATAGACGGTGTCGGCCCGCGCCGTCGGAGCAGTGCACAGCGCTGCGTTGCGTGCCAGCTCGTCGAGTTGCGTCGGTCCGAGTCCGAGCCGCTTGGCGGCGCGAGTGGCGTTTCCCTCGCACACCCGGACGAGGGCATCGAGGACACGGCGACGTGTTGGCGTCAGGCTCGGTGACGTCAGCGCGTCAAGTTCGAGCGCGGGACCGTCGGATGGCTCGGTCTTGCCTTCCGACGGCGGCAGGAGGATGAGCACTGGGCGAGGCTAGTGCCTCACGCGGCGCTCGGCTCCACCGGCCGAAAGGAGGTCGTGTGGATCAGCTTCACCTCGGGATCGACAGCCTGGATGAACCGAAGGACCTCATCGGCTTCCCGGCCGGTGGCGGACTCGACGATGAGGAAGTGGTCGAAGTCGCTGCTCGCTGCTTCGACGACGACGCTGTCAATCCCGGCGAGGAGCCCGGCGATGAGCTCCTGCGAGGTCCGGTCCGAAACGAGGTAGATCTGGAGTCGCCATTCCGCCATCGTGTTCTGCCTTCTTCGGGGGGTCTTGTTTCCCATATCGCTGGGGAGACCCGCGGGGTTACGCGACTCCCTACACTGGAACTGCGAATGAGTTGGCCGGGCGGCCGCGGTCGATGGTTGAAGAGCCACCGACTGAGGAAAGTCCGGACTCCACAGAGCACGGTGGTGGCTAACAGCCACCCACGGAGACGTGCGGGACAGTGCCACAGAGAACAGACCGCCAGCGGCCCCTGCCTTCGGGCGGGGGTGCGGGTAAGGGTGAAACGGTGAGGTAAGAGCTCACCAGCATCGACGGTGACGCCGATGGCTCGGTAAACCCCACCGGGAGCAAGACCAAGAGGGCATCCGCTGTTTCGGCAGGGAATGCCTGCGCTGACGGGCTGCTCGTCCTACGTCAGCGGGTAGGTCGCACCGAGGCGTACAGCAATGTGCGCCCCAGATGGATGGTCGCCCCTCCTTCGGGAGGACAGAATCCGGCTTACAGGCCAACTCATTCGCACCACTTCGCGATCGCCCGGTAAAGTGGGCCACGGTGCGCCGGGAAGACGGGTCGGCAACGACATCGTCGACCCGAGGAGCCTGATGCCGGACCTTCATGCAGTTCCCGTGCCCGCGCGCACCCTTTTCGGACGTGTTCCGCGGGCCGAGGCCTCTCGCGTCGCCGACATTCTTCGCAAGGAGACAGTCGGTGGCGCGCTGCTGCTGCTGGCCGCCGGGATCGCCATCATTTGGGCGAATTCACCAGCCGTCGGCTCGTACGAAGCTCTGCGCGACTACCGGATCGGACCCGAGTCCGTACACCTGAACCTCTCGCTGGGCACGTGGGCCGCAGACGGCCTGCTGGCGATCTTCTTCTTCGTCGTGGGCCTGGAGCTCAAGCGTGAGTTCGTCGCCGGCGACCTTCGCGACCCGCGCCGCGCCGCCGTCCCGATCTTCGCTGCGATCGCAGGTGTGGCCGTCCCCGCGCTTGTCTACGTGGCGATCAACCTCACCGCGGGGGACGGAGCCCTGCGCGGCTGGGCCATCCCGACCGCGACCGACATCGCCTTTGCCGTGGCGATTCTTGCCATGATCAGCACGCACCTGCCGATCGCACTCCGCACCTTCTTGCTGACGCTGGCCGTGGTCGACGACCTGTTCGCGGTCGTGATCATCGCGATCTTCTACACCGGCGAACTGCACTCCGGGTATCTCCTCGCCGCCCTGGTGCCGATCGGTCTGTTCGCGATCGCCGTGCAACGCCAGATTCGACGCTGGTGGCTGCTCCTTCCGCTCGCGTTCGTTGCGTGGGCCTTTGTGCACGCCTCCGGTGTCCACGCCACGGTGGCGGGCGTGCTGCTCGGCTTCACGGTCCCGGTCATCCTCGGGCCGGCTCCCGAGGGCGAGCGCAGCGGCGTTGGCCTGGCCGAGCACTTCGAGCATCGGATCAGGCCGATCTCCGCCGGAATCGCAGTGCCGGTGTTCGCCTTCTTCGCTGCAGGCGTGACGATCGGAGGCTTCGCAGGTCTCTTCGAGTCGCTGACGAACCGTGTCGCCGTCGGCGTCGTCGCCGGTTTGGTGCTGGGCAAGCCGCTCGGCATTCTCGCCATGACCTGGGCCGTGGCCCGCTTCACGCGAGCCTCCCTCGACCCGAGCCTGCGCTGGCTCGACATCCTGGGCGTTTCCATGCTGGCCGGGATCGGGTTCACCGTCTCGCTGCTCATCGGCGACCTCGCCTTCGGAGCCGGCAGTACCCAGGACGAGCACGTCAAGGTTGCCGTCCTGACCGCTTCTCTCGTCGCTTCAATCCTCGCTGGCGTCACCCTCAAATCACGCGATCGCCACTATCGCCGCATCGAAGAAGCCGATGGCGACGAAGCCGACCAATCACTGGCACCCCCACGCCAGTGACCAGGCGCCCGCGGCGAAACGTGCACCGAATACTCGACAGAACTGCATCAATCCAACTCGATGGAGGTAGATGGAATGCGTAGGTACTTCGCAATCGTGGTGACTCTCGGACTTCTCACCGGCTGCGAGGGTCTCCCCTCGCCGAAGCCGTCGGCGAACGGGGTGGTGATCGAGAGCTCCGAAGACCTCACCATCGGTTATGGGTCGTTGGGGCCGGCGAAGGTGGGGATGACCAAGAGCGAAGC
>DATEDT010000112.1:0-21907 GCA_035281505.1 Aeromicrobium sp. | reverse complement strand
CCGGGTGACGTTTGGGTGAACCTCATCGACCTCCGCCGTGGTCCAGAACTAGCGTCGCATGCATGGCCGAACTGACGATTGATGACGACGCATGTGAGGGTGGCAGGCCGTTCTATGACGACAACGGAAACCTCGAGAGTTGGGCGGGAAGTCCGGGCTTCCTAGTCGTGGACTTGGTGGAGCCCAAGCCGGGCGCCGCCGAAGAAGCGCTGCGAGCAGCGGCCGAACGCTGGATGCGTGTCGACGACCGTGGTTATGAGTTCCGGGACTGGGACGAGTACGACGCGTTCGATGGCGATCCGCTGTCTCCGAGTTGGGTCTCCGATCCCACCTACGGATTCGGCGGCATATACCTCTATTCCGACACCTCGGGCGAGCGAACAGTCGTGATGACCGAGAAACTGCTGGCCATACTCGCCGAAGAATTGTCCGCCCGCGATGTGGGCGGTCGGATTGCTCAGCAGCCCGATCAGAGCGCCGGATCGGCATAGAGCAGAGCCACGATGACGGAATACCGTCGCCCCCTGCCTGTAACACGGGGGTAGGTTTTGAAAAATTCCCTGCAATTCCGGGATGTGTCGTCGGGGAGTCCTAGTGTGCTGATCGGACCGCTGAGCAGGGCAATCGGATCGAGTCAGTCGTCGCGCTCAAGGCTGGCCAAGAACTCGGGATCGATCCAAGCCGACACGACTTGCATCGGCTGCTCCGTGCCGGATACGTCCAGTGGGACGAGGCACTCGAGGAAGCGTTCAAAGTCAGCGGCGAGAGGCGTGAGGTTCGCCTCGCTCGGAGGTTCGCCCTCGCCAACCTCCAATTCGTGATCCCAGAAATAGACCGCCCCGGTTCTGTCGCCGTCAACGGCGACGCAAACGAGATTGCCACCTTCCGTGTCCGCGATCGCGAGCAGGTCGCCTGGAATGCGCTGACCGAAGTCTTTGTGGCGTTCCGTAAGTTCCTCAACGGTAAAGAAGCGGTTGACCCCGACCCCCAAAGGCTGGGCGGACTCGCCAAGGGCCTGATTTGGAATCGGCTTGCCCCCTCCGCGATCTTCCAAGAAGCGTCGAAATGCCTCAGGGAGCGCTGCCGCCAGCCGCGCTTCCAGCGCGGCAATCTCCGACACCTTGGCCGGAGCCTTCGCCGTCAAGAACTCGATACTCATCGCGACCTCCCGATCATCCGCCGCCTCGGATCACCGCTGTACCCCCGGTGTGCCGGACCGCCTTGGTCATCCGGTCCCCATAGTTGAGATCGAAACCACTCGTCAGCCACTGCCACAACCTAGACGGAACACCCGGACCCCCGACCTGTAACGGGGGTAGGTTTTGAGAAAACCACTGACTTTGCAGGCATTCCGAAAATTCGCTCGGACCGCTCCAGCGGCTCCTTTGTAGCCGCCGTCTTTGGTGGAGGGGGTGCCGCCCGCGCTCTTAGCCGCGTAGCGGCTGCGGGGGGTCACTCCCGGGCACCAGAGGCTCCGCCAGAGGCGGCGGCGTTCCCGACCATCTGGTCTGTTCGACAACGAGGACGGGGCGTCGGGTGGCGCTGACGCCGCGCGCCGTCCGTCGTTCCGTCTGCGGCGGGCGCGCAGACGTGCGCGATCCGACGCGGGCGGGCGTCGGTGGTGTGTGGTGGCGGTGTCGCTCGGCGCTTCGTGCGGTTCTGTCGGTGGCCTTTGGCAACGTGCCTCTCGCGTCAATCATTGATAAAGCCATGGCTACTTCTGTCACGGAAATTTGGAGTTCACCGCATGGTGAACTCTGTTGCCGCGCCTAGACGCTCGTTCCTCGTTCCTGAGCGCGAGTAGGCGCCGCTGGAGCCACCGGTCGATCGGTTCGACGGCTGCAGCTCGTTCGCGTCGCTGCTGCGCTTGGATCTCGTTTTGGCGGGTGGTGCCGCGTGCCTGGGCGATGTCTTCCCATGAGGCTCCGGATCGGCGTGCGGCTTCGATCCAGAAAATTTCTGCCTGCTGCGCGCACCACACGGCGTGTCGCACGGCTCTGAGCGCCTCTAACGGCTTCTGGGGGCCTCGAGCGCTCGCTGTGAGGGCTCTGGTCGCGCTGGCCGCCCATTGCCTCGCGAACGTGCCTTCGGTCGTGCTCACCGGTTCCCTGCCTTGCCTTGCGGGGTCGTCAACGCCTGTTGACGTGAAACGGCACAGTAATGCGCTTGCTCCGGCTAGCGCTGGGCTTTGTTTGGTCTTTGTTCGGCGCGGCTACCCGACACCTCTCTTGATTAGAGGTTGCATATCTCGGCAAGGGACCACACCGGGACCAAAAAGTGACCCCCACGCGATTGCAGTCGCTGGGGGCCGTGACCACACATCGAGGCAACGATGGCGGTAGTCAAATTCTCCCAGAACGGGCTGTCCGTCTCCGGTGGCGGAAACCCGCATCCGGTCGGAAACAAGCGGGGAAACGTCACCGGATGGTCCAGAGACTCAGCTCGACGGAACACCCGGTTCCTGCAGTCGATCATCCCGGACGATCTGACCGGAAACGGGTTCGCGCTGACGTTGACGCTGCGAGACATTCCGCCGACTCAAACCGATTGGCATCGGCTCACAACTCGCCTGTTCGACCAGATTCGCAAGAGTCCAGGCTTCCTGCGATGCCATTGGCTGATGGAGTTGCAGAGGCGTGGAGCACCGCATTTGCACATGGCTGTCTACTTCGATCCTTGCGCCGATAATGCACATTATGTCAGTTACTTGAGAGAAGCTCCTCCTCTTCCGGGACGTCTGACCTTGGATTGCGGGACACATGCCTCTCGTGGGGCGGAGCCAGATACGTCAGGATGAGACGACAGTGGAGGCAGCTCATGCAAGATGAGATCTATCCGGTGCAGTTCGCCGTCGAGTACCCAGACCGGCCGTTGAATCGTGTGACGACGGCGTTCCGCATCTTTGTCGCCGTTCCGATCCTGATCGTGCTCGGGTTGGTGCTCGGCGGGAGTTGGGAATGGTCGGACCAGAACGGTGCAACCAGGACCGGCGTGGGTGCCGGCGGTCTGTTGTTCGCCGCGCCCTTGGTCATGATCGTGTTCCGCCAGAAGTACCCCCGCTGGTGGTTCGACTGGAACCTGGAGCTCCAGCGGTTCGGCAACCGGGTCTGCGCCTATCTCGCCCTGATGGACGATCGCTACCCGTCGACCACCGATCATCAAGCGGTGCAACTCGACTACCGGTATCCGGACGTGGCTCGCGACTTGAACCGGTGGCTGCCGCTGGTGAAGTGGTTCCTGGCGATCCCTCACTACATGGTGCTGTTCTTCCTCGGCATTGCGGCCGTGGCGGTCGTCATCGTGGCGTGGTTCGCCATCCTGTTCACCGAGCGCTACCCGCGCGGGATGTTCGACTTCGTCGAGGGTGTGTTCCGGTGGGAGAACCGGGTGATCGCCTACGCGTTCGTCATGGTCACCGACGAGTACCCGCCGTTCCGGCTGTCGGCGTGATTTCCTAGGCGCGCCGCCGGTCCCCTGCCCTACCGTGGACGCCATGGCGACCAGCAAGGGCGGTGCCCGCAGGGATCTCGCACTGCACGGATCCATCGTTCTGCTGATCGGGCTCCTCGCCGGAATCGGCTTCTCGTACGCCGCTGCGACCGGACCGGTCGGCACGGACCTCTACAAGAACTGGCACTTCGCTCACCTGGAGGGCCTCCTCAACGGCATGGTCGTCCTGGCGGTGGCTGGCGCCTGGCCTGCGATCCACCGACCGGGAGCCCCGGTGACTGCCGGGAAATGGCTGCTCATCCTGGGGGCATACGCCAACGCGATCGGCCCGTGGATCACTGCGTTGTTCATTGGGCACCGGGTCATCCAGCCGCACGAGCCGCTCGAGTACGTGGTGGTCTACGGCTTCTACATCCCGGGGATCCTGCCGCTGTTTGCCGTCGCGATTTTCGTGTGGTCGACGATCCTGAACCGACGAGGCCGAACCTGACCAGCACGATCTGGCGCTTCTGGGCGGCGGCTCTGGCCGCCGTCGTCATGGTGGCTGGATGTGGGCCCAAATCGTCGACCGGGCCAACGAGAATCCCGCGGGGATCCTCCGTCCAGACCATCGAGATAGATGGCCAGCCCCGCACCTTCCGTGTCTACCGGCCGACCCGGTTGTCGGCCCCCGCTCCCCTCGTCTTCGTCGTGCACGGGTGGGGCTTCACGGCCGAGCAGATCGAACATGATTACGGATGGAACGACCTTGCCGAAAGGCACAAGTTCGTCGTGGTCCATCCCGAGGGCGTCGGCCTGAGCTGGAACGCCGCGGGTTCATGCTGTGGCCCGGCGGCGGACGACGGCGTCGACGACGTCGCGTTCGTGACGGAGATGGTCGCGCGGCTGACGCGAGTCCTACCGATCGATCGCGAACGTGTCCATGTCGCCGGTATGAGCAACGGCGGAGTCCTCGCCTACGCACTCGCCTGTCGAACCTCGTTGTTCGCGGCCATCGGGGTGGTGGCCGGAACGCAGGTGGGCCGGTGCGCGGAACCGCGACCAACCTCGGTCATTCACGTGCACGGGCTGGACGACACCATTGTTCGCTTCGACGGCGGGCCAGCGGTTGTCCCGGGCGCGCAGTCGATTCCGAGGGTGATGGCTGGCTGGCGCCGCATTTCGAGGTGCGAGAACCCTCAAAGCTCACGACGCGGACCCGTTGTCACCGCAAAAGCCGTATGTGCAGACGACCGCGAGGTGACGCTGGTGACGATCGACCGCGAGGGCCACACGTGGCCCGGTCGCGCCGGTAGCACAGCACCGTGGGACGCCACTGACGAGCTGTGGCGGTTCTTCAGCCGGCAGAGATCTACGGCTCCAACAGAACCTTGATCGCGCGCCGTTCGTCCATGGCGCGATAGCCAGCGGCCGACTCGCTCATCGGGAGTGTCACGTCGAAGACCGGACTCGGGTCGATCGTCCCAGCAAGCACGAGCTCGACCAGATCGGGAAGGTACTTGCGAACCGGCGCCATGCCACCGACCAGGCCGATGTTGCGACGGAAGGTCAAATCGAGCGGCGAATCGATGTCGTGGGGCACCCCGACGTACCCGACCCTCGCACCGGCGCGGGCAATCTTGATCGCGGTCTGCATCGCCTCCGCGGCACCCACACATTCCAGGACAGCGTCGGCCCCTACCCCATCGGTCAGTCCCCGGACCCGCTCGACTGCGTCCTTCCCACGCTCGGCCACGGTGTCCGTGGCGCCGAACTGCTCGGCCACTGCCGTCCGGGATGCATGCCGGGACATGGCGATGATGCGCTCGGCGCCGAGCTGGCGGGCGGCCAGGACGCCACACAGACCCACTGCCCCGTCACCGACAACGGCAACGGTGGAACCCGGTTGAACCCCCGCCGAGACGGCGGCGTGCCAACCGGTGGCCATCACATCGGACAGCGTGAGCAGTGCCGGCAGCATCGATTCATCGGGCGTGCCGTGCGTGCTGACCAGCGAACCGTCGGCAAAGTTGACGCGTGCGTACTCCCCCTGGCCGGAGACGGTGAACCCGAGGTTCACGCACCCGGATTGCATGCCGGCTCGACAGTGCGGACAAGTGTTGTCGCAGTGGTCGAACGGGACGATGACGAAGTCGCCGGGCTTGAAGTCCCGGACGCCCGACCCCACCTCGACGATCTCACCGATGCACTCGTGTCCGATGGTCGATCCGGGGACCGATCCATCGATTCCACGATACGGCCACAGATCCGATCCGCAGATGCAGCCGCGGACCACCCGCACGATGGCGTCCGTTGGCTGTTCGATGGTCGGATCGGGCACCTCTTCGAATCGGATGTCGCCAGGACCGTGGATCGTTGTTGCGCGCATGATCCCGATACTGGCATGCGTTCAGGCACTCCTTTGCCGCTGTGACGACGGCGAAGGCTCGGGCCAGGAATTCGCCCCGGGCGGGAACACCTCGTTACGCTGGGGTGTTGGCACCGGTACGGCCGTCAGGAGGATATGTGTCGACGCTCCAGGAACAGCGTGAACGTCAGCTCGAGCACGACGCTGAGCGTGACGCGCATGCACGCGAGCGCGCGGACCTCCTCCAACCCCGGCGCAGCCGGGATGAGTTGAAGGCGATCGCCGACGCCGCCACCGCCAAGTTCGCCGACGCCGACGCCGACGAAGTGCTGGCCTGGGCGTCCCAGGAGTTCGGCTACCGCACAGCGGTGGCGTGCTCCATGGCCGATGCCGTGCTCCCCCACGTTGTCCAGAAGCACCTGCCCTGGGTTGACACGCTGTTCCTCGAGACCGGCTACCACTTCCCCGAGACCGAAGGCACCCGCGACGCCGTCGAGTCCACGATGCAACTCACCATCGTCGACGTCATGCCGAAGCTGACCGTCGCAGAGCAGGACGCGAAGTACGGCAAGGACCTTTTCGCCCGGGATCCCGGGCTGTGCTGCCAGATGCGCAAGGTCGAACCACTCGCCGAGCAGCTGGCGAACTACGAGGTCTGGATCACCGGCGTGCGACGCGAGGACTCGCCGCTGCGCGGCGACACGCCCCTGGTCGAGTGGGACGACAAGAACGGCCTGGTGAAGGTCAACCCACTTGCCGGGTGGACCTTCGATGACCTGCTCGGCTACGCCGCCGAGCACGACGTCATCATCAATCCGTTGCTGAACGACGGCTATCCCTCGATCGGCTGCGCTCCGTGCACGCGTCGCGTCGCCCCGGGCGAAGACCCGCGGTCCGGGCGCTGGGCCGGGCTCGACAAGACCGAGTGCGGCCTGCATACCTGAGCCTCACTAAGGTCTTCCTATGACCAACCCGGGGTCGTTCCCTCTCACCCTGCGGATCAGCGGTCGCCGGGTCGTCGTCATCGGCGGTGGCCACGTGGCAACACGGCGCGCACACGCCCTGGTGGCGGCCGGTGCCGAACTCACCGTGGTCTCGCCCACCCTCACCGCCCGGCTGACCGAACTCGCCGAGACCGGCCGGATCACCTGGCATCAGCGCACCTACCAGGCCTCGGACCTCGACGGTGCGTGGCTGGTGCAGACCGCCACCGCCGACCCGGCCACCGACGACCAGGTCGCGGCCGATGCCGAGGCCCGCCAGATCTGGTGCCTCAAGGGTGGCGACCCGGATGACGCGACCGCGTGGATGCCGGCCGTCGCACGAGCGGATGACGTGCTCATCGCCGTGAGCGGCGGAGGCGACGCCGGACGCGCGTCGTCCCTGCGCGACGGCGTTGCGGCGGCGCTGCAAGCCGGTGAACTGCCGCTGCGTCACCGCACGCATCACCCGGAGGGCTTCGTCGCGCTGGTCGGAGGCGGTCCGGGCGAATCGGATCTGCTCACCATGCGTGGCCGTCGCCTCCTGGCCCAAGCCGACGTTGTCGTGGTCGACCGGCTGGCACCGACCGGCCTGCTGGCCGAGCTGGCGCCCGACGTCGAAGTCATCGACGTCGGCAAGATGCCCGATCATCACCCCATCCCCCAGGGCGAGATCAACCGCATCCTGATCGACCGGGCGCGTGCGGGCAAGATCGTCGTGCGACTCAAGGGCGGCGACCCCTACGTCTTCGGGCGCGGCGGCGAAGAGCGCCTGGCCTGCGAGGAAGCCGGTGTCCAGGTTGAGGTCGTTCCGGGCGTCACCAGTGCCATCTCGGTGCCCGCCGCCGCCGGGATCCCGGTGACCCACCGCGGTATGGCCCGAGGGTTCAGCGTGCTGACCGGTCACGAGTCGATCGGCGACTTCCCCACCGACCGTTCCCACACGCTCGTCCTGCTGATGGGTGTGTCGCGTCTGCGCGAGACGGCCGACGAGTTCATCGCGTCCGGTCACGACCCGGAGACGCCTGTCGCCGTCATCGAGTCGGGGTGGTCTCAGCAGCAGCGCGTCACGGTTGGCACGTTGGCGACCATCGCCGATGCCGCAGCAGCCGCGGGAGCTCGTCCACCGGCGGTGACGGTCGTCGGCGACGTCGTCACCCTCAGCCCGCACTGGAGCGCAACGCCAGGTTCCTAGGCGGGCCGGCGCACGACGATCCCGAACGACGTGCTGACCGAGTCGCCGATGACCAGCTTGAGGTGACTTGGGTCCGGTTCCTTGGGATCGACCGGGCTGATGAACCTGTCCTCCGGGGAATCCATCGGGACATGCAGGTTGAAGTCGACCTCGAATCCGTCGCCGCGGAGTTCCTGTTCGAGTTCGAGCAGGTCGTCGGTGCGATAGACGGCACAATGGCCGTAGTCCATGGTCGTCTCACGCGGGACGAGCTCCAGTTCGGTGGTGTGGACGCCGACGCCACCCGGGTTCAGCAGAGCTGCCGCGCTGCGGATGAATGCCAGGCCATGCGCGGGGCTGCCGAGATGCTCGATCACGCACGATGACCACATGAAGTCGAACCGGCCGAGGTCCGGCGGCAGCTCGTTCATGTCGACTGGCCGCGTTGTCACCCGCCGAGCGAGCTCGTCGTCGCCGATGATCTGCGGGTGCGACAGATTCGCGAGGCCATGCATGAGCTGGCCATTGCTGTCCCACGCTCGCCCCTGACTGACCGGCTGATCCGTGGCGACCACCTCCGCTCCCCCGCGCGCGAATGCGGCCGACAACGGCTCGGAACCGACGCCGAAACCGATCCCCCGGGCACCGGGCCGGTACTGCCCACCGGCTTGGACAGCCGCCAGAATGAAGACAAACTCCCACATCTTCCGATGCTTGAAGGGCAGGGGCGGAGCGACCGGTTCGGGCCGCCCGCTGATGACCGCTTCCCACCGCAGGAACTCAGGTTCATCAAAGTGGGCAGCGCTCACCGCCATCGAGCTCAATCCGCCGAACTTTCTGGGACCGTAGCGCGCGTTCTGCGGCCCGACGTCGACGCGCCGCAGCAGCGTCGCCTGACGCACGAGAGCGGCGTCCTCCGGGCCGAGGCCGCGTAGGCGCCGCTCGAGCGGCTCGCGTAGGCGCTCGCCCATCCCCCGCCGAAACGGACCGGGGGTCGCACCCCAAGGATTGAATCTGGCCATGGAAACGGATCGTACGTGTGTTCATGTTGGGGCCCCGCGTTCTCATACCACGCGGGGCCGATTCCATTAGATCCCACGCGTCACGCCCTTCACGTGCGCGACACGCGCCGCCGTGGCGGATTTCAGTTGCGGGACCGCAGCACCCACCCGAGCCCTACCAATGGCAGGAGAAGCGGAACGTAGCCGTAGCCGGAGCCGAAGTCGGACCACACGGTTGCGTCCGGGAAGAGCGCGGCGTCGACGACGGTTGCGAGCCCGACGCCAAGCACGCCGACCAGCTCGAACGCGATCGCCGCGGCAGCGAGCCGCCGCCGGTTGGTCGCCAGGGCAAAGGTGGCCACGACGTAGACGGCGCCGGCCAGAGCGGACAGGGCGTACGCGACCGGCGCCTCGGATGCCTTCGTTGCCAGTTGGTACAGCGAGCGGACCGACGCCGACAGCGCGAAGACGGCATAGACGGCGACGACCAGACGACCGAAACCATGCTGCAGGCCGTGCTGTGAAGGAGGCTGCGACACCGGCTCAGGCATGCCAGACCTGCAGGACACGTATCGACATGATGCCCACGGTCCACATCCCGATGACGATCACGCCGGTCCCCCAACGGCTCTTTTCGGCCACGCCCCAGATAAGAGCCACGGGCGGAATCAGCACCAGCGTCAACAGGTACGACACCAAGACGGTGCCGTCGACGTCGCGGGTCGACGAAGCCAAACCGGCGATGCCTGCCACGAGCAGCACCACGGTGCCGACCTCCACCGCCGAGACCGCGTAGAACATCGCGTTGGAGATGCGAACGTTCCGAATGGTCTTCCAGACCGCCCACAGTGCGACCGCGAGTGACAGCCAAAAGACTGCATTGGCAGTGGCGTCGATCATGCGTAACTCTCGACCGGCGGGCAAGCGCAGACGAGGTGCCGGTCACCGTAGGCGTTGTCGATCCGGGCGACCGGTGGCCAGTACTTGTCCTCGAAGTTGCCCGACGGGAAGCAGCCGATCTCGACCGAGTAGACATGCGTCCAGTTGGCCAGCGACCGAGCGGGGTGCGGTGCATTGGTCAGCGGATTGTCGTCGGCCGGGTACTCCCCCGCCGCGACTGCGTCGATCTCCGCCCGGATGGCCAGCATGGCGTCGCAGAAGCGATCGAGCTCGGGCAGGTCCTCGGACTCCGTCGGCTCAACCATGAGAGTGCTGGCCACCGGGAAGCTCATCGTCGGGGCGTGGAATCCGTAGTCGATCAGCCTCTTGGCAAGGTCGTCGACGGTCAGGCCGGCGGTCTTGATCGCGTCGCGCACGTCGAGGATGCATTCGTGGGCGACCAGGCCCTCGTCACCGGCGTAGAGCACCGGATAGGCCGGGGCGAGCCGCTTGGCGACGTAGTTCGCGGTCAGGACCGCCACACTCGTCGCGTCGCGTAACCCGTCGGCGCCCATCATCGCGATGTAGGCGTACGGAATCGGCAGGATGCCGGCCGAGCCATAGGGTGCGGCGCTGATGGGGCCGATTCCTCCCTGTCCGTGCGCACCGCGCTTGGACTCCAGCGGATGCATCGGGTGAGTGGGCAGGAACGGCACGAGGTGCTCGGCAACTGCGACCGGCCCCACGCCCGGGCCCCCTCCCCCGTGCGGGATGCAGAACGTCTTGTGCAGGTTCAGGTGGGAGACGTCGCCACCGAACTGGCCGGGCTTCGCGTGCCCGACCAGCGCGTTGAGGTTCGCGCCGTCGACGTAGACCTGCCCGCCGTGGTTGTGGACGAGATTCGCAAGCTCGGTGATGCCGTGCTCGTAGACGCCGTGGGTGGAGGGGTACGTCACCATGATGGCGGCCAGGTCGTCGGCATGTTCGACGCACTTGGCCTTGAGGTCGTCGAGATCGACCTCGCCCCGGTCGGTCGCCTTCACCACGATGACCCGCATCCCGGCCATGACCGCCGATGCGGCGTTCGTGCCATGGGCCGAACTCGGGATGAGGCAGACGTCGCGGTGATCGTCGCCACGACTGCGGTGATACCCGGCAATGGCCAGCAGGCCCGCCAGCTCGCCCTGCGAGCCCGCGTTCGGCTGGATCGACACGGCGGCGTAGCCGGTGACGTCGGCGAGCCAGCCCTCGAGTCGCTCGATGAGTTCGATGAAGCCGGCAGCGTCCTCGGCCGGGACGAATGGGTGCAGATCGGCGAACCCCGGGAAGCTGATCGGCTCCATTTCGGCCGTGGCGTTGAGCTTCATCGTGCACGAGCCGAGCGGGATCATGCCGCGGTCGAGTGCGTAGTCGCGATCGCTGAGTTTGCGCAGGTAGCGCAGCATCTGTGTTTCGCTGTGGTGCTCATGGAAGACCGGGTGCGTCAGGATCTCGTCGTCGCGATCCAGTGCCGTCGACAGGTCCATTCCGTGCGGCAGCGTCGGCTCGACACCGAACGCTTCGAGCACCCACGCCAGGTGCTGCATCGTGGTCGCCTCGTTGGTGCTGATGCCGACGTGGTCGTCGTCGACCTGCCACACGTGGACTCCGCGGTCACGGGCCGCCGCGACGATGCCGGTCGCCTGGCCGGGAACCCTGGCGACGACGGTTCCGTAGATCACGCTGTCGTCGTGAAGGGTCTCCACTCCCCCGGCCCGCAGCGCGCGGTTGAGGCCGGCGGCCGTGGCACGTACCCGGTTCGCGATCGCGCGCAGTCCATCCGGTCCGTGGTACACGGCGTACATGGACGCGACGACGGCCAGCAGTACCTGTGCCGTGCAGATGTTGGATGTCGCCTTCTCTCGGCGGATGTGCTGTTCACGCGTCTGCAGCGCAAGCCGGTACGCCGGCCGGCCCATGGCGTCGACCGAGACGCCGATCAGGCGGCCCGGAAGATTGCGCTCAAGCCCCTCGCGGACGGCCATGAAGCCGGCGTGTGGTCCGCCATAGAACATGGGCACGCCGAACCGCTGCGTCGAGCCGACCACGACGTCCGCACCGAGCGAGCCGGGCGACTTCAGCAGCACCAGGGCCAACGGGTCTGCCACGACGACCGCGATGCCGCCCTGTGTGTGGGCAGCGTCGATGGCCGGCCGGAGGTCGACGATCTCACCGTCCGCGCGCGGGTACGCGAGGACGACGCCGGCCGCGTCGCCCGACAACCCGTCTCGCGTGTCGGCGACGACCGTTTCGATGCCGATGGCCGCGGCGCGGGTCTGGATGACGGCGATGGTCTGCGGCAGCAGTCCCTGGTCGAGCACGACCGGCAGGTCTGCTCGGCCCTTGGCGGCCCGGTGGATGAGGGTCAGCGCTTCGGCGGCGGCCGTGCCCTCGTCCAGCAGGGACGCATTGGCGGTCGGCAGGCCGGTCAGGTCCGCGACCATCGTCTGGAAGTTGAGCAGCGCCTCCAACCGGCCCTGGGAGATCTCCGGTTGGTAGGGCGTATAGGCCGTGTACCAGGACGGATCCTCGAGCACGTTCCGCCGAATGACGGCCGGCGTGATCGTCGGGTGGTAGCCGAGCCCGATCATGGCGACACCGGGGTTGTTCTTCTCGGCCAATGCCCGCAGGTCGGCCAATGCCTGCGATTCGGAGATGGGTTCGGGCAAACCGTCCAGCTCGCTGCGGATCCCGGCCGGCACAGCGGCAGCCATCAGTGCGTCGAGGCTGTCGTACCCCAGTGCCGTGAGCATCGCCGTTTGGTCAGACGAACTCGGGCCGATGTGGCGATCGGCGAAGACGCTGGTGTTGAAAGGTCGCGCGGCCATGGTTATCGCTCCTGGGGTAGCTCGAAACTCAGAACTCCCCTTCTGTCACCGGAGCTCCAGAATCGCCGCCGCCGAATCGACGGAGCGCGCGTGGTCCGGGGTGCCTGAGAGGTTCCGGGGAGGAATTGCCCCTTCGGCGCTGCCCTGGGTGGGTCAGTCTCTCCCACGCGGCTCGTCAGCTACCGCCAATTTACCTGACGGGACTGGGCTGGACGCCGTGGGCAGTCCCCGCGCGTTGCGACGCAGCTTCGTCCAACGCGCGTCACCGCGGCGCGAACAGCAGAAAACCCCGCGTCGTCCTACGACACGGGGCCCTCCGCCAAACTGAATCAGCTGCTGAGACGAGCTGCCCGGCGCGCGGCCAGTTCGTCGCCGGCCTGCGGCCGGTCGTCGACGGCGCGTTCACTCGGCAGTTCGAGCAGTGAGCCCTCGATCTCTTTCCACACGCCACCGACGGCAATGCCGAAGACGCCCTGGCCACCCTGGAGCAGGTCGATGACCTCGTCGGCGGATCGGCACTCGTAGACGCTGGCGCCATCGCTCATGAGTGTGACCTGGGTGAGGTCGTCGGTGCCACGAACACGAAGGTGGTCGACCGCAATCCGGATCTGCTGCAGCGAGACGCCGGCGTCGAGGAGCCGCTTGATGATCTTGAGCAGCAGGATGTCCTTGAACGAATACAGCCGCTGGGTGCCCGAGCCGCCGGCGGAGCGGACGGTGGGCTCGACCAGCTTGGTGCGCGCCCAGTAGTCGAGCTGGCGGTAGGTGATGCCGGCCGCGCTGCACGCCGTCGGGCCGCGGAAGCCGGTGTCCTCAGGCATGACGGCGAGGTCGTCGGTGAACAGCAAGCCCTGGTCGCCTGCTCGGGCAGCTGCCTCGGCTGCCTCGCGCTCCTTGGCGGCGTCGCGCTCGATCATCTGTGGCCTCAATTCGTCTGGAAGACAAGACTACGCCCGACTTACATGCGTGTCAGTAACACTCAAGGTAGAGATGAGGGTTCCCCGAAGCAACGACCACGCATCCTCCCGGGCGTGTCGCCAACCCTCAAGTAGAACTCGACGGTTGCTCCAAGGTTGGGTCGTGGGCTGCGAAGACCAGGGTCTGACCTGCGCAAACGTCGGATGCGCCGGGTCAGGCGAAGTCTTCGGGCTCGATGTCCTCGAGAAACTCGCGGAACTTCTCGATCTCGGCGTCCTCGTCCGGCGGCAAGTGCATGCCCGCTTCGTCCAACACCGATTCGGCCGCTTCGATCCGTGTTCCCATCCGCAAGGCGAGCGCGATGGAGTCGGACGGCCGGGCCGACACGGTGGCGCCCGAGGAGAACACGAGCGTTGCGTAGAAGACGCCGTCGGCGACGTCATCGATCTGGACAACCGTGAGTTGCTCGCCGAGCGCTTCGATGACGCGTTGGAGCAGTTCGTGCGTCAGCGGACGCGGTGTCGACTCACCCTGGAGGGCGAAGGCGATGGCCGAAGCCTCCACGGCACCGATCCAGATCGGCAGATAGCGATCGCCCTCTGTCTCGCGCAAGAGGATCAACGGCTGGTTGCTGGGCATCTCGATCCGAACTCCGATCACCTCGAGTTCGCGCACCGTGTCAGCTCCGGAGCCGGTTCCGCACGAGGACGGTGTGCAGGCGGACGGTGAGGGCTGCCATGGCCGCGCGGGCCTCAGCGACCGCATCGCCATCCTGGCCGCGGGTTCGCGGACCAACGATCTGGCCGATGAGGTCTGACTCGCGATCGGCCTGCGTCCCGAAGTGGCGCAGGTGGCGCGGCTCGAGCCCCTGCTCGGCGAACTCGGCCACCAAAGAGGCGACTTGGAGGTCGTCGCCGTCGTAGTAGGTCTGGGATGCGCGCCGCTTGATGAGGCCGAACTCCTCGACCGCGGCCAAGGTCTCCTCGTCCAGGCCGGACGCGTCGAGCAGGTCGGCGCGGGACAGCCGCAGCTGGCTGCGCGGCTCGCGGAACGTCTCAACCATCGGCAGGCCGTCGGTTGCCAGCTTGAGCGCCGGGACACGGACGCCGCGACCCTTGCGCATGTCGGGGACGAGCCCGCGGTCCATGTCGTCCAAGGTCTGACGGATCTCGCTCAGCGGCCAGAAGTTGGCCTGCTGGCGCAAGATGAAGCGCAGGCGTTCGACATCGCTGAAGGAGAACTTGCGGTAGCCGGCTGCCGTGCGCTGTGGCGCCAGCAGACCTTGTTCCTCGAGGTAGCGGATCTTGCTGATCGTCAACTCGGGGAACTCCTCGCGCAACTCATCGAGCATCTGCCCGATGTTCAGGAGCTCTGCGCTCATGCGCCTGTCCGCGGTACGCCGGAGAAGAAGATGAGGCGGTACTTGCCGATCTGCACTTCGTCGCCGCCACTGAGGATCACATCAGTGTCGATGCGGTCACGGTTCACGTAGGAGCCGTTGAGGCTGCCGAGGTCGGAGATCACGTAGCCGTTGGGTGTCCGGGTGAACGTCGCATGCCGGCGGGAGACGCTGATGTCGTCGAGGAAGATGTCGCTCTCCGGGTGGCGGCCGACCGTGACGACGTCGGTGTCGAGGAGGAACCGCGCGCCGGCGTCCGGCCCACGCTGCACGAGGAGCATGGCGCTTCCTTGCGGAAGGTTCTCCACCGCGGTGACGTCATCAACCGACATCTCCTCGGTGTCGGCATCCGTGACCGGGATGTGGGACGTCTCGTCGACGGGTCCGTCGGTCGACATCTGGGTTCATCACTCCTGGCGGTCGGGTGGTCGAGGCCGTTTCCTGTTCAACGTAGCATCCGGATCGCTCCAGATTCGGACGTTATTGAACAGTGATCGCCGTGTACTGCTCGGCCGACAGAAGGCCCTCGGTCGGGTCGCCTTCGGAGACCCGAACCTTGAACAGCCAGCCCTCGCCATAGGGGTCGTTGTTGATGAGCTCTTCGCTGCCCTCGAGCTCGGGATTGATGGCGATGACCTCGCCGCTCACCGGGCTGTAGACGTCGCTCACCGACTTGGTGGACTCCAACTCCCCCACGACGGCACCGACCTCGATGGTCGCGCCGACCTCGGGCAGGTCGACGTAGACGATGTCGCCCAGCTGGTCCTGTGCGAAGTCGGTGATGCCGACGATCGCGACGTCGTCGTCGAGCCGAAGCCATTCGTGTTCTTCGCTGTAGAAAAGGTCCTCGGGCACCAAGGTCACGGTTCGCTCCTGGGGGGTGATGGTCGACTGAGTCGGTTGAGGTTACTCGGATCAGTGGTCGTGCGTCACGCGAGGCGTCGTGCTCAGCAGGCGGCGGACCTGGAAGGTGTAGAGCACACCGGCCCACCAGTAAAGGCCGACGCCCCAGATGGCGAACGCCCACCCGAAGACCTCGGCGAGGTGGGCGATGGTGCCCACGCCGTCGCCGAGCAGCAGCAGCGGCAGGGCGTACAGGAGTGCGGCTGTTGCCGCCTTGCCGAGGAAGTGGACCGGCAGCGAACTGAATCCACGGGTGCGCAGGAACGGCACCAGGCTGAAGAGGAAAACATCGCGCAGCGGCAGGACGATGGCCAGCCAGATCGGGATGATGTCGCGCTGCCAGAGCCCGACGACGACGGCGAGGATGAACAGCCGATCGGCCACCGGGTCGAGGATGGCGCCCAGAGCCGATGTCTGGTTGAACTTGCGGGCGAGCTTGCCGTCCAGGTAGTCGGTGATACCGGAGATCACCAGGACCAACAGCGCCAACTCATCCGCTCGTCGCGCCAGCACCAGCCACAGGAACACGGGGACCAGGGCGAGGCGGACGACGCTCAGCAGGTTGGGGATCGTCACGATCCGGTCAGTCACCACGGTTCCTTCCCTGCGCGCCTGTGCTGCCGACTTCTCAGGCGAGCATGCCCAGCGTAGGACATGACCCCCCTGTGACAGACTGAGAGAGACGCGACACGGTCGATAACAAAATCAGGAGGAATGGTGGCTGACTACACGCTTCCGGAATTGCCCTACGACTACGGGGCTCTCGATCCCCACATCTCCGGCAAGATCATGGAGCTGCATCACGACAAGCACCACGCCAACTACGTCGCCGGCCTGAACACCGCACTCGAGAAGCTCGAGGAAGCGCGCGAGTCGGGCAACTACGCGACGATCAACCTGCTCGAGAAGAACCTGGCGTTCAACCTCGGCGGTCACATCAACCACTCGATCTTCTGGAAGAACCTCTCGCCGGACGGCGGCGACAAGCCGGACGGCGAGTTGGGCGCGGCGATCGACGACAACTTCGGTTCGTTCGACGCCTATCGTGCGCAGTTCGACGCGACCGCTCTCGGCATCCAGGGTTCCGGCTGGGCCATCACCGCCTGGGACACCCTCGGCCAGAAGCTCGTGATCGTGCAGCTCTACGACCAGCAGAGCAACATCCCGGCCACGCTGATTCCGATCCAGCAGCTGGACATGTGGGAGCACGCGTTCTACCTCGACTACCTGAACGTCAAGGGCGACTACGTCAAGGCGTGGTGGAACATCACCAACTGGGCCGATGCCCAGGAGCGGTTCGCCGCGGCGACCTCGGGTGGCCAGGTCCTCTTCTGATCCCGTTCAACACCAGCGCCGATGGTCCGTCAGGGCTGTCGGCGCTGGCTGTTTTCGGACATCGCCCGTAGTCGCGCGTTGTACGCCTCGAGTTCGGCATCGCCGTCCCGGTCGGCCGCACGGTCACGACGGCGGGCTTCACGCGCGTCCGACCGGATCCACTGGACGAACAGTGCGCCGAACACCAGGACGAGGGGCACCTCTCCCATGGCCCAGGCGATCCCTCCACCGAGGTACTGGTCGGCAAGCAGATCGGTGCGGTAAGGCCGGGCGACGATCGACCAGTACGGCAGGGCGATGACGTCGCGCGCCGACATGAGCGCCACCGAGAAGAACGCGTGGAACGGGATGGTGAACATCAGGACGGCGAACCGGACCACGGGCGGAAGCGTCCGCGGTGACGGGTCGATGCCGATGATGACGTAGTAGTACAGGGCGCCGGCCGCGAGGAAATGGAACTGCATGGCGCCGTGGCCCCAGTGGCTCGTCATCAGCAGTTCGAACAGGCCGGTGAAGTAGAGGACGAACAGGCTGCCGACGAAGAGCGTCGGTCCCACCAGCGGGTGGGTGAGCAGCCGGACGTACGAGGAGTGCAGGAAGGACGTCAACAGTGCCCGCGGCGACACCTCGCCCGGCTGGCGCGGGCCAGGCAATGTCCGCAGAGCCAGCGTGATCGGTGCGCCGAGCACGAGCAGGATCGGCGCGACCATGCTCAGCATCATGTGGCTTCCCATGTGTGCGCTGAACAGAACGTGCGCGTACTGGCTCAGTCCGCCGATGCCGGCCCATGCCACGACCGTCAGCCCACCGAACCACGCGATGACCCGACCCACCGGCCATTTGTCCCCGCGTCGAATGAGGACGCGAAGACCGGCCAGATAGAAGGCCGTTCCGAACAGCACGACGGCCAGGGCGACACCCGTGGGCTCCCAACCCCACATCAGTCGTTCGAACGTCGGAGCCGGCGGAACCGGGCCGCCGAGCAGTTCTTCAGCCGGCGTGGTTGTCGCGCCGGTGGTCGGCGTCGGCGTGCGTCCGAGTGCCACGCCGAGACCGATCGCGGCGGTCATGATCACCAGTTCCAGGGCGACCAGCCGAAGCAGTCCCGCGCCGTCGTCTGCGACGCGCCGACGGATGCGCCAGGCCCATAGCCCGAGGAGAACCAGGACGCCGACCTTCACCAGCAGAATCGCGCCATACGACGTCGTGATCAGATCGTCCAGCTGCACCAGCCGGGTGGAGGCATTCAGGACACCGGCGACAGCAAGCGCGACGAACGCCCAGGTGGCCAGCGTCGCATACCGCCGAAGCGCCGCCGTGAGGCGCTTGCTGCCCCGGATCGCCACCCAGACCAGTGCCGCGAGTCCGCCGACCCAGATCGACGCGGCCGCCACGTGGATGAACAGGCTGGTCGTCGCGAGATCGTGCGCAGCCGTCGCGGAGGTGTGGCCGGTGAGGGACACCGGCAGCAGGGCGACGATGGCGAACACGATCCACGCGGCGAGGTGCCGAACGTCACGGGACCAGCGGCAGGCGAGCGCCACGACGGCAGCGGCGAGGCCTTGAACGACGAGCGCCCGACCCAGCGAGGTGTCGGCAGCGAGCGTCCACAGCAGCGGCAGGGACAGACCCTGGAGCGGCCGGCCGAAGACATCGGCCACGGTGAAGACGTACTGGACGAGGCTGGCCACCGACCAGGCGGTCGCGAGGGCCCCGGCCCGCGCAACGGCCACAGCACTGAGTCCCTCGACTTCTCGGCCGCGGTTCGGCAGGAGGAACGTCGCGGCGATCAGGAACCCGATGGTGGCGACGGAGGAAAGGCGCGTCAGCAAGCCGATGAGCGGAAGGGTCCAGCCCACGAACCGGCCGGCGTCCGGAAGCCCGGGAGCTGCCGGCTGGGGAGCTCCACCACCAAGTGCGAGCGCGGCGACGACGGTAGCCGCCGAAGCCACGACGGCGAGGATCGGGACGGCGCGGGCTGCTCTCATCGCCGCAACGACCGCGCTACGACGATCGAGGCAACCACGCCCACGAGGGCGATGCCGATCACGATCGGGACGAGCAGCCCGCGATCACCCGCTGCCGATGGGGCCGGTTCCGCGGCGGTCGGCGATCCCTGCGGTGTCGCTGGGGCCGGCGCGGATCCGGTGGTGACCGTGAAGGTCGATGACCCGGAGATCGGGTGGCCGTCGGCCGAGACGACGCGATAGGACAGTGTGTATGCGCCGCGCGGTCCAGTGGACGGCAGCCGGGCCGTGATGGTCGAGCCGCTGACACGGCTCCTGAGCTTGTGGACCTTCCCATCCGGGCCCGCCAGCACGACGTGTGCGGTCGCGGGGGCTTCGTTCAAGGTCACCGTCGCGTCGGCCGGCAATGTCTCGAGGATCGCGCCATCCGCCGGATTCGTCTCGACCACGTCGGAGTGTGCGACCGCCGCCGAAGGGATGAGTAGGAGCGCGACGAGGAACGGTCCGAGAAGGCGGTGCACGCCCGTCATTCTCGCAGGCAGGGTCAGGAGGTCGACGGGCTGCTGTCGTGCCATGGCCGACCGCCGAGGAGATGCTCGACAATGCCGACTGCCTGGCCCATGGTGAGGCGGGATGCGTCGTCGATCTCGTCGCGGGGATCCGCGGTCACCGTGGTGACTTCGGCCTCGTCGGGGGGCCAGTTGTAGAGGTCGTGGAGCTCGGCCCAGAACCTCTCGTCGTGCGCTTGCTCCTCGAGGTCGAGTTCCTCCGCCGCCTGGACGGCGTCATAGAGCGCCAGCAGCGTCTCCTCGCTGCCGGCCCGCCGCTCGAACCACGCCGTCACGACACTGACGCTACCGCCCCGAACCGGCCCACGACGAGCGAAAGCCGCTCTGCAGAGCGGCTTTCGGTGTCGGGCTGACAGGATTTGAACCTGCGACCCCTTGACCCCCAGTCAAGTGCGCTACCAAGCTGCGCTACAGCCCGCTGTTCGGTGATCCGACCGTCGGAACCTTACCGGAGCAGCGAAGTGGGCCGCCCACCGGACGACCCACTCCCCCTCGTGCCGAACGTGCTACTTCAGTTCGCTGGACGTCAGCCCCAGGAGGCGGCGCGCCACGATCAGCTGCTGAATCTGCTGGGTGCCTTCGAAGATGTCCAGGATCTTCGAGTCGCGCGACCACTTCTCCAGTAGTTCGGTCTCGCTGTAGCCCAGCGTGCTCGCCAACTCGACACAGCGCAGCGTGATCTCGGTGCCCACGCGGCCGGCCTTGGCTTTGGCCATCGACGCTTCCATCGAGTTCGGCTTGCGGTTGTCGGCCATCCACGTCGACGCGACCGTCAGCTGGAGTGCAGCCTCCCAGTCGGCTTCCATCTGGAGGAACTGTGCCGCTGCAGCCGACTGCGACTGTGCAGGCCGGTCGTAGTCGATGACGACGCCGGCCTCATCGAACAGCTCCCGAATGAGTTCGAGCGAAGCACGGGCCACGCCCACCGCCATGCCGGCGACCAGCGGACGGGTGTTGTCGAACGTCGCCATGGCACCGGCGAATCCACCCTTGGGGTCGATGTCCGGTGTGCCGAGCATGTTCTCTGCGGGTACCCGGCAGTTGTCGAGCACGATCACGGCGGTGTCCGACGCGCGGATGCCGAGCTTGTGCTCGAGCCGCTCGACCCGGATCCCGGGCAGTGACTTCGGCACCACGAACGACTTGATGGCCGCCCGGCCGAGGCTCTTGTCGAGCGTCGCCCAGACCACCACCGAGTCCGACCTCTCCCCTGAGGTGACGAAGATCTTCTCGCCGTTGAGGATGTAGTCGTCGCCGTCCTTGACTGCCGTCGTCGACACCTGCGACGAGTCAGACCCGAAGCTGGGCTCGGTGATGGCCATCGAGGCCCACGTGCCCTTGAACCGCTCGAGCTGCTCGTCGGTCGCCACCGACGCGATGGCCGAGTTGCCCAGGCCTTGGCGCGGCATCGTGAGCAACAGGCCCACGTCGCCCCAGCACATCTCGATGATCGAGAGCACCGAGGACATGTTGCTGCCGTTCTTGACGCCGCCGGCCTTGACCTTGTCGTCGCCGTCCTCGTCGCGGCGGACGCCCGCGGCGCCGGCCCCTTGGCCCTCCCCCGAGTCCGACATGCCGTCGATCAGGGACGCCAGCAGGTCGAGCTCCTTCGGGTACTCGTGTTCGGCCAGGTCGTACTTGCGGGAGTTGGCACGCAGGAAGCTGTCGGCGACCTGGTTGGCCTGCTCGATGAACGCCCGGAACTTCTTCGGCGTCTCCAGATTGATGGTCATACGAGGACCGCCCCTTCCATGACACCGATGGCGCGCAGATCGCGGTACCAGCGCTCGACCGGGTGTTCCTTGACGTAGCCATGACCACCGAGCAGCTGAACCCCGTCGGTGCCGATCCGCATGCCGTACTCGGCAGTGAGCTTGCGGGCCAGAGCGGCTTCACGGGCGTAGTCCTTGCCCTGTTCGGCCCGGGACGCAGCGCGGAGCGTCACCAGCCGCATGCCCTCCAGCTCAATGGCGATGTCGGCCACCTTGAACGCGACCGCCTGACGGTGCGCGATGGGTTCGCCGAAGGCCTGGCGGGTCTTCACGTACTCGCTGGTGTAGTCGAGGACAGCCTTCGACGTGCCCAATGCGAGACCGGCCCACGCGATGCGGGAGAGTC
>DATEDT010000111.1:0-6058 GCA_035281505.1 Aeromicrobium sp. | reverse complement strand
ACCCGCTCAAGACCCATGCCGGTGTCGATGTTCTGCTTGGGCAACGGGCCGAGGACGTCGAAGTCGTCCTTGGCCCGGACCGCCGAGAGCTCCTCCTGCATGAAGACGAGGTTCCAGATCTCGAGGAACCGGTCCTCGTCGACGACCGGACCACCGTCCGGGCCGAACTCGGCACCGCGGTCGATGTAGATCTCACTGCAGGGACCACCGGGCCCGGGGACGCCCATGTGCCAGTAGTTGTCCAACAGACCACGGCTCTGGATCCGCTCGTCCGGAAGGCCGGCCACCTCGCGCCACAACGCGCGCGCCTCGTCGTCGGAGTCGAGGACGGTGACCCACACCGTGTCGCCGTCGAAACCGAGACCGCCGCTGTCCAGCGAACCGGTCACGAGCTCCCAGGCGTGCTTGATGGCACCTTCCTTGAAGTAGTCGCCGAAGGAGAAGTTGCCGTTCATCTGGAAGAACGTGCCGTGCCGGGTGGTCTTGCCGACCTCATCGATGTCGAGGGTGCGCACGCACTTCTGGACGCTGGTCGCGCGCGGGAACGGGGGCGTCTCCTGGCCGAGGAAGTACGGCTTGAACGGCACCATGCCGGCGTTGACGAACAGCAGATTGGGGTCGTCGAGGATCAGCGGTGCCGACGGCACCACGGTGTGGCCGGCGTTTTCGAAGTGGGCGAGAAAGCGTCGGCGGATCTCGGCGGTCTTCATCCGGTGGGGTCCTCGGGAGCAATCAGGTGGAATCCCCCGCCGGCTGCTCCAGCGGGAGGTGCCCCCAGGGCAGGGGCGGCGGCCGAATCGAGGCTGCGAACGACGGCATCTTCGCGCTCCCGCATGCCCTCACGCAGGTCGGCGCTGAACGCCCGCCATCCGACGCCCAGCGCGGCGGCTTGGTCAATGATGCCGGGTGTGGAAAGCCGGTACGCGGCCCGGCGTGCCTTGACAGTGCCATAGACACCCGCGGCAGCGCCGGCAGCGAACCACGCTGTACGAATCACTGGTCGCCCGATCATGACCTGATCATCCGGTCAGTGATGCTCAGCGGGCGCGGTTCGACGAACTCGGCATGCAGGCGGTCGGTGCTGGGCGCCGCCGTCGGCCGGGTCACCCGGACTGCCCGTCGGCCCGCGCGCAACCGCTCGCGTCGGCGGTGCCGGTACTCCCGACGCATGAGCGCGACGATGCGGTCGCGGTTCTCGGCCCGCAATGCCCGGGCGAGCCCGTGGGCGAGGATGCTGAGGCGGACACCCGGTCGACCGAGTGCAGTCCGGACAACCTGGGCCTGGGTCGGCGGAACGATCACGCGCCCCTCGACGACGCGAGGCGCCAGTTCGAGCGGCCGCACCTCGATGCTTTCGGTCCGGTCGTGGGCCACCTCGAAACCGCGAGCCGACGAGGTTTCGAGGGCAGCTGGCGCCGCCATCTCAACCGCCGGTTGTGGCGGTGCGGCCTCAAGAGTCCGCTTCAGGTCACGGACCGATCGAACGGCGATGGCCGCGACGACGACTGCGACCAGCGCAATCAGCGTGGTCAGCACGAGAAGCATCGCCTCGACCGTCATGGACAGACCTTAGCCAATCCCGCTGGCCGCCCCACCTGTGCCTGCAGCCGCGCAGGCTGAGTCGGGTCAGCGCTCGCGCAGGATCTTCCGGATGCGCTCCAGTCGTTCGGCGATCGCGGCTTCGGCGCCGTGTTGGCTCGGTTCGTAGTAGGTGGCGCCGTCGACCTCATCGGGCGCGAACTGCTGTGCCACGACGCCGCGCGGGTCGTCGTGCGCGTACTTGTAGTCGTGGCCGTGGCCGAGCTTCTTGGCACCTGAGTAGTGCGCGTCGCGCAGGGCGGGCGGAACCGCGCCGACCTTGCCGGCCCGCACGTCGGACGTGGCTGCGCCGATCGCGCGCGTGACGGCATTGGACTTGGGCGCCGTGGCCAGCGCGATGACCGCATGGGCCAAGGTGAGCTGTGCTTCGGGGAATCCGATCAGCGCGACGGCCTGCGCCGCGGCGACGGCGGTGGGCAACGCAGTCGGATCGGCCAGGCCGATGTCCTCGCTGGCGAGGATCATCAGGCGGCGAGCGATGAAACGCGGGTCTTCACCGGCTTCGACCATCCGGGCCAGATAGTGCAGTGCCGCATCCACATCGGATCCGCGAATGGACTTGATGAACGCGCTGATGACGTCGTAATGCTGGTCGCCCTGGCGGTCATAGCGGACGGCGGCGCGGTCGACGGCCAGCGCGGCATCGTCGACCGTGATCTCGGTCCGGCCATGCGCCTTGGCCGTGCCGGCAGCGGCCTCGAGGTACGTCAGGACGCGTCGTCCGTCTCCCCCGGCCAACCGGACGAGGTGGGCCTCGGCTTCGTCGGTGACCGTGAACTCGCCGTTCAGGCCGCGTTCGTCGGCAATGGCGCGACGCAGGATCTCGGTGATGTCGGCGTCGGTCAGGCTCTCCAGCGTCAGCAGTAACGAGCGGCTGAGCAGCGGCGAGATGACGCTGAAGTGCGGGTTCTCCGTGGTGGCGGCGACCAAGGTGACCCAGCGGTTCTCGACGCCGGGCAGCAGCGCGTCCTGCTGGGCCTTACTGAACCGGTGGACCTCGTCGATGAACAGGACGGTCTCGACGCCATTGGCGAGGGCGCGACGGGCTCCGGCGATGACGTCACGGACTTCCTTGACGCCGGCCGAAACGGCGGAGACCTCGACGAATCTGCGGTTGGTGGTGGCGCTGATCAGGCTGGCGAGCGTCGTCTTGCCGGTGCCCGGCGGCCCCCACAGCATCAGCGTCAGCGGTTGCTGGCCGTCGATGAGCTGGCGCAGCGGCGAGCCGGCCGCGACCAGGTGCTGCTGGCCGACGAGTTCGTCGAGGCTGCGTGGGCGCATGCGGACGGCAAGGGGGGCGTTCGCATGGTCGGCGTCGCTGAGCGAACCGCCAGTACCTGCCGTCATCGCCGCAGGTCGCGACTCAGGCACGTCGAACAGGGCGCCATCGTCGGTCATGGGGTCACCTTAGAAGGCGCAGACGACAGGAGTCCGCGCGCCGTTGACGCATCTTTAGACATTCGTGCGGTCACCAGCGCGAAGAACCGTCGTTGAGGCGGCTATGACGGTCTAAACGACAGTTCTTTCAATCCCGGACCGCAGGTATGTCTAAAGATGCGTCCCCAGCGGGTTCCAGGGCGTGCTGGCGGTTCAGGCGTCCTCGGGGACGGCGTCGACGCCGGCTTCCTTGCGCTGCTGCGCGGTGATGGGCGCCGGGGCCGCGGTGAGCGGGTCGAAGCCGCCGCCGGACTTGGGGAAGGCGATGACATCGCGGATGGAGTCGGCACCGGCGAGCAGGGCCGTGATGCGATCCCAGCCGAACGCGAGTCCGCCGTGCGGCGGCGGGCCGTACTTGAAGGCTTCGAGCAGGAACCCGAACTTCTCCTGCGCTTCGTCCTCGTCGATCCCCATGATCGCGAAGACGCGCTTCTGGACGTCCTCACGATGGATACGAATCGACCCACCACCGATCTCGTTGCCGTTGCAGACGATGTCGTACGCCCAGGCCAGCGCGTTGCCGGGATCGGTGTCGAAGGTGTCGACGTCCTGCGGTGAGGTGAACGCGTGGTGCACGGCCGTCCAGGCACCGGAGCCGACGGCGACGTCACCGGCGGCCGTGGCGTCGTCGGCCGGCTCGAACAGCGGCGCGTCCACGACCCACACTAAGGACCACGCCGACTCATCGAGCAGCCCGACCCGTCGGCCGATCTCCAGCCGCGCGGCGCCGAGCAGCGCACGGGACGTCTTGACCGGGCCGGCGGCGAAGAACACGCAGTCCCCGGGCTTGGCACCGACGTGGGCGGCCAACCCGGCGCGCTCGGCGTCGGACAGGTTCTTGGCCACCGGCCCACCCAGCTCAACGGTGCCATCGGCGGCCTCCTGCACCAGGACGTACGCCAACCCGCGCGCACCGCGTTGCTTGGCCCACTCCTGCCAGGCGTCGAGCTGACGTCGCGGCTGGTCCGCGCCGCCAGGCATGACCACAGCGCCGACGTAGGGCGCCTGGAACACCCGGAACGGCGTGTCCTTGAAGTACTCGGTGCACTCGACCAGCTCAAGGTCCATCCGCAGGTCGGGCTTGTCGGTGCCGTAGCGACGCATGGCCTCGGCATAGGTGATCCGTGGGATCGGCGTTGTCAGGTCGACGCCGATGAGCTTCCACAACGCGACGAGGATCTCCTCGGCCACCGCGATGACGTCGTCCTGCTCGACGAAGCTCATCTCCAGGTCGAGTTGGGTGAACTCGGGCTGGCGGTCGGCCCGGAAGTCCTCGTCCCGATAGCACCGGGCGATTTGGTAGTACCGCTCCAACCCGCCGACCATGAGCAGCTGCTTGAACAGTTGCGGGCTCTGCGGGAGCGCGTACCAGCTGCCCGGCTTGAGCCGCGCCGGCACGACGAAGTCGCGCGCACCCTCCGGCGTCGAGCGCGTGAGCGTCGGCGTCTCCACCTCGACGAAGTTGCGCGCATCGAGCACGTCACGGGCGGCCTTGTTGACCTGCGACCGCAGCCGGAGCGCGGCCGCCGGGCCGGGCCGGCGCAAATCGAGATAGCGGTGCTTCAGGCGGGCTTCCTCGCCGACTTCCACGTGCTCGTCGATCGGGAACGGCAGCGGTGCGGCCGGCGAGAGGATCTCGACGTCCTCGGCGATGACCTCGATCTCACCGGTGGGGATGGCCGGGTTCTCGTTGCCCTCAGGGCGACGCTCGACCTTGCCGACGATCTTCAGGCAGTACTCGGCGCGCAGTTGGTGCGCGACCTCCTCGCGGACGACGACCTGGACGACGCCAGACGCCTCGCGCAGGTCGATGAAGGCCACTCCCCCGTGGTCGCGACGGCGCGCCACCCAGCCGGCGAGGGTGACGACGTCACCAACGTTGGCGGCAGTCAGGCTGCCGGCGTCGTGCGAGCGGATCACGCGGCAACCCTAAGGGCGGCGCGTGATCCGCGAGATGGGGGCACCGCCCTGCTCGGAGCGCCGCTGGCGCGGAGAGCTTGGGGGAAGATCACGAGGTTTGCTCCTTGGTTGCGGGTTGGATCTGCGGGGTGAGGTCGGCCGGCGGCGGATCCCAGAGGTCGGGATCGGCGGGAAGCTGCTCGCCGCTGCGGATGTCCTTCACGCTGCCCTCGGTCGGGAACCAGACGAACGGGATGCCACGCTTCTCGGCGTGCTGGATCTGCTTGCCGAACTTCTCCGGCTTGGGCGCAACCTCGGTGGCGATGCCGCGCGCCCGCAGCCGGCTGGCGACGTCTGCCGCCTCGGCCCGCGCGTCGTCGTCGGAGAGAGCCACCAGAACCACGGAGGGTACCGACCGCGACGCCGTCAGCCCGTCCGCGACCAGCGGCACGAGCAGGCGCGAGACGCCCAACGAGATCCCGACGCCCGGGTACGTGCTGCGCCGGTCAGCGGCGAGCTGGTCATAGCGACCGCCCGAGCAGATCGAACCGAGGTGCTCGTAGCCGGCCATCCGGGTCTCGAAGACCGTGCCGGTGTAGTAGTCCAGCCCGCGGGCGATGCGGAGATCGGCAATCACCTGGACGCCGTCCTTGGCCGCCACGCCGTCGACGACCGCGGCAAGCTCGGCGAGCCCCTCATCCAGCAGCGGATGGGTCACGCCGAGTGCGCGCACCCGAGCGACGACGTCAGCGCCCCCACCGCTGATCGCGGCGAGGTCGAGGATCGCGTCGGCCTGCGACTCGGACAAGCCGACGCCCTGCAGATCGGCCAGGACGCGTTCACGCGGCAGCTTGTCGAGCTTGTCGACGACGGGCATGACTGCGGTCGGCTCGACGATGCCCAGGCCGAGCGCGAAGCCCTCCAGGACTTTGCGATTGCTGACTTGGAGCGTCAGCGCCGGAATCGGCAGTCCGGCCAACGCCTCGGCCATGACCTGGGCGACTTCGACGTCCGCGTGGAACGGCAGCGAGCCGCGTCCCACGATGTCGATGTCGGCCTGCGTGAACTCGCGAAAGCGGCCCTGCTGCGGACGCTCGCCACGCCACACCTTCTGGATCTGCCA
>DATEDT010000110.1:0-17895 GCA_035281505.1 Aeromicrobium sp. | reverse complement strand
CGCCACGTCCTGCCGTCGATCAAGGTGCCCACACTGGTGGTCCATCGACGTGGGGACCAGACCGTCAACCGCCGCGGCGCCGAGTGGATGGCCGCCCAGATCCCGGGCGCGAAGTATGTCGAGTTGCCCGGCATCGATCACGCTCTCTTCGCCGGTGACAGCGACGCCGTCCTCGACGAGATCGAGGAGTTCCTCACCGGCAGTCGCCGGGCGACCGAGATCGACCGCGTGCTCGCCACCGTGATGTTCACCGACATCGTCGACTCCACCCAGCGCGCGTCGGCGATGGGTGACCGTGCCTGGCGGGACCTGCTTGACTCCCAGAACGATGTGCTGCGCCGCGAACTGGGCCGCTTCCGCGGACGCGAGGTCAAGACGCTCGGCGACGGCATGCTGGCGACCTTCGATGGCCCGGCCCGGGCCATCCGCTGCGGCCTGGCCATCACCGACGCCGTGCGCCCGCTCGGGATCGAGGTGCGCGTCGGGCTCCACACCGGCGAGATCGAACTCATCGGTGACGGCGACAACGGCGACGTCGCCGGAATAGCCGTGCACATCGCCGCCCGCGTCGGCGCCAAGGCAACAGCCACCGAGGTGCTGGTCTCCAGCACGGTGAAGGACCTGGTTGCCGGGTCCGGGATCGCGTTCGCCGATCGTGGGGAACACGCCCTCAAGGGCATCCCGGACCAGTGGCGCCTGTTCGCCGTGGAAAAGTGACCCTGACCCGCCATCCGGCCCACGGAGTGGGCCGCCAGGGCCGCGCTGTGGCTACTCCTCGATGAGCTCGAGCGCCCCGACCGGGCAGGCGTCAACTGCGGCCTGCACGAATGCGCGGTCCGAGTCCGGCGGGTTCTCATTGAGCACGACCACCGTCGCGGTCTCGTCGAGTTCGAAGTACTCGTGAGACGTGGCTTCGCACATGCCGTGCCCCTCACACTTCTCCCGGTCGGCAATGATCCGCAGCGTCATGTCAGGCCTCCTGCTTGGTCAGCGGTACGAAGTCGACCTTCTCACGGACGCCGCAGTCGGGGCAGCACCAGTCGTCCGGAATCCGGGCCCACGCCGTACCGGCTGGGAACCCTTCCGACTCGTCGCCGACCTCCACGCTGTAGGTGTAACCGCAGCCGGGGCAGCGTGCCGCCTCGACGACGCCAGTGAAGCGCTGCACCGTCGGGTCGATCGAGGTGTCGATCTCCGCGTGCTGGCGCATCGGCCATTTCTTGAGCAGCTTCTCCCGCTTGCGCGGTGACAGATTGGCCCGGGTGAGGTCGCCGTCGTAGTGCTCGTAGACCCGCTTGTCCATGAGTGCGCGGAACCAGAACGGGAAGTAGCTCACCACGATCATGCCGGTGTAGCCGGTGGGCAGGATCGGAGCCTCACGGAAGTCCCGCAGCGCCTGATAGCGACGTGTCGGGTTCGCGTGATGATCGCTGTGCCGCTGCAGGTGGTAGAGCAGGACGTTGGTCGCGATGTTGTTGGAGTTCCAGCTGTGCGCCGGCGTGACGCGTTCATAGCGCTGTTTGTCCGCCGGACCCACCAGCTGGCGCAGCATCCCGTAATGCTCGAGGTAGTTGACGATCTCCAACATCGTGAAGCCCACAACCGCTTGCAGGATCAGGTAAGGCAGGATCTCCCAGCCGAGCCAAGCCACCAGGCCGCCCCACAGGACGACCGACATCAGCCACGCGTTGAGGACATGGTTGCCGATCCGGAACGGATGCTGGCCCTTGCGCTGGTAGCGGCTGGCCTCCAGGTGCCACGCGCTCTTGAGTGAGCCCCAGACCGTGCGCGGGACGAATTGGTAGAGGTTCTCCCCCATCCGGGCCGAAGCCGGGTCCGGCGGCGTGGCGACCCGCACGTGGTGCCCGCGGTTGTGCTCGATGAAGAAGTGGCCGTAGAAGGTCTGCGCCAAGGCGATCTTGGACGCCCACCGTTCGAGCTCTTCGCGCTTGTGGCCGAGCTCGTGTGCGGTGTTGATCGCGACGCCCCCGACGATGCCGATCGAATAGGCCAACCCGATCTTGTCGATGATTCCGAGCGTGTCGCTGGTTGCCAGGAAGTACATGGCGAGGATGAATCCCACGTACTGGATCGGGATGTACGCGTACACCACCCACCGGTAGTACTTGTCCTTCTCCAGGGACTCGACGATCTCCTCGGGAGGATTCGCCTTGTCATAGCCGGAGACCAGGTCGGAGAGTGGAATGACGCCGTAGTACAGGATCGGGAGCAGCCAGAGCCACACCCCCATGCCGGTTGCGCCGTGCAGCGCCAGCCCGACCAAGGGGGCAATCGGAATCACCAAGCCCATCAGCCAGAGGTAGCGCTTCGAATCCCGCCAGGCAACGGGACCACCATTCGGGTCCGTGTACGTGCGTGCCATGACTTCCTCCTGTGGGTGCCACCCGCCGACGACTTGGGCGCCAGTGGGAACGTTGCTCATTCACCGTCTCACCGGGACCGCCCGAATGTCATCGGCTCGGCACACCGAATCCGCGACGGGCGGTTTGTGCCGTGCGCCCAAGCACCCTCGACCGGGAAGCGCTGTGGGAGCATATTTGCGTGGCGTGGGTCACAGGAGGACGTGACAGGAGACCAATCGGTGGCTGAACCGGAAACTGCGACGCTGAACGACGAGTTCGTGCAGGCCTGGCGACAGCTGTTCGCGCTGAAACGCGAGGCCATCATCGCCGACCTCTACGAAACCATCGGCAAGGAGGTCGGCGTCCTCGCCGATGACCCGCGATTGGACAGCCTGCTGGAGGCGTCGGTCAGCGAGAACATCGTCTCGGCCATCAACTTCCTCGAAGGCGGCACGAGCATCGACGACCTCGACGCCAGCTCAGCAGCACTGGCTCATGCCCGCCTGCTCGCCCAGCGGGACATCCCGCTCTCTTCGCTGTTTCGCGCCTACCACCTGGGGCATGCCATGTTCGTGCGCCTGGGCATCGAGGTCATCGCCGAGCTCGGCCCGGCGCAGCATCTCCCCCTGACACAGCGCCTGCTCGGGCGTTCGGTCGATTTCATCGACAAGGTCTGCGAGCGGGTCGGCCAGGCCTATGAGGCCGAGCGGGACGAGTGGGTCGGAAATCGAGGGGGGATCCGCCAGCACTGGGTCGCCGAGGTCCTGTCAGGTCGCACGCTCGACCTGGGCGAGTGCGAGGCGGCCCTCGGCTACCGTTTCGCCGGCACCCACGTCGCCGTGCAGATGTGGGTGCCGTCACGCCTCGCCGGAGCCGACGCCCGTGCAGCATTCGAGGATGCACGTCGAGAACTCTCCGGGGTCCTGACCCCAGTCGCCCCAGCCCTGATGCTGCCGCGGGACGAGCGAGAGATGCATGCGTGGTTCCAGGTCCGCTCGGACTTCCCCCTCGCCGGCACTGAGCTCGCAAGCGCGCTCGAGAAGCTGCGCAAGCTCCCCGTGCAGCTGGCCATCGGCCGCCCGGAATCGGGAATTGACGGATTCCGACGGACCAGCGAGCAGGCCAGGCGGGTCAAGGACATCCTCCTGGTCTCGGCCAAGAAGCTTCCCAAGGCGGTGACCTACGACCAACTCGGTCCGGTGGCGGTGATGACACCCGACGTGGAGGTCCTGCGCCGCTTCGTCCTGCACGCACTCGGCGCGCTCGCCAAGAACGGCGAGCGGGAGGAGACGCTGCGCAGCACCCTCCTGGCCTTTCTCGGCTACAACCGCAGCTATGCGGCGACCGCTCAGGCCATGACGCTGCATCGCAATTCGGTGCAGTACCGCGTCCAACGTGCCCTCGAGCTCTGCGCGCGTGATCTGACCGACCCCGATGTCGCGCTGGACATCCACACGGCCCTCACGGCGGCCCATTGGCTGGGGCGGGCGGTCCTGGCGCGCGCCTGACCTGACGGAGCCGGCCACCTGACCGAACAGGTGACCGGCTCCGGACTCGGGCGGGCTATACCTCGCTGAGGGTGAGGGCCGCGACCGGGCAGGCGTCGACTGCCGCCTGCACGAAGGATCGCTCCGCCTCCGGTGGGTTCTCATCGATGACCACCACGGTGGCCGTGTCGTCGAGCTCGAAGTACTCGTGGGATGTGGCCTCGCACATGCCATGTCCTTCGCACACGGAGCGGTCGGCGACAATTCGCAGACCCACGTCAGACCTCCTGGTTGGTCAGCGGGACGAAATCGACCTTCTCGCGGACACCGCAGTCGGGGCAGCACCAGTTGTCCGGAATCGTGGCCCACGCCGTACCCGGGGCGAAACCCTCCGATTCGTCCCCGGCTTCAACGCTGTAGGTGTAGCCACACCCGGGGCAGCGTGCCGCGTCGACGTCACCGACGAACTGCTGGATCGTGGGGTCGACGGAGAGGTCGATCGCTTCGTGAGCCTTCGGCGGGTACTTCCTGAGGTACTTCTCCCGCTTCTTCGGGTCGAGGTTGGCCAGCGTGATGTCGCCGTTGAAGTGGTCGTACACCCGCTTGTCCATCAGCGCACGGAAGACCCACGGGAACCAGCAGCACACGATCATCCCGGTGTAGCCGGTCGGCAGCACAGGAGCCTCCGGGAAGTCCCGCAACGCCTGGTAGCGGCGCGTCGGGTTCGCGTGGTGATCGCTGTGCCGCTGCAGGTGGTACAGCAGCACGTTCGTGGCGACGTTGTTGGAATTCCAGCTGTGGTGCGGCTGAACCCGTTCGTACCGCTGACTGCCCTGGGGTCCCACCTTCTGGCGCAGCATGCCGTAGTGCTCCATGTAGTTGACCGTCTCGAGCAGGTTGTACGCCATGACGGCGTTGATCACCAGGTACGGGAACAGCCCCCAGCCGAGCCACAGCATCAGGCCACCCCACAGGACCACCGACATCAGCCATGCGTTCAGGATGTGGTTCCCGATGCGGAACGGATGCTGGCCCTTTCGCCGGTACCGCGCAGCCTCGAGGCCCCACGCGCTCTTGAGCGAACCGAGGACCGTGCGCGGGAAGAACCGGTAGTAGGACTCGCCCAGCCGCGCCGACGCCGGGTCCTCAGGCGTGGCGACCCGAACGTGGTGGCCGCGGTTGTGCTCGATGAAGAAGTGCCCGTAGAAGCTCTGTGCCAGGGCGATCTTCGATGCCCAGCGTTCGACCTCTTCGCGCTTGTGGCCGAGTTCGTGGGCGGTGTTGATGGCGATTCCGGCCACGTTGCCGACCGACATGGCCAGCCCGATCTTCTCGATGACCGTCAGGTCGCCCTTGGCGATCAGGTACATGCCGAGGATGAAACTGAAGTACTGGACCGGGATGTACGCGTAGAGCACCCAGCGGTAGTACTTGTCCTTCTCCAGGGACTCGATGATCTCCTCTGGAGCGTTCGTGTCGTCGTAGCCGGCGACCAGGTCGATCAGCGGGATGAGCCCGTACATCATGATCGGCGTGAAGAACATCCAGATGCTCCAGTCGGTCGCCCGATGAAGGGCGATGCCGGCGAGCGGGAGCAACGGCACGACCAGACCGAGAATCCACAGGTGCCGCTTCTTGTCCCGCCATTCGACCGGGACACCGTTCTTGTCCGTGTACGTGCGTGCCATGACATCCTCCTTGTGAGCCGCACCCTCACCGTCACATCTCCCCCGACGCCCGTCATGGGGCGACGACACCGAAGTTGGGCAAACTGACTTGTGCATTCTGACCAAAGTCAACGGTGCCCCAGCCCCCCATCTAGAGTGATCCTGGTGGCGTGAGTCACATTCAGACGTGACAGGAGAACAACTGGTGGCCGACTCAGGGACGACCTCTCCCACTGCCTTCGTCCCGGCCTGGCGACAGCTGCTCGCGCAGAGGCGCGAGTCGATCATCGCCGAGCTCTACGCCGGGATCGCCCTGGAGGTCACCGATCTCGTGGACGATCCGCGCCTGTCCACCCTGCTCGAGGCGACGGTCAGCGAGAACATCGTGTCGCTGATCAATTTTCTCGAAGGTGGCACCAGCGTCGACGACCTCGACGCATCCTCGGCCACGCTCGTGTACGCCCGCACCCTCGCCCAACGCGACATCCCGCTGTCGTCGTTGTTCCGCGCCTATCACCTGGGACTTGCCATGTTCGTCCGGCTGGGACTCGAAGTCATCGCCGAGCTGGACCGGGACCGTCATCTCTCCTTCGCGCAACAGTTGCTCGGACGATCGGTCGACTTCGTCGACAAGGTCTGCGAGCAGGTCGGCCAGGCGTACGAGGCCGAGCGCGACCGATGGGTCGGCGATCGCGGTGGCCTTCGCCAACACTGGGTCACCGAAGTGCTGTCAGGTCGGCCGCTCGACCAAGGCGAAGCCGAGGCTGCGCTCGACTACCGCTTCTCGGCGACTCACGTGGGCGTGCAGATGTGGCTGCCGGCGCGGCGCCCCGGGGCCGATGCGCGCGGGACGTTCGAGGAGGCGCGGCGGGAGTTGTCGAAGGTGCTCTCGCCGGTGGCGCCGCCGCTGATGTTGCCGCACGACGAGCGCGAGATGCATGCCTGGTTCCCCATCCGCGCCAACGCCGCGGCGGCCGGTGCGGAGCTTTCCCATGCGCTCGAACGATCCCGCAAGCTCAACGTGCATGTCGCCATCGGCCGTCCCGAGCCGGGTGTCGACGGATTCCGGCGGACCATCGATCAGGCGCGACGGGTGAAGGACATCCTGCTGGTCTCGGCCACGAAGGTCCCGAAGGCCGTCACGTACGACCAGTTGGGCCCGCTGGCGCTGATGACGGCGGACGTGGACGCGTTGCGCCGGTTCGTCGAACGCGCGCTCGGCAATCTCGCCAACACCGGCGAGCGTGAGGAGATCCTCCGCGAGACGCTGCTGACCTTCCTCGCCCACAGTCGCGGGTACACCGCGACCGCCCAGGCGATGGTCCTCCACCGCAACTCGGTGCAGTACCGCGTGCAGCGGGCACAGGAGCTGTGTGAACAGGATCTGAACGACGCCGCAGTTGCACTCGACGTCCACACCGCACTGCTCGCGGCCCATTGGCTCGGGCGGGCGGTGTTGAGGCGCAGCTGACCGCGCTCAGACGCCCCAGATGTAGAGGCCGAGTGCCGCCAGCAAGAGGATCATGCCAGTGACGAACATCGTCAGCACACCCATGCTCAGCTCAGATCCCCGGTACTCACGTTCGTCCTCGGAGAGGCGATCGGGAAGCTTGGGGTCGTCGATCAGATCATCGATGCGATTGCGCAGGAAGAAGCCGAGGCCCAGCGTGAGGGCACCCAGCGCGGCGAAGCCGTAGACGTAAACCAAGATGTCGGCGTCGGTGATCTTCATCGGATTGCCCCTCCTGCTGGTGGCTGTGTCGTGGGCGGCTGGGTCGCGGGCGTCAGCGGTGGTGGCGCATCCGGGTCGGCTGGTCGGTAGTCGTCCGCGTAGCGAATGTCGGCTTCGCGAATGACCTTGGCCAGCCAGTCCGACCACGTGCGCACGGCCTGCTCCTGCCGGAGCTGCTCGCGGAACGCGCCCTTCACCTCGGCGTACTTGGCAGGCTGTGGTGCGGCCACCGCCGCAACCACCCCAACGTTCCAGCCGTGGCTGCCCTTGGCCGGGCCGTACACCTGGCCCTTCTCGGCGCCGAACGCCGCCTTGGCCACGGGGTCCTCCAGCTGGGCGGCGACGAGATACCCGAGGTCACCACCGTTGTTGCGAGTCGCCTCATCGATGCTGGCCGCCGCTGCGACTGCCTCGACCGGTTCGCCGGCAGCCAGCTGCTCGGCGACTCGCTGTGCCTCATCCCGCGTCGGCACGACGATGTTGTTGAGCCGGCGGCGCTCGGGCGTGGCAAGTTCGGCCTTGCGGCGCTCGAAGGAGGACTTCAAGAAGGCGTCCGAGATCGTGATCTTGCCGATCACCTTCGTCCGCAGCTCGATGGTCGTTCCCTGCCGCCGCAACTCGTTGAGAACTGCCCGCTCGGACGTGCCGACGTTCCCCAGGACTTCGACGAACGTGTCCCGATTGCCGAACTGGGTGTCGATGAATCGATCCAGCAGGTCGCGAGCCTTCTTCTCGGAGACCCGGACGCCCAACTCCTGCGCCTTGCGATCGAGGATGAGCGTCACGGCGTAGGACTTGGCGGCGCTGCGCCGGAACCTGTCGCGATCCTTGCCCGACTTCGGCGCGGTGATTCCGTAGAGCGCCCGCAGCAGATCAATGCGCTTGTTCAGCTCGGCGGTGGTCACCACCCGATCGCCGTAGACGAAGGCGGCGCCGGCGGGAACGCTCTGGCGCGTCAGGGACACGACCGCCACCAGCACCGCAACGATCGTGACCACGATGACGGCCAGCCACACTCGGCTCTTGCTCATACCGAAGCCTCCTCCTTGGTACTGCCGACGGCACCGATCCACACCACGAGGTGAGCGACGAGCGCGGCCACCGCGACGGTCACGGCCAACAGCAGACCGAAATCACGAACGCTGGTCACGCCGGAGACAGCCAAGACACCGTAACCGGTCGCCGACGCGGCGGCTGCCAGCGGGACGGTGCGGTGCCGGCGCCCACCGCGGTGACGGCGTGCGTCCATGAGCACGACGGTGAACTCACAGGCCACCGCAGCGGCCAGCGATCCGACGGCAGCGGTCAGCGGGTTCAACCCGATGTCCAACACGGCCATCCCCAGGAGGACGAGGCCGGTGGTGACCGTCGCTGCAGCCACGGCATACCCCGCGTCGCGACGGCGGCGCAGGAGCAGCAGGAGGACCAGGCCGGCCACCACGATGCCGGATCCGGCATTCAGGTACCGGTCACCGGCCAGTGATTCGTAGGCCGATACGGCAACCATGGGGAGCCCGACCAGCTCAACCTTGATGCCGGGTGGCGGCGGCGGAAGTGAGGCGAGGATGTCATCGCGCAAGGCCTTGAGCCGCGTGGCGTCGTCCAGGGCGACACCGTAGGACAACACGGCCATGCGGTGATCGTTGCGCACGACGCTGGAGGTGAGGTAGCTCGGCAGCAGCCGCAGCGACGCGGCCAGTTCCTCATCGGTGGGCTTGTTGCCGAGGAACCGCAGCAGCGTGGGCAGCGACAGAATCGGCCGCATCTCATCGCCGTGGTTGACGATGATGGACTCTTCGGCCTTGCGCATCCACGCCAGGGCTTCCGGCGAAGCGACATCCCGCCCGACCACGGCGACCGCGACCTCGCCGGACGATCCCATGACCTCCTGAACGTGCCGGGCGTCGTCGTATGCCGGCAGATCCCGGGCGAGCGTCTGGAAGTCGGCGTCCAGCCTCAGCTGCGGCAGCAGGGCCCAGCCGACCGCAGCGATCAGCGAGACGACGATCGCCACCGCAACCCGGCGGCGCCTCGGCGCCGCAGTATGCCGCACCGGCGTCGGCGGAGCCTCGGCCTCATCCCCCGTCCCCAGGAACCGCACCGCCACCAGGCTGGCCACCAAGGTGACGGCGATGCCGATGGCCAGCGTCCAGCCCAACTGGCGCACCGCCGTGATCGGCGTGGCTCCCAGTGCCGCGAAGCTGGCCGAGGTGGCCAGAGCCGCCACCACCACCAGGCGGCGTGACACTGCCGTCAGCAGATAGATCATGAAGTCGCTGCCCACACCTAGCAGAACCGGCAGGAAGGCGACCACGCCCAGCGACATCGGGATCCCGAGCCATCCGGCGGCGGCCAGGGTGATCGCGGTCCCGGCCAGGGAGACGACCAGCGGCACCAATCTCCGGCGTCGGGATGTCCAGGGCGTCAGGAAGAACCAGGCACCGACGCCCGCGAGCGCCAGCGCGCCCAGCAACACGACGTCTCGCTGGATGCGCTCACCCAGGCTGGCCACGACCGCCGGGACGCCCGAGACGGTGACGTCGGCGCCCTTGACGTCACGGTCGGCCACGACCTTGTTCACCTCGGCGACGAGGGTCTCGACCTCGGCTTGCCGCAGGTTCGGGTTCGGCCGGATCAAGATCGCAACCGAGTTGGCGTCCGGAACCACGAAGTCCCACTGCGGTCTCGGGTCACCCTCGGCGTTGTAGACCACGTTCGCCACGAACTTCTCGTTGCGCAGCGTCGGCAGCCCGGCCGGCAATCCGCGGCTCATGAGCGGCAGATACCGCGCATCGAACTTGTCGACTGCGGCTTGGCCGGCTGCCTTGACGCCTGCCGGCCCCGCTTCCGCGTCGCGCGCTTCCTGTTCGGCCTTCTTGCGCAGGCCATCGCGCATGCCGACGAGCTCGGCCAGGAAGTCCTGAGCCTGCCCGGCGATCTGGTTGAGCACCGTGCCCGGGCCGTACACGGTGGCCACGTTGTCGAGCCCGGCGAGCGCACCCTCGAGGCGCAGCATGGCGCTGATGTTCGCATTGGCCAACAGCGTGCGCGGGGTCTCCGATTCGAGCAGGACGATGATCGGGTCCCCGCCGAAGGACTCCGCCACCGTGTTGGTGGCAGCCAGGGTGGGATCGTTCGCCGTGACGAACGAGTCCACGCCGGCGTCGATCGTGACCCGGCTCAGCCCGACCACCGTCGCAACAACACCGACGATGGCCCCGATCAGGGCCAATCGCCGGCGGTTGCTGGGAAGTCCGGTCACTTCGGGAGAACATCCCGCACGACGTGCGGGTAGTTGCCCTCGAAGGTGACTCCGGGATTGTCCTGCGCCTGACCGGGCGCCGGGTACGGATTGAAGCCCATGTTCCCGATCAGGCCCTTGATCGGCGAGTTCGCCGAGTGCGCGGTGAACACGGTCTTCACCCGAAGGATGCGGCCGTTCTCGTCAGTCGAGCTCGTGCCGAGGCTGATGTTCCGGAAGTTGGCCGCAATGTCCGGGCCATAGGGCTTCATGTAGGAAAGCATCGGATTCACGTCCTGGAGCAGGCCGCTGAGTGACCCGACCACAGGCCGCGTCTCGTCGACGAACTTCGGGGTCCGCTTGAAGGTGGCCGGGGCCCGGTCGATGACGCGCTGCAGGTCCGGCACGAGCAACCTGAGTTCCTTCGTGGTGGCCGGCAGCTCCTTGAGCGCAGCGGTCAGGTAGGGCGCGCCCTCATCGAGGTTCTTCGCGACGTCATCGAGCGGCTCGGCGAGATCCTGCAGGTCCTTGGTGGCGTCCTGCGCGGAGTCCAGGAACGGCGGCAGCTCGCGGATGAGCTCCTCGATGTTCTCCTTCTCGGCGGCCATGGAAGCGGTGATCGCGTCGGAGTCCTCGGCAAGCTGGACGATCTGGCCCTGGCGCTGGTCGAGCGAGTTCAGTACCGCAGCCATGTTGGCGGTGAGTTCGGCGAGGTCCTGGGACTGGTTGGCTGCGGCTTCCAAGGCGCCGCTGCCGTCACGCCCGAGGCTGCCGAGACCGGTGAGCAGGTTGTCGACCTCCTCCCGGGTGTCCTCGGTGACCATGCCGGACGAACGCACCATGCTGCGCAGGTTGGCGCGCGTCGGCTGATCGAGACTGGTGAGCACGTCGTTGAGCTGCACCGCTGCCGTGCCCGAACCGGCCGGCAGGGTCGCGCCGTTCGGGATCTCCGCGCCCTTGCCGTCGACGACGGCCAGGTAGGTCTCCTCGATGAGGGTCTTGGCGCTGACCGTCACGGTGGCACCCTCATGGAGCGGGGCGACGTCCTCGTTGAGCTCAAGCGTGGCCTTGGCCGTCCGGCCGGTCACGTCAAGCGCCTCGATCTTGCCGACCGGGATGCCGGCGATTCGGACGTCGGACTGGAACACCAGGTTGTCGACATCGGGCAGGGAGACCGACACCCGGTAACCCTCCTGGGAGATCAGCGGGATCTTGCCACCGGCCTGAGTCCACAGGGTGCCGAAGATGACCGCGCACAAGGCGACGAAGGCGAAGACCACTGAGCCGTGGACGAGCGGGATTCGAGTGTGGGGAATTTTCACTGGAAACCATCCATGTTGGTCAGAGCGCCCAGGATGTCCGTCGGGACCGTCTCGGGTGAGATGCCCACGAGGAGCCGCACGAAGCCGCGGTTCGCGTCGCGCAAGCTGGCCACGTTGTTCGTGTTGCGGAAGAAGGCGTTCAGGTCGTCGAAGTGCTTGACCGTCGTCGCCGTGAAGGGGCCCAGGTCCTTCGTGATCGGACGCAGGTCCGCCACTGTCGACTGCAGATGCGGACTGGCGACCCGCAGGTCGGCCAGGACCGGCTTGGCGTTGCGCAACACCGGCGTCGCATGGTCGAGGAACCCGTCCAGCGACTCGATCGAATCGTCCAGCCGCTCAAGGGCGTCGGGCAGGTCGTCCTCGGCATCGGCCAGGCTCTTGAGCGTCGGGTCGAGCTCGTCGACGAGGTCGCGGACACTCTTCGAGGCCCCCCGCAGCTCCTTGGCGAAGCCGGGCATCTCGGCCAGCGCCTCGTCGAGGTCGTCGTCGTTGGCGCCGACGGCGGACAGCGTCTGCTGCAGGGACGTCGCCAGACGCGTCAACCTCGCGTCGTCCTCGCCGGTGGCCGCCGCGATCTCCGAGAGCGAGGTCATGAGTTGAGCCAGCAGGTCGCGGCGCTTCTCCAGTTGCACCATGACCGGTTCGAGGTCCTGGGTCGCCTTGTCCAGTTCGGTCAGGCCACTGGGCAGGTCGGTCGGCGCATTGGCCAAGGCCACGTCTGCCTCCGACAGCAGGGCGTTCAAGCCCTTGCGCGCGTCGACGTCGAGGTGATCGAGAACCTCGTCGACCTGGATGGGACGAACCGTTTGCGAGGTCGCCACCGTGCTGCCGTCGCGCAGCAGCTTGCCGGGCGGACCACCGGGGCTGATCTCGACGTACATGTCGTTCAGTGGGCTCTTGGCACGCAGGACGAACCGGGCGTTGCTGTAGATCCGCTGATCGTCCTCAACCCGCAGTTCGAGCTGGGCCTTGCCATCGGGCGAGACCCGGGAGGAGCGGATGTCGCCGACCTCGACGCCGGCAATGCGGACTTCCTGTCCCTTGCCGGGGGCAACACCGGGCGCCTGGTCGAAGGTGGCCCACACCGAATAGCGGTCCTCCCACGGCGGATTGAACCGCTGGTGCACCAAGAAGTAGCCGGCGGCCGTCGTTCCGATGGCCACTGCCACCAACCACGCGATGATGCTGCGGCCGAGTCCCGGCTCACTGCGGGCGCGCTCGATGGCCTTCGAGAACCCACTCACCCGCCCGCTCACCCGAGGCCCCCAATCAATGTCTCAAGAAGTTGCTGCATCTGCTCCACTGGCAGCGGCGTACCCATCACCGATCCGGGCCCGAACCCGGCCGTGACGTTGGCCATCGCGCCGTTCGGGTCGGTCATGTGAGCTCGTGCCAGGTTGGAGAGTGCGTAGGCGATGACCTTGTACAGCTCGTCTGCGGACCCGTTCCCCGCATACTCGCCGGTGCCCGCCCAACCGCTGTCCAGAGTCGGCAGGATCTGGTTGTTGACCCGATTGAGCACCGGACCGCGCAGGTTGTTGAACACCGCGGTGAGGTCGTCTGCGATCGGGACAAGGTCGTCGACGACCGGGCGGAGATCGCGGGCGACCACACGCAGGTCGCGGATCACCGGCGTGGCCTTGACCAGCACCGGATCGAGGTCGTCCAGGACGTTGTCCAGCTCCTGGACCGACGGCCGGATCTCATCGGATGTTTCCTCGAGTGTGTTCAGGGTCTTGCGCAACTTGCCGAGCATCTTGTCGGTCGAGTCCAGGGTGTCCGGCATGTCGGTGAGCGTCTTGCGCATGTCCGACCGGCGGTTGTCCATGGCCTTGGTCAGCTTGGCGAGGTTGGCCACCGAACTGTCCAGCTGGCCGTTCTGCTCCGAGAGCACCCGGGACGTCGATTCGAATCCACGCACCAGACGAGGAAGGTCCGTGCCCGGGTTGGATCCGCGGGTGGCGGCGAGCGCACCAGCGGCCGGTTCCAGGGTCTTGGGTGCGTTGGCGCTCAGGTCCTGCAGCGCCTTGCTTCCCTCGTCGCCCAGCGTGTCGCCGAGGTCGCGGATCGAGGACCGCACGCCGACGCGGGCAGGCGCATTCAGGGCCGCGGCAATGCTGTCGAGCTCCACCGGGATGTGCGTCCGGGAAACCGGCACCGTGCCACGGAACTCACCGCGTCGACCGCCGGGAATCACGTCGATGTAGTAGTTGCCACCGAGCAATGTCGTGGGGCGGATTGCGACCGACGGGGCCGTGCCCATCAGCTTGAGCGAATCCCCCTTGACCTTGAGTCCCATGGCGGTGTGGCCGTTGTCGAGTCGCTTGACGGTGGTCACACTGCCGATGGGGATGCCGGCGATCTTGACCTGCGCCTGGAACGGAGTGATGCGGTGATTGCTCGCGAACTCCGCGGTGATGGTTTCGCCGGGCTTGATGCTGGTCATGACGCGCTGCTTCTGGAACAGCAGCAGCCCCGCGACCACCGCGACGATGACGATGATCGTGCCGAGTCGAAGCTCGGACACCGAACGAGGGCGGAGGATGCTCATCACTTGCCGTCCTCGTCGATTGTGCCGGGCGCGCCGTAGACGTTGCGCTTGACCGTCGGCGACTTCAGCAGGCCACCGACGCTCTCGTCACTGATCAGCGCCAGAATCCGGGTGTAGTTGCCGTCGGCGGTCTGGTTGTCCAACGTCTCGCCGAGCCAGGTGAACCAGCGAACGGTCTCAGCGGTGTACTCGGCCACCTTGGTTACCGGCGGAGCACCGGCATCGCCGGTCTTGATCAACTGACGTGCCAGCGGGCGGGCATCGTGGACGAGGTCCGTCAGCGACTCCAGCGCCGGTTCACCCAACTCGTTGACCTCCGGGAGGTCTTCCAGCGGATCCACCGCATCCCGCATGAACTTGCGTAGGTCCGGTGTGGCGTCCGCCAGAGCTTCGGCACCCGGACGGAGGTCCTTCATGGCCGAGGCAGTGTTCTCGAGCGGCTGTTGGAGGTCGTCGAGCGAGGCCTTGACGTCGTCGAGCGTCTCCGGCGCCGCCTTGAGGGTCTCCGCCTCGGGTCGGCCCTCGTCGACGGCGATGGCCTGCAGGGTGGTGCCCAGCTGGTCCAACACGTCGGCGGCATGCTGCTCGCGTCCGGCGAATCGAGCCGCCAGCCGATCGGCAGATTGCAGGAGTCCGACGAAATTGCTGGACTCGTTGACGACGAGCGCGTTGGAGACCGCGGCGGTGTTGTCGAGGACGCCCGGCGCGGTACGCAACAGGTCGTTGAGGTCGCCGGCATGCCCGGTCATGCCCCCACCAAACTCGCTCAGAGTCGTGTTGGCCGCACCCCTGGTCTTCTCGTCGAACACGTTGAAGAGCTCGTTGATGTCTTGGGCTCGGACAGTCTGTTCCCGCTCGATCCGGCCATCGAACCCACCGGCTTTCGCGGTGCCGGGGTCGAGGTTGACGAACTTCTGGCCGAACGCCGACCGGTCCGTCACCACGGCCGTGGCGTCCGCGTAGAGTTTCTGCTCCGGGTCGTCGATCTTGAGGACGAGCACGGCACGGCCGTCATCGATCTTCATCTCCTCGACGTAGCCGACCCGCGCGCTCGCGATGCGAACGTCATCGCCGACCATCAGGCCGGAGACGTTGTCGAACTCCGCCTCGACGGTGGTGCGCTGCTTGACCGGCGAACCATGCGTGGCGTTGAGCGCGAAGATGGCGGCCGCCACGAAGGCGCTGAGCGTGGACGCGCCAATCAGTGTCGAACGACTCATGTCACTCACCCCCGCCGAACAAGAACCCGAGAAGGCCCTTTTCCTGCTTCTCGTTCAAGCCCGTGCTCCCGCCGTCGGTCGACTGCTTGCCACCGAGCAGGGTTCCCGCACCGCCCAGCACCTTGTCGGTCAAGCCGGTCAACGGCTTCACTGCGCCGTTGACGGCCTCGGGCACGCCGTCCGCGCCAGACGTCGCCGAATCCTCGGACTCGGCCGAGCCCGCCTGCTTCGCCGCCGCAGCTCCGCCGGTCGGCAGGCCGAGGCTGCCCAGCTGCGGAACTCCGAGCAGGCCGAGCAGGTAAGTCCACGAATCGGGGTGAATGGCGACGACAATCCGCCAGTAGTGCGACAACCCATCGGAGCCATTGGTGTTCAGCGCCCAGTTCCGGATGAACGCGAAGACTTCGTCCCGGGCCGGCGTCAATGCTCCGACGATGTCCTTGGTTCCGCCGGCGAGGTCGGCCACCTCCGGACCGGCGATCCGCAGATCGTCGGCCGGGCGGCGCGCCTCGCGCAGGAGCTCGTCGGCGCGATCCAGCACCGGCTGCGAGCTGGCCAAGGCCGGATCGAGTGCGTCCGCGAAGTCCTCGACCTCCTTGGAGATGTCGGGCAGGTCTTCGGTGAACGGCTCGAGCGCGTCGAGCGTCGGCTCTGCCTCGTCAGCGGCGTCCCGAAGCTCCTTGAGGGTCTTGCGCCCGACCTTGAGCGTTCCCGGCAGCTTGTCGAGCGTGCGGCCCACGTCGTCCTGGTTGTCCGCGGTGACAGCGAGGACCTGATCAGTCGCGCTGACCAGCTCGTCGAGCGTCTGGCCGTCCTGGTCGGCGAGTGCTCCCACGATCGGCTCGGCGTCCTCGACCAAAGCGCCCAGGAGCTCGTTCTGATTCTTGAGCACCGCCGTCAGAGCCTGAACCTCCTTGAGGTTCGGCGCCAGGCCGGTGATCGTCTTGTCGACGTTCGCGCCGTTGCCGCTGACACCGCCGCCGAGCGTCTCGACCAACATGGCCAGACCCTCACCGGCCGGGTCGTCCAGCGTGTTCAGCATGTCGTCCAGGCCAACGTTCGAGCCGGTCTGGCTGATGGGAACGACGCGCGCCGTGTCCAGCAACGGTGCGCTCGGCGTTCCACGGTCGAGGTCGACGTACCGCTCACCGAGCAAGCTGGCCGGGCGGACGGTGAACGTCGCATCGTTGTGCAGCGGCATGGCTTCGGGTTCGAGAGTCATCGTGACCTCGGCGAGCCCGTTGCGCACACGCATCGACACGATCTCGCCGACCACGACGCCGTCGATCTTGACCTGGTTGCCGTCGACCAGCGGGGCCACGGACACGAATCGGGCCCGCACCGTCTCGCCGTCTCCGCCGCCGCAGGCGCTCAGCGAACCTGCGACGAGGACCGCAGCAAAGAGCGCGCCGACGCGCCTCCCGAGCCGGCTCATCGGATGCCCTCCCCATATGCGTCTTCCCAGGGCTGGCCGACGGGCTCGCCCGGCTTCGGATCCAGATCCTGCGTCACCCCGGGCGTTGCCGCGGCCGCCGGAATGATGGCCTCGAGGCCGGTCAGGATGTGGAAACGGGTGTAGTGGCCGTTGCTGTCATAGTTGCCGGCCAGCGATCCCCAGCTGGTGTTCCAGCCGATGATCTCGGGCGTGTACGGCCGGATGAAGCTGACCATCGGCGTCGATGTCTCGACCGCCTTGTCGATGTCGGGCAGCGTCGCAACGCCGGCGTCCATCAGGGCCGGAGTCTCGTTCAGCAGCCGCGCCAGCGACGTCAGTGCCGGCCGCAGGTCCTGCACCGCTGGCCGCAGGTCCTGCAGCACGGGCTTCAGGTGCTTGGACGTGTCCGCCAGCTTCTCCGAGGTCGGTTCGAGGTCCTCGAGCAGCGGAATGGTTTCGTCGACCGCATCGGGGACCACGTCGAAGGTTTTCTGCCCCTCATCCAGGACATCCGGCAGCTTCTCGAGCGTCTGGCCGAGCTCCTTGCGGCGAGTCACCACGGACTCACTCATGTCACCCAGGTTGTTGACGACCTGCGACAACGTCTGCTGCCGGTTGGCCAGGATGCCCATCGTCCGGTTGGACTGCGTGAGGATCTGCTTGATGGCGTCGCCGTCGGTTCCCAGGTCACTCAGCAAGGCGCCCAGTTGCTCGACTGCCGGGCCCGCCGTCGTGATGGCGGCCTGCATGTCCGCTTCGTGACCCTTGGTCGTGGCGTTGACCTGCTTGATGAACGTGTTCAGCGCCTTGCGCGTCGGGGCATCGAGCGCCGACAGGACTTCGGCCATCTCCACGGGTTCGGATGCCACGTTGGTCA
>DATEDT010000109.1:0-5765 GCA_035281505.1 Aeromicrobium sp. | reverse complement strand
ACTGCTCGGCGTGACATGGACGCGTCGCCGGCAGCGTGAGTATCGCTTCTACCTTGCGATGCTCAGGTTCATGCATCATCGATTGCCGAAGGTGCTCACCTTGGAGCCGCTGGCGTACAACCGCTATAGATACGAGCGGCTGCGCACGCTTTACGGGGGCGCTCAGCTGGAGACGTTCGCCCCGCCGTGCTGACGTCGTCCTGAATCAGTGCCGGGCGGCGCGGTGGGCGAACGGTTCCACGGCGACCACGCGGCCACGTCGGTGGTGGATCACGAGACCCTCGCCCTGGGCGAGCTCGCGGGGCTCGACCCGCAGCGACGCGAAGATCCACGGCAGCGTCGGACGGTGTGAGCAGACCACGATCGGCCCCTTGCGATCCAGCACGGTCGCAATGGATCGCTCGACAGCGCGCGGCTTCGTGTCCTCCGCCAGCCGGTCGTCCACCTCCATCAGCGCCTTGACCGAGCGCGCATAGGTGTCGACGGTCTGCGCGCAGCGAATCGCCGGGCTGGTGAGGACGCCGCGGACGCCGTACGCCTGCAGGAGTGGTGCCAGCTTCCGCGCCTGGGATTCACCCGGTTTGGTCAACGGGCGTTCCAGGTCGTCCGCCTTCCAACCGTTGCGGGTACGGGCTTGCGCGTGGCGCAGGACGATGACTGTTCTCGTCCGATGCGCCTTGGCATCACGCAGGGCCGTGAACGCCTTGAGCAGGATGCGGTCGTGATCGTAGGTGAGCAGCTTGCGCGCTTCCTTCACGCGCACCCACCGGACCTCGTCGATCTCGTCGTTGGGCTTGAACTCCGCCGGTTTGCCGACCGGTCGTGCCACCCAGTACGACACCCGTTTCATCCCGCCCTTGACGCGGTACATCGTCTCCGGCAGCGGATGCCCGAGACGGACGGTGTACCCCGTCTCCTCCTGGATCTCCCGCACGGCGGTGACCGGGAGAGATTCGCCCTTGTCCGGCTTGCCCTTGGGGAATGTCCAGTCGTCGTAACCGGGACGATGGACGAGGAGCACCTCGACGCGGTCCTTTGCATCCTCCGGGTTCCGGGGCGGTCGGCGGCGCCACACGACGCCACCGGCAGCATGAATCACGCGCGGTCCTGCCATGGTGCGTATTGTCCATGCCGGAGCGGCGGCTGTCGCGCATAGGGGAGATCGAATGTTTCGTGCCGGGACGCGCAGCGCGCTGGTGGCGTCCGTCGTCGTGGCTGCGGCCGCCGTCGGTGTCGGTGTTTCAGTCGGCGGTTCGGCGCCGGCGCACGGGCGTGGCCCACTTGCCGCGGCCATGAGCTCGTTGCCGCAGTCGACGACGGTGGCGGGCTTCACCGATTGGTCGTACGTGACGCAGCACCGTTCGCTGGACATGGCGCGCGAGCGTGATCTCGTGACCCGGTCGGCGCTGATCGATGTGGCGCCGGGACTGGCCGCGGTCCTCGGGGTGCGGCTGCGCGACGTCCGCTGGGAGGCCTACGCGAAGGGTGAGTTCGGCGAGGCCGCGGTGGTGGAGCTCAAGCGCGCCATGCCGACGGCCGCACGCCTGCGCAAGGCCGGCTATCGGCCGAACAAGTCGACCTCGGTCTGGTCTGCAACCGGTTTGCTCGGAGCGCAGGAGCCCCTCTATGCCTCGGTGGCTGTCCTGCCCAAGGACGGCGTACTCGTCCTGGGTTCGAAACCGGGCGCCGTGGCGACGACCGCTTCGGTGGTCCGGGGGCAGAGCCCCGCCTTCGTCCGCGATCGTGGGGTCGCGGATGCCACTGCGGCGCTGGCCGGTGTGCACACCGCCCTGATCCAGGCGCGGGGACTCGGATGTGATGCCACGGAGCCGGGACGCGAGCCGGAGACGGCCCGTCAGGCCGAAGCCGCCCAGCAGCGGTATGGCCGCGTCGAGCGCTATTCGGTCCTGGGCCGGGGCCTGCGCGACGCGAACACCGGGACGCAGCGCTACTTCGTTGCCATGACGTTCCAGTCAGCTGCGGTGGCGGCCGAGCAGGCCCGCACCCGGGGCGTGTTGAGTCAGGGACCGTTCATCGGCCGGACGGGTGACATGGCGGAGGTCCTGCGGCTGCGGTCAGTCGACAGTGATGGACGCACCGCGCGGTTGGTCTACGACCATCCGGCCGACTCCGCGTATCTCATGACGGGGCAGGACCCGCTGCTACCGGCATCGTGCTGACGTACAACACGTCGCGGCTGACTTCGGCGAAGCCGGCCGCCGTGTAGAGGTCGAGTGCGTGCGCGTTGTCGTCCTCGACGTAGAGCTCGACGCCGTCGACCCCCGCTTCGGCGAGATGGTGGAGCCCGCGAGCCAGCAGCGCGGAACCAAGACCCTCGCCGTGATGGTTGGGCTCGACGCCGAGGACGTACACCTCGCCCATGCCCTTGTCGATCTTCGTCCAGTTGAATCCGACGATGCGCCCGCGCTGTTCGGCGACGAACAGGTCGGCCGGGTCGTACCAGTCCGACCCGGCGCGCCGCTCGAAGTCCGCGCGATCCATGCTGCGCTGCTCGGGATGCGTGGCGAAGGCCCGCGCGTTCACCTCGAGCAGGCCTGAAAGGTCCTCGTCACGAAAGGGCCGGATGGTCGTACCGGTCGGCACCGCCACTGGGTCCGGCCGCATCCCTGACTGCAGCGCCAGGCGCAGAAGCGTCCGTTCTCGTTGCAGGCCGAGCAGGGCAGCCCAGCCACGAGCCGGGGGCAGGTCGCCATGCGCCCAGAAGCGGCGCTCGCCCTGGCCCAGCAAAGTGTCCAGCAGTGCGCTCCCATGGCCGCGCCGTCGATGATCGGGGTGTACGGCGAGGTCCACCGGCGCGTCGCCGGCCGCGAACGCCAGTGCCACCACGTGCGGGCCGTCCTCGATGACGAGCCGGACCCGTGCGGGGCGATCATCCGACAGGGCGATTCGGCTCACCTCGTTGAAGGCGTCGACGCCGTCGTGCCGATGGATGAGTCGCGCGAACTCGCTGGGACTGGTCACGACGGTCCACGCCGCAACTGTGCAGCGACCTCGGCGGCAACGGCCTTGCACAGCAGCTCGGGGTTGTCATCCCGGAGTTCGGGGACCACGTGGTGAACGATGCCGTCCGCCGCGAGATCCAGCGCCCCGACACGCTGGCGTCGTGCCATGTCGGCGGCCCGGTCGGTGGTGCCGAAGAGGATGGCGCTCGCACCCTCGGGCGGGAGCGGTGAAAGCCAGGACCTCTCGGTCGCGATCACGGTCTGGGCCGGGAGCAGGGCAAGCGCTCCGCCGCCGCAGCCCTGGCCGAGCAGCACGCCGACCGTCGGGATCTGCAGGGTCGTGAGCTGCGCAAGTGTCCGCCCGATCTCACCGGCCATCGCGCCCAGCTCGGCCTCCTCAGAGAGGTCGGCTCCCGCGGTGTCGACGACCGTGACGAGCGGCAATCCCAGTTCCTCGGCCAGGCGCATGCCGCGTTGTGCCTGGCGCAGACCGGCTGGCCCGAGCGGGGTTTGGGCCTCGGCCGTGCGGTCGTGGCCGACGACGACACACGCCACGCCGTCCAGCCGCGCCAGGGCGACAGCCACGGCAGGGTTCCGTTCTCCGGTGCCGGTCCCGGACAGGAACACGGTCGAGTCGCTGCCGTGGTCGAGGAGCTCGCGCAGTCCGGGCCGGTCCGCAGCTCGGGTCGCCTCGATGTTGGCCCAGACACCTTCCCCAAGGACGCCGTGGGCGACGCCATCAGTGGTCGTGGCCGTCGCCGGGCGACGATCGCGCGAGGCTTCGGTCGGCGGATCCAGGAGCAGCCCGAGCACCTTGGAAACGGCTGCGCGAAGCTCATCGGCCGGGAGCACCCCGTCGATGACGCCGCGGGTTGCCAGCCGGTCGGAGACCTGAACGCCGGGCGGGAATGGGTGACCCTTCAGCGCTTCGAACACGCGGGGGCCGAGGAAGCCGGTGAGGGCGGCCGGCTCGGCGACGGTGATGTGGCCGAGGGACCCCCACGACGCGAACACACCTCCGGTTGTCGGATGGCGCACGTAGACCAGATAGGGCAGGCCCGCGGCCTTGTGCTCGGCGAGTGCGCGCGCGATGGGAGCCATCTTGACGAAGGCCGGCGTGCCCTCCTGCATTCGCGTACCGCCGGAGCAGGTCGAGGCAAGCAGCGGCAACCGTTCGGCGGTGGCGCGCTCGATCGCACGGAGCAGGCGGTCGGCCGCACTGCCGCCGACGGACCCGGCCAGGAAGTCGAATTCATTGACGAGGACGGCAACGGTCCGGCCATCGATGCGACCGGATCCCGTGATCACGGCTTCGTCGACGCCCGACTTCTCGGCCGCCTTGATCAAGGAAGCGCGGTAGCTGTCCGGCAGCCCGGTGAGATCGATGGGCTCGTCCCATGACGTGTAGGAGCCCGGGTCGAGGACGGCCTCCAACAGCTCGAGGGCATGAACCATGCTGGGTCGGGGTTCCTCAGGCCGACGTGGCGTCGGCGGCCTTGACGTCGGCCGATTCCGGCTGCGCCGGCGCGTCCTCGTCGTCTGCCTTGCTTGCGACGAAGCGGTAGCCGACGTTGCGCACCGTCCCGATGAGCGTCTCGTGGTCGGTTCCGAGCTTGGCGCGCAGGCGGCGAACGTGCACGTCGACGGTGCGTGTGCCGCCGAAGTAGTCGTAGCCCCAGACCTCTTGCAGCAGCTGCTGGCGCGTGAACACCCGGCCGGGGTGTTGCGCCAGGAACTTGAGGAGCTCGAACTCCTTGAACGTGAGATCCAGCGTGCGGCCCTCGAGCTTGGCCGTGTAGGTGGCATCGTCGATGACGAGGCCGCTCGAGGAGATGACATGCCGGTCGCCGTCGTCGTCATCGGAGGCCGCGGCGATGCGGCCGATGGCGAGCCGCAGCCGAGCCTCGAGCTCGGCCGGCCCCGCAGTGGTGAGAATGACGTCGTCCATGCCCCAGTCGGCGGCCGCGACGGCCAGGCCACCCTCAGTGAGGATGAGCAGCAGGGGACACTCGACGCCCGTTGTGCGGATGACGCGGGTGAGGCTGCGCACCTGAGCGAGGTCGTGCCGGCCGTCGACCAGGACCGCGTCGGCGCGTGGCGCGTCGATCAGGGCACTCGCCTCGGCCGGAATGACCTTCACCTGGTGCGGGAGCAGCGCCAGCGCAGGCAGCACCTCGACGGAGGACTGAGTGCTCCGCGTGAGCAGCAGCAGGTGGGACACTGGCACCCCAATCAGTGGCACTGCTTTGAAATGAAGGTCCAAGAATAGGCGATATGTCAGGGGCATTACCACCAGTGGACGGATCCGGTGGCCGGGATCACACCGATATTGCCGCGCCCGTCGTGACCGTGCGGTACTGGGCGGCCGCGCGCTCAGCCGCTGGAATCGACGGCGAATCGGTGGCCGGCGAAACGCTGGCCGACGTGCTTGCGGCCGTGCACGCCAACCATCCGGACCGGCGGTTCGCCGATGTCGTGGCGATCTGTTCGGTGGTGGTCGGTGACCGCCCGGTCGGCTCGCGTGACCCGGCTGAGATCCGTATGGCGCCCGGCGACACGGTCGAACTGCTGCCGCCATTCGCCGGGGGCTGATGAGGGCGACCTTCACCGACGAGTTCAACACTGCAATCATGCGGTGGTGTTCAGCGTCCGAGCGGCAGCCCTCACCATCGCGCTCGTCACCGTCATGGGACTGGCGGCTCAGACGCGGGTCCTCCTGCTCGTATTGGCCACGGTGCTCATCGCCCAGGTGCTCATTGCATCGGCGCCATCACCGGCAGACGACCGCGGAAGGGCAATCCC
>DATEDT010000108.1:0-4471 GCA_035281505.1 Aeromicrobium sp. | reverse complement strand
ACGAGCTGATGGGCTTGGTGAAGTCCGAGGGCCTGCACACTGTGTGCCAGGAGGCTGGCTGCCCCAACATCTTCGAGTGCTGGGAGGACCGGGAGGCGACGTTCCTCATCGGTGGCGACCAGTGCACCCGGCGCTGCGACTTCTGCCAGATCGACACCGGCAAGCCGGCTGACCTCGACCGGGACGAACCGCGCCGTGTCGCCGAGAGCGTCCGGACGATGGGGCTGCGCTACGCGACCATCACCGGCGTCGCCCGCGACGATCTGCCGGACGGCGGCGCGTGGCTCTACGCCGAGACGGTGCGCCAGATCCACGAGCTGAACCCGGGCACCGGCGTCGAGAACCTCATCCCCGACTTCAACGGTGAGCCCGACCTGCTGGCCGAGGTGTTCGCCAGCCGTCCCGAGGTGCTGGCGCACAACTTGGAGACCGTCCCCCGCATCTTCAAGCGCATCCGGCCGGCGTTCCGGTACGACCGCTCGCTCGACGTCCTGACGCAGGCACGCCGGGCCGGGCTGGTGACCAAGAGCAATCTCATCCTCGGCATGGGTGAGACCCGCGAGGAGATCAGCCAGGCACTGCGCGACCTGCACGACGCCGGCTGTGACCTCATCACCATCACCCAGTACCTGCGTCCCTCGGCCCGACACCATCCGGTCGATCACTGGGTCAAGCCCGAGGAGTTCGTCGAGTTGAAGGACGAGGCCGACGAGGTCGGCTTCCTCGGCGTCATGTCCGGGCCGCTCGTGCGGTCCTCGTACCGGGCCGGACGCCTGTACCAGCAGGCGGTCGAGGCTCGGGCGGCCGTCACTCGTCCGTAGACTGACGATCATGTCCGCCAACGCACCCGAGATGCCCAAGGGCCGCATACGCCAGATGATCCAGGCGTACCGCATCACCAAGCGGAGCGAACCGTCGCTGCCGTTCCGGCTGCTGGCGTGGTTCCTCGTCGTTGGCGGGGTCGGCGCCATGGCCCAGATGGTGTTGTTCGGCCGCGGCATCATCGCCGTCAGCGGTGCTGTGGTCTTCGGACTGCTCGCCGGGCTCCTGGCGGTCCTCATCGTGCTCGGCCGTCGCGCCGAGCACGCCGCTTACGCGCAGATCGAGGGCCAGCCCGGTGCCGCCGCCGGAGCCCTACAGATGCTGCGCCGCGGCTTCGAGGTCAAGCCGGGCGTCGCGTTCACCCGCAACCAGGACCTCGTCCACCGGGTGATCAGCCGCGCCGGCATCGTGCTCGTCGGCGAGGGCAGCCCGTCCCGCGTCAAGCAACTGCTCGCCACCGAGAAGACCAAGCACCAGCGCATCGCCGGCGAGGACGCGCCCGTGCACCTGATCGTCGTCGGTGACGGCGAGGGTGAGGTCCCGCTCACCAAGCTGGTGCGCCACGTGCAGAAGATGAAGAAGCAGATTCCGCCCGGAACGCAGACCGCGCTCATGCAGAAGATGAAGGCGCTCGACGCGATGCGTCCGCCCGCGCCGATGCCGCGTGGTCCGATGCCGACCAGCGCCAAGGGCGCTCGCCGGGCGATGCGCGGCTGAGTAGTCCCTGCGAAAGGCGTGGGACGACTTGTAACATGCCGGAAACAAACCCCTTACGGTCGGGAAATTGCCTGCCTCTAGGGTCGAGACCAAGGTGGCGCCAGGCCGCCATCTCTTTGTTCAACATCGAGCCGTGACGCGCGGCGAGGAGGACCCATGAGCTTCGGCAACGCCGACGATTTCTTCAAGTTTGTGCGGGATGAGGACGTCAAGTACGTCGACGTCCGCTTCACCGACCTGCCGGGCATTCAGCAGCAGGTGACGATGCCGATCGAGGCGTTCGACGAGGAAGCCGCCGAAGCCGGCGTCGCCTTCGACGGTTCGTCCATCCGTGGCTTCCAGACGATCGACCAGTCGGACATGAAGCTCCTCCCCGACTTCGGCACCGCGTTCGTGGACCCGTTCCGCAACCCGAAGACGATCGCGCTGAACTTCTTCGTGCACGATCCGATCACCGGTGAGGCCTACAGCCGCGACCCGCGCAACATCGCCCGCAAGGCCGAGGCCTACCTCGCGTCCACCGGCATCGCCGACACCGCGTACTTCGCCCCCGAGGCCGAGTTCTACGTGTTCGACCGTGTCTCGTTCGGCACCGCGGCCAACAAGTCGGGTCACGAGCTGCAGTCGGTCGAGGCCGCCTGGGCCACCGACGACGACATCGCCGACAACCGCGGCTACAAGGTCCGCTACAAGGGCGGCTACTTCCCGGTGCAGCCCACCGACAGCCAGGCCGACCTGCGCAACGACATGATGACCCACCTCGCGAACTCGGGTCTCATCCTCGAGCGCGGCCACCACGAGGTCGGCACCGCCGGCCAGGCCGAAATCAACTACCGCTTCAACACGCTGCTCGCGGCCGCTGACGACGTGACGAAGTTCAAGTACATCGTCCGCAACACCGCATGGGCGGCCGGCAAGACGCTGACCTTCATGCCGAAGCCGATCTTCGGCGACAACGGCTCGGGCATGCACGTCCACCAGTCGCTGGCCAACAACGGCGAGGCCCTGTTCTACGACGAGGCCGGCTACGGCGGACTTTCCGAGACCGCCCGCCACTACATCGGCGGCGTCCTGAAGCACGCCCCGGCTCTGCTGGCGTTCACCAACCCGTCGGTGAACTCCTACAAGCGCCTGGTGCCGGGCTTCGAGGCTCCGATCTCGCTGGTGTACTCCAGCCGCAACCGCTCGGCTGCCGTTCGTATCCCGATCACGGGTTCGAACCCGAAGGCCAAGCGCATCGAGTGCCGCTTCCCGGACCCGTCCAGCAACCCGTACCTCGCCTTCTCGGCGCTGCTGCTGGCCGGCCTGGACGGCATCAAGAACAAGATCGAGCCGCCGGCTCCGGTCGACAAGAACATCTACGAGCTGCCGCCGGAGGAAGCTGCCGAGATCGCGCAGGTTCCGACGTCGCTGCCCGCGGTGCTCTCGGCCCTCGAGGCGGACCACGACTTCCTGACGGTCGGCGATGTGTTCACGCCGGACCTGATCGAGACGTGGATCGAGTACAAGTACGAGAACGAGATCATGCCCGTGGCACTGCGTCCCACGCCGCACGAGTTCGAGCTCTACTACGACATCTGATTCATCAGGTTCCGAAAGGCCCTGCCGCACATCGTGCGGTGGGGCCTTTCGCTTGTATGGCAGCGATTAACTGCCTGCCATTCTCCGTTGTTGTTGCATAGTTGTCGCGCCCTCGTGCGACGCGCGCGCCGACGCTCGGCCGGAGCGATTCACGCGTCCGTGACGAACTGCCGAACTTGCTCCTCAGAAGACGAAGATGACAAGCAGCACGATGATGATGACGAGTCCAACAAGTCCAATGCGCATATCTGGACACTAGCCCCGAGCCGGGTCCGAGGTCTGCGGCCACCCGATGACGAGCGCCGGGGTGGCATGCGCGCGCCCTCCGCAGGGCCCTCTCACCGGACGGTGCGCGACTTTTGTGATTCCTGCGCGCACGGCAGGGATCTGGGTTCACAGTGGGTCCAAGTAGGAGGCCCCCATGAGACGACTTACCCTCGGCGAACTCGTCGACTATCCCGTGAAGATCACCCTGGTTGTGACCTTCTTGACGGCGACCCTCGTTGGGACGGCCCCACCGGCAACTGCTGCCGAACCCGTGACTGCCCGTCTGGGCTACTTCTACCCCTTCGTGCAAGACGGATACCGCGATACCGAACCGATCGACTACAACTTCGGCTCGCCGTCCCGATTCAAGTTCGTCGTGCTGGACGACGACGGCGATGTGGTGTTCAGCAGCCCGTATTACACCGGCCAGTCATCTGGAACTTTCCGTTGGAGTGGTCGGGACAACTCAGGGCGACTCGTGAAGGCCGGCAAGTACCGAGTCTGGTGGAAAGCCACGCGGTCAAACGGCTCCGTGATCTCTGGCAAGACCGACTCGTTCAAGGCGACAACAGGCTGGGTCAATCGGTATCAGAAGTCCTCCAAGGACGGCTCGGCTGGCCGGTTCGACGTGCACGGCGACTGCAAGGTGTCGACCGGCAGTGACTTCCTGTTCAGCTACGCCGATATCGACTGTCGCGACGGAAAGACCTACGCCAACTACTACTTCTCCATCCCGGCCCGCGCCGAATACTTGGTCGTGACACTCCTTTACGAAGGTGACGGCGACATCGACCTCTTCGGACGCTTCAACACCCCGACCTTGTTTCGCGCAGTCGTGGAAGTGCACGACGACAGCGTCGTTCGCCTGGACTGGGTCGGCTTGCGAGTCACCTACAAGATCAGGATCTAGCGACGGGTCCAAGCACAGCTCAGCCAGCGTGGGGTGTTCGCGGCGTAACGATCCCAGTCGGCCCCGAACTTGGCTTGCATCACGCTCTCCTCGACCTGGATCTGCGTTCTGTCCATGAACGCGGCAAACGCCACGGCCGGGAGGAAGGCGAGGAGCGAACGGCGGGCGACCGCA
>DATEDT010000107.1:0-2334 GCA_035281505.1 Aeromicrobium sp. | reverse complement strand
CTGCCGTGCTCACTCCGAAGTGGTGGTGGGGCGATCGGGGATCCGGAGGGCGAACATCATGATCTCGGTTTCGCTGTACTCCATGCCGGGGTGTTCATCGGCCAGGTGCGTCTGGACCGTGGCGACGAAGGTCTCGTCGGGTGCCGTGATCGAAACGCCGCAGGGGCATCTCAGGTTGTAGGCCATGATGCTTCCTCCCTTTCTGAGGGGTCACGGACAACAGTAGGACGCCGGCAAGGACGGGGCCGATCTGCGATGCCACCGTCGACCAACACAATGGGACTGTGCTCGATGTCCATGCCCGACTGAACCTCCGCGACCTCGGCGGCATGGCGTCCAATGACGGACGCAGGGTCGCCTCGGGGCTGGTGTACCGCTCGGGCGCCCTCCACGATCCGACGCACCACGAGGTCTCGGCGCTCGCACAGCTCGGTGTGGTCGAGGTGTTCGACCTGCGCACCGAAGCCGAGCGAGCAGAACGGGCGACGCCGTGGCCGTCGGCCACGGTCAGCTGGCTCGACGTCCTGGGCCCGAACTCGATGGCCGCGCCGGCGCGGCTGCGGGAGTTGCTCGCCGACCCGGCAAGGGCGCGCGCGGAGATGGGCGAGGGCCGCGCGTCGGCCTTGTTCGTCGACGCCTACCGCCAGTTCGTCACCAGCCAGCAGGGTTTGGAGGCGTACTCGCGCCTTCTGCTGGGGATCGCTCGCGCGCAAGGCCCGGTCGTCTTCCACTGCACGGCCGGCAAGGATCGCACCGGATGGGCGGCGGCGGTGCTGCTGGAACTGCTCGACGTCCGCCGGGACGACGTGTTGGCCGATTACCTGCGCACCAACGACGTCACCGCACCCACGTTCGACGCCTACCGGGAGGCCTACGCCGCCTCCGGAGGCGACGTCGACGTCCTCGAGGCCGCGCTCGTCGCAGACGCGGCCTACCTGGAGGCGGCGTTCAGCGAGATGGAGTCGACGTGGGGTGACGTGTCGCTCTACGTGATGCGCGGCCTCGGACTGTCCGCCGACGACGTCGAGCAGCTTCGCCGGCGCCTCCTGGTGGAAGCGTGAGCGGCTACCCGTGGTCAGGCCGCGATCCCTCGCCAGAGGGTCTCGGCCAGCCGCTCGACCCACGCGTCGTCGAGTGTCTCGGGTCCGAGCAGGACGCCGAGGAGGGTCGCTCCGATGGCCAGGCGCAGCAGGTCCTCGGCGGTGACGTCCTTGCGTGCCTCGCCGTCGGCGGCAGCGCGGTTCAGCCGCTCGTCCAGCATGGCGAAGCCGTCGGCGAAGCGGGCCAGCAACGAGGCATGCAGTTCGGGCTGCGTCGAGAACTCGGCCAGTAGCCCGGGCAGCGCTGCTGCGGGGACCGGGCTGGTGAGCAGGTCGCGGATCCCGCGGGCGATGCCGGCGATGTCGGTGCGGAGGTCGCCCGAGTCGAGGTGGAACTCGAGTGCGACCTCGTCGGGAAACGCTGCTTCATAGACGAGATGGGGGAGCGACGGCCAGCGGCGATACAGGGCCGGCTTGGTGGTGCCCGCCCGCGCTGCGACGCCGGCCATGCTGAGGCCGGTCCAGCCCTCGTCGAGCAGCGCCGCGCGGGCGGCTTCGAGAGCGGCGGACTCGATGCGCGGGTCGCGCGGGCGTCCGGAGCTTCGACGTTCGACGGTCATTGGCCCTTCCCCTATTCCGATACCAACCGTAACGTATGGCGGAGCGGACAGGAGATCTCGCCGGAAGCCGGCGAGCACGATGCGCGCAAGGAGAACCCGTGACCCAGGCACCACCACCCAGCGACTTCACGCTGCAGCGATCGACGCGGGACGTGGCCTCCCTGCAGCACCAGTTGGAGGAGTGGCTCGCCACCCAGTTGCCCTCCGGCGCCAGGCCTCGGGTGACCTTCCACGCCGGCATCGAGGCCAACGGCATGTCCAGCGAGACGGTCCTGCTCGATGTCGGGTGGACCGAGGACGGCGAACAGCGCACCGGCGAGTACGTTGCCCGCGTTGCACCGGCGGCCGAGGACATCCCGGTATTCCCGAGTTACGCCCTCGCTGATCAGTACGAGGCCATCCGGCTGGTCGGCGAGTTGACCGACATCCCGGTGCCGGGTGTCCGCTGGCTGGAGCCGACCGGCGACGTCATCGGGTCCCCGTTCTTCCTGATGGATCGGATCGAGGGCCTTGTCCCGCCCGACGTGCTGCCGTACACCTTCGGCGACAACTGGCTTTTCGACGCGCCGCCCGAGCAGCGTCGACAACTGCAGGACGCCACCGTGGGCGTGCTCGCACGGCTGCACGCCATTGCCGACCCGGAGCAGACGATGGGCTTTCTGGCGCCGCGTCAG
>DATEDT010000106.1:0-7773 GCA_035281505.1 Aeromicrobium sp. | reverse complement strand
GATCCGCGCGATGTACCTGGAGGCGATCGATCACGCGCGCTCCGACATCCGGCTGACGGCGGCGTACTTCCTGCCGGACCGCGACATCCTCGCCGCGCTCACCGCCGCCGCCAACCGCGGCGTCCACGTCCAGATCCTGCTCCCGCGCATCAGCAACCATGTGGTGACCGACTGGCTGGCGCGCGGATTCTTCGGCGAGCTGCTCGCGGCCGGCGTCCGGATCCACCGCTACAACGAATGGATGGTCCACGCAAAGACGATGACCATTGACGGCGTGTGGTCGAGCGTGGGCACGGCCAACATCGACCGACTGAGCCTGACCGGCAACTACGAGATCAACCTCGAGGTGCACGGGGCCGAACTGGCCGAGCACCTGACCCAGGTGTTCGATCTCGACGTCGACAACTCCGACGAGTTGACGGCGGCGGGATGGGACCGCCGGTTCGTCGGCAAGAAGGCGTGCGAATGGCTGTTGCGCCCCCTGCGCCCCCTGCTCTGAGCCCAGCGGCACTGGCTAGGGTTCTGGCGTGAGCATCTGGCGGGACGTTCCTGGCGTCGCGACCGAACCTCGCCGGCAACCGGCGGTTGTCACGATCGGGAACTTCGACGGAGTCCACCGCGGCCACCAGCATCTGCTCGCCGCTGCCGCGTCCGTCGGCCGACCCGTCGTCGCGGTCACGTTCGACCCGCACCCGGCCCGCCTGTTCGCCCCGGATCGGGCGCCGAAGCTGTTGTGCACCCTGGACCGCCGCATCGAACTGCTCCGCGAGCACGGCGCCGACGAAGTCCGGGTGTTGGCCTTCGACCGGGACGTCGCCGGCTGGAGTCCGGAGGAGTTCATTGACCGGGTGATCGTGGGGGAGTTGCAGGCGACCGCAGTCATCGTCGGCGAGAACTTCCACTTCGGTGCCCGCGCGGCCGGAAACGTCGCGACCTTGGTCGCCGCCGGGCCGGCCCATGGGTTCACGGCCCAGGGCGTTTCGTTGGCAACCAGCCTCCGTGCGGTGGACGGCTCGTCCGAGGTGCTCTGTTCGACACTGGTCCGCGATCGCATCGCAGCGGGGGACATGCCCGGCGCCGCCGCAGTCCTCGGCCGGCCCCATGAGGTGTCCGGCGTCGTCGAGCGCGGGGACGGCCGAGGCAAGGATCTGGGATTCCCCACCGCCAACATGCCGGTCGACGAGACCTACGCCGTCCCGCCGGACGCGATCTACGCCGGGTATGTCGTCGTCGACGGGGAACGTCATCAGGCGGCCATCTCGGTGGGAACCAACCCGACCTTCGGTGGCGTCGAGCGTCGGGTCGAGTCATTCGTCCTGGACAAGCCCGGCGGAATCGACCTCTACCACCGTGCGATTCGGGTCGAGTTCATTCAGCGCCTGCGCGGGATGGAGGCGTTCGACACCATTGACGCCCTGATCGCCCAGATGCACGACGACGTCGCCGCGGCACGCGAGCTCCTCGGCTAGGAACCGTCCCGCAGCCGCGCCACGACTGCCTTCGCAACCGCCTGCTCACCGGCTCCGTTCGGATGGAAGAGGAGCCCGTCGAGGTTCTTGGGCCGCGGCCCGTTGACCCAGGCGTTGCGACCACTGCAGATGTGGTGATCCTCCGAAAGCGCGTGCGCGTCCACCACGTCGAGTTTGCGCTGGCCGGCGGCCGACTTCACGGCATCGGACAGGCGTCGCTCGACCCCGGCGAACCACAGGACATCGCGGTGCGCGAACGGGGTCAGCGAGCACGAGGTGTCCTGCGGCATCAGGCGCAGGTAGTTGACCACCAGCACCGATGCCCTCGGGGCGCGTTCCCGGATCGCGTCGAGCACCGCGCCGACCCGTTCGCTGACCACTCGCATCTTGGCGGCCAGTCGACCCTCGAACTCCTGGCGGCACGGGGCACCGGCGCTGTTCGGTTGCGACGTCCGGACGCAGGTGAGGAACATGGTGGAGAAGATGCCCAGGTCGTTGCCGCCGATGCTGACCGTCACGTGTTTCGTCCGGTCGCTCAACGCTTCGATCTGGGCCGGAATGCCGGAGGAGTCGCCTTCGAGGACGTCCTTGGTCGAGGCCCCGTAACAGCTGACGTCGCGCAGCGCGAATCCCAGGTCCTTCGCGACCAGTGACGGATAGTTCCGGCTCGAGCGAAGACAGGTCGTGCCACCGGCCTGGAGGGCACCGATCCGGCCGCCGGCTGTGAAAGAGTCGCCGATGGCGACGTACTCCGGCCCAGTCGACTTGACCGCGCGCACCTCGGCACTCTGGACGGCGCGGTCATCGCGGGTCACGTAGGTGCCGACCCCGACCGAGAGGGTGATCGCGACGGCCACCAACAGGGGCCACGGCGATCGCTGGTTCATGAGTCCGAGCCTAGGTCGTAACCGCGATTGGCCCTCGATGACGCCCCGCTGATAACCTTGGCGATGCCGTGAATTCGGCCACGGAATCAGAGAGCCCCGGTGAACCTGCCCGGGCGCGCCGTGCAACGACACCCTCCAGGGAGAAGAAATGGCGAAGAAGTCTGCTGTCCCCACTGTGGCGAACATGCCCAAGGCAGAGATCATCAAGCAGTACGCGCTCAGCGACGGCGACACCGGCTCCCCGGAGGTGCAGGTTGCCCTTCTGACCGGCCGGATCGCGTATCTGACCGAACACCTCCAGGAGCACAAGCACGACCATCACAGTCGTCGCGGCCTGCTGCTGCTGGTGGGCAAGCGCCGTCGGCTGCTCAACTACCTGCAGGACGAGGACATCGAGCGCTATCGCTCGCTGATCGAGCGTCTCGGCCTGCGTCGCTGACATCGGTGGCCGTCTCCCCACGGGAGGCGGCCACTGTCATAACTTCATATCAACCTCAGTAACCAACCACTTGGGGACGAGCCGGTACACGGTCCTCGGTAGTGGCTTCCGGGAGACTTCCCGTGGGCCTCGATCGAAGACCGCACCACGCACAACGTTTGCTGTGCCGCCTCGTCCCTCACCACCAGCAGGCCTCGGCCTGCGAAAGGGACATGCATGAGTGACATCACCACTGTCGAAACCGTCATTGACAACGGACGATTCGGCACCCGCAAGGTCCGGTTCGAGACCGGACTCCTCGCCCGTCAGGCCGCCGGCAGTGTCGCGGCGTACCTCGACGACGACACGATGCTGTTGTCGGCCACCACGGCCGGCAAGCATCCCAAGGAGCAGTTCGACTTCTTCCCGTTGACGATCGACGTCGAAGAGCGGATGTACGCCGCCGGCCGTATCCCGGGATCGTTCTTCCGCCGCGAAGGCCGTCCGAGTGAGGACGCGATCCTCACCTGCCGCCTGATCGACCGGCCGCTGCGCCCCCTGTTCAAGAAGGGCCTGCGCAACGAGGTCCAGGTCGTCATCACGGTCCTGGCCCTCAACCCGGACACCCCGTACGACGTCCTCGCGATCAACGCTGCGTCGGCGTCCACGCAGATCTCCGGCCTGCCGTTCACCGGCCCGGTCGGCGCCACCCGCGTTGCTCTCATCGACGGTCAGTGGGTCGGCTTCCCGACGCACAGCCAGCTTGAGGAAGCCGTCTTCGACATGGTCATCGCCGGCCGTATCGCCGGTGACGACGTCGCCATCACGATGGTCGAAGCCGAATCCACCAACGCCACCTGGGAGCTCGTCCAGTCCGGTGTCCAGGCTCCGACCGAGGAGATCGTGGCGCAGGGCATCGAGGCCTCGAAGGTCTTCATCCGCCAGCTGGCGCAGGCACAGATCGACCTCGCGGCCAAGGCCGCCAAGGAGGTCCAGGAATTCCCGGTGTTCCTCGACTACCAGGACGACGTCTACGAAGCCGTCGAGAAGGTCGCGGCCGGCCCGCTGGCCGAAGCGCTGACCATTGTCAGCAAGGCCGATCGTGAGGCCCGTGAGTCCGAGATCAAGGTCGACGTCCTCGATCAGCTCGGTGCGCAGTTCGAGGGCCGCGAGAAGGAGATCGGCGCCGCGCTCCGCTCGGTGACCAAGAACCTCGTTCGCGAGCGCGTGCTTCGCGACCAGGTGCGCATCGACGGTCGTGGTCTGGCCGACATCCGCGCGCTGTCGGCTGAGGTCGGCGCCATCCCGCGCGTTCACGGCTCGGCTCTGTTCCAGCGCGGCGAGACCCAGATCCTGGGTGTCACCACGCTGAACATGCTCGACCTGGAGCAGAAGCTCGACACGCTGTCGCCGGAGACCACGCGCCGGTACATGCACAACTACAACTTCCCGCCGTTCTCCACTGGTGAGACCGGCCGCGTCGGTTCGCCGAAGCGCCGCGAGATCGGCCACGGTGCGCTGGCCGGCCGTGCGCTGGAGCCGGTGCTTCCGCCGCGCGAGGAGTTCCCCTACGCGATCCGTCAGGTGTCCGAGGCCCTCGGCTCCAACGGTTCGACGTCGATGGGCTCGGTGTGCGCCTCAACCCTCGCCCTGCTGAACGCCGGTGTGCCACTGCGCGCGCCGGTTGCCGGCATCGCCATGGGCCTGATCTCCGGGGAGCTCGACGGCAAGACGCAGTACGTGACCTTGACCGACATCCTCGGAGCCGAGGACGCCTACGGCGACATGGACTTCAAGGTCGCCGGAACACGGGAGTTCGTCACCGCCCTGCAGCTGGACACGAAGCTCGACGGCATTCCGGCCGATGTTCTCGCCGGCGCGCTGACCCAGGCGCGGGACGCTCGGTTCACGATCCTCGACGTCATGGCCGAGGCCATCAGCGAGCCGGACGAGATGAGCCCGTACGCGCCGCGGATCATCACGGTGAAGATCCCGGTCGACAAGATCGGCGAGGTCATCGGCCCGAAGGGCAAGATGATCAACCAGATCCAGGACGACACCGGAGCCAAGATCTCGCTCGAGGACGACGGCACGGTCTACATCGGCGCCGACAACGGCGATGCCGCCGAGGCCGCGCGGTCGGCGATCAACGCGATCGCCAATCCGACGATGCCCGAGGTGGGCGAGCGGTACCTCGGTACCGTCGTCAAGACGGTCGACTTCGGCGCGTTCATCTCGCTGCTGCCCGGCCGGGACGGCCTGCTGCACATCAGCAAGCTGCGTGAGCTCAACGGTGGCCAGCGGGTCAACAACGTCGAGGACGTCCTGTCGGTCGGACAGAAGATCCAGGTCGAGATCGCCGAGCTCGGCGACCGCGGCAAGCTGTCGCTGATCCCGGTCATCGAGGGCAAGTCGGACCAGGCTTCCGAGCCTGCTGCTGACGAGGCCGCTGACGACGCTTCGGACGTCATCACCGAGTAGTCCGCAGAACGCTGCGCCCAACGCGCGTCATGGCGCCGGCACTACGCTGGCTGCCATGACGCGCGTTGCAGTTCTCGGGGCCAAAGGACGGATGGGGTCGACGTCGGTGGCGGCGATTGACGCCGCGGACGGCCTCGAGGTCGTGGCCCAGATCGACGTCGGCGACTCGTTGGACGCCATCACCGCGTCCGGTGCGGAGGTGGCGCTCGACTTCACGCAGCCGGACGCAGCCCTGGACAACGTCCGGTGGTGCGTCGAGCACGGCGTGAACGTGGTCGTGGGGACCTCCGGGTTCGATGCGGCGAAGCTGACGCAGGTCGAGTCCTTCTTCGGCGAAGACCCCGGCGTGGGCGTCCTCGTCGTCCCCAACTTCTCGATCGGCGCCGTGCTGCTGATGCGGTTCGCCGCTGATGCGGCGAAGTACTTCGAGTCGGTCGAGATCGTCGAGATGCACCACCCGAACAAAGTCGACGCCCCGTCGGGTACCGCGGTTCGCACGGCCGAGCTCATCGCCGCGGCGCGCGCGGACGCCGGCCTGGGGCCCATCCCCGATGCCACGACGACCGATCCGTACGGTGCGCGTGGCGCATCGGTCGCCGGCATCCCCATTCACGCCATCCGGGCCCGCGGCTTCGTGGCCAGCCAGGAGGTCGTGTTCGGTGACGCGGGGGAGACGTTCACCATCCGGCACGACTCGCACGATCGCGAGTCCTTCATGCCGGGCGTCATCACGGCGCTGCGCGGTGTCGGGTCGCTGCGCGGGTTGACAGTCGGGCTCGAGTCCCTGCTCTAGCCTCAGCGCAGGAAGGTCTGGACCAGCTTCGCGTCGGCGCCGTCGGCATTGAGCATGACCTCGGTCATCGAGGTGTTGCGGGCCGACGGCCAGATCTCGAACGCCATGACCGCGAGGCTCGGCACTCCGCCGATGAGGATCGGCCAGCCGGCGTGGTTGCGGAAGACGAAGCCGATGACGATCGCAAAGATGATGCTCGCCGTGCAGAAGTAGAGCTTGAGCAGCGTCTGGCCGGCGAACACGCTGACGGCCTGGCTGTTCACGTCCTCCGGCGGGTCGGCCGGGTCGAGCGGCCGGGCTTCCAACCAGACGCGCTCGGAGAAGAATGCGGCCGCGGCCGGCGCCGCCAGCAGCGGGATGATCAACCACCACGGCGGGATGGTCCCGTCACGTCCCCCGAACGCCCAGAACAGGACCAGCAGGAACACGCCGACCAGCAGCACCTGCACGACGGCGAAGCCGCGGATTTCGGCTGGCGAAGCATCAAATTCCGGGATGCGCATGGGCACGAGTTTCGCACACTGGATCGTCGCCCTCGGTTGGTACTCTGCCGACATGCGGGCCTACCTCGATCTGATGCAGCGAATCCTCGACGAGGGCGTGGAACGGTCCGATCGCACCGGGACGGGCACCCGCAGTGTTTTCGGCCACCAGATGCGCTTCGACCTCTCGGCCGGGTTCCCGCTGGTGACCACCAAGAAGATCCATCTGAAGTCCGTCATCGGCGAGCTCCTGTGGTTCATCTCCGGCGACACCAACGTCAAGTGGCTGCAGGACAACGGCATCACCATTTGGGACGAGTGGGCCGATGAGTCCGGTGAGCTCGGCCCGGTCTACGGCCACCAGTGGCGCTCGTGGCCCACTCCTGACGGCGGCACGATCGACCAGCTCGCCCGGGTGATCGAGGACATCAAGACCAACCCCGATTCGCGCCGTCACATCGTCAGCGCGTGGAACGTGGCCGACCTCGATGCCATGGCGCTGGCGCCGTGCCATGCCTTCTTCCAGTTCTATGTCGCCGACGGCAAGCTCTCGCTGCAGCTGTACCAGCGCTCCGCCGACGTCTTCCTCGGCGTGCCCTTCAACATCGCGTCGTATGCGCTCCTCACGCACATGGTCGCCCAGGTCACCGGGCTGCAACCGGGCGACTTCGTCCATACGCTCGGCGACGCGCACCTCTATCTCAACCACCTCGACCAGGCCCGTGAGCAGCTCACCCGCGAACCCCGCCCGCTTCCGGAGCTGTGGCTCGATCCCGCAGTCAGCTCGATCGACGACTTCACCTTCGACTCGATCAAGGTCACCGGCTACGACCCGCACCCGCTGATCAAGGCACCCATCGCCGTATGACGGTCACTCTCGTCGCGGCGGTCGCTGCGAACGGCGTCATCGGCGCCGACGGAGGCCTGCCGTGGCACCTGCCGGAGGACTTCGCCCACTTCAAGAGCCTGACCATGGGCCACCCGATGATCATGGGTCGCGCCACATTCGACTCCATCGGGCGCGCCCTACCTGGACGGACGACCATCGTCGTGACTCGCAGCCCGGATTGGACCGCCGAGGGGGTGGAGGTCGCTGCCGACCTCGAGGCCGCGCTCGCGCGGGCACGAGAGCTGGACGACGACATCTTCATCGTTGGAGGCGCCCAGATCTATGGTCAGGCGCTGGCAGCGGACCTCGTCGACCTGCTCTGCATCACCCGAGTCGCAGCATCGCCCGAGGGTG
>DATEDT010000105.1:0-7366 GCA_035281505.1 Aeromicrobium sp. | reverse complement strand
CCAGGTCGAATGCGCCCTCGCGGGCGGCGACGCGGTCGACGTAGCTGACCCGGATGACGCCGCCCGACTTCAGGTGCGCCTTCATGTCGTCCTCGGCGAACTGCCAGCCCGGCCGGCGCTGCGACGACAGCGCATGCAGGTTCGCCGTTCCGGTGATCATCACCTCACGTTGGCCGGTCCCAGGACCGAGGAACTCCAGCCGACGCAGCCCGGGCGCGACCGGCAGTCGCGGCAACTGGAGGTTGCCGAAGTCGTCCAGTACGGCCTCGCCTGCGGGTTGCCACGCCACGCGGTCGATGCCGCACATCCGCATGGTCGCTCGACGTTCGGCGTCGGCCTTGCGAAGGTCGAGGGCGCGGCCGCCGTACCGGGCGATCAGGCACACCGGAGTGAACAGGAAGAAGATTCCTGCCTGGGCCGCGAACGCGACAAGCTCGCCCATGAGCCCACGGTAGGACTCATGGGCGCAGCTTGACTACGCCTTGTGCGCCGACGTCTTGCCGAGCGCGAGACCGATCGCCGCCATGCCTGCCCCTGCGCCCAGGTGCAGCCAATTGTCGGCGTCGTTGAGCGGAACGAAGTTCAGGTTGGACGCCGGCCCGATGGCCACGCCGTACAACCACGTCACGAGGTAGATCAGGCCGCCGCCGACGAGGTACAGCTTGGCTGCACCCTTCGCCATGACGAGTCCGGCGACACCGAACACCAGATGGATGATGTTGTGCAGCACGGACACCTGGAACAACCCGAGCAGCAGGGCTGGCGAATCGTGGCCGTAGAGCGCGATGTCACCGGCGTTCGTGGTGACTCCCGGAATGAAGCCGCCGATGCCGGCGAGAAGGAACGAAAGCCCCACGATTGTGGCGGCCATCTGGATCGGTGTGCGATTCATGATCGACTCCTCTCAGGTGATCCGTTCCTCAGTGTGGCCCTCCGAGCGCCCGAACTGTGGGACGTAGGACCCGTCGGTGGTTGAGGTGCCGGCGTAGCCGGCCTCGAAACCTCACCGCGTCAGCACGGTCGGTGTCCACGCCGGCCAGTCGGCCTCCCCCACCAGACGGCCGCGTTCATAGGTCGCCACGAGCCGGAATGGGGAGTTGGCGCGACTGTTGTCGTAGAAGGACGATCGGTCGGCCAAGGCGCGCGCCTCGACGATGAGCTTGAGCAGCCGGGCATAGCGCTCGCGGATCTTCTCCTCGGGCACCTGATGGCCACCGCGACGGACGCGTTCGGCCACGCGAGCCACCGCCAGGTCGGCCGGGACCAGCATCACGTGCAGGTTCACGAGATAGCCGAGTGCAACAGCCTGGGTCACCAGCGCCACCTTGCTGTGGTGGCTGAAGACCGTCTCGGTGATGAACGACTCACCGCGGGCCAGCCGTTGGCGCCGCTGGTCCGCCGCGGCCCGCGAGGCTTGGTAGGCGTGTTCCAGTTCCTCGCCCGGCCAGCGTTCGGCGGCGATCTCGTCCGCGTTGACGAACGGAAGGTGGGTCACCGGCTGCAGGACACGGGCGACGAACGTCGACTTGCCCGAGCCGTTCGGACCGGCAAGGACATGCAGAACAGGCGTGCTCACCCGTTACCCCCGGTGGTTGAGGTGGAGCAGCCCTCGAAACGACTCAACCGCGCGCGGTGAGCTGGCCGGCGTCGTCGGCCTCAGACCAGGTCTCGCCCGCCTCGGCGAACTCGGTCTCGAAATCGAGCGCGGCGATGCGTGCGGCCACCTGCTCGTCCCAATCGGCCCGGACGATGGCCTGCTCGCGCTCACCGAGCGTGTCGTAGGAACCGTCGCCGGCGAGGACGCGTTCGATGTCGCGCTGGCTGACGTGTCCGGACGCCTCGAACTCGCGCCCGATGCGCGCCCAGTGGTTGATCTGCTGGGCTGCGCTGCGACTGTTGACGGCACCGACGGACTTGGCGGCGTCGAAGAGATCGCCGTCAACCCGGGTGGGCATCGTGCTGCTCATGTCCTCAGTGTAGCAATCTGCTACACGATTTCTAGTCTCTCGGGATGGCCGGGACGCCGAGTTCGTCGAGTTTGCGGTCGAGTTCGAGAATGCGCCCGGTGTCCAGGTAGTAGTCGTGCTGCTCGACCACCTTGCCCCAACGCGTCCGCAGCACCAGGACCGTGCTGTTCTCGTAGATGCGGGTGCCGTCCGGAGCATCGGCGTGGTCGGAGAACCGGACCCACAGCGTCATCGCCCACGGCGGGCCGCTGGTGGCGATGGCGTGGATCTCGCCCTGGATGCCGGCGGCGACGAAGTTGCGCAGGAAGCGGTCCATGCCGGTCTTGCCGACCCAATCGCCGGCCCAGCGGTGCGGGCCGTCGTGGAAGTGCAGGACGAAGTCGTCGGCGTAGGCGTCCAGAAGCGCGGTGTGATCACCGGCGTTGAGCTTGGCGACGTCGCTGGCGAACTTCCGCTCGAGCAGCCGGTGCATCCCGGCCTGGGCACCAACGGCCAGCGCGGCTCCAGCAAGGAGAGACGAGGGCTTCATCGACTCAGTTTTGCCCGAACCGGGGTTACGCGGCGACGAGTGTGACGAAGATCGCCAGCGGGAAGTCATAGGCCAAACAGGCCGGCGGATACCAGCGCGGCACCTCGCGGGTCCCCAGGACGGGATGGCGGTGGTGGTGCAGCAGGTCCCAGACGCCGTGGGCCACCAGACCGGCGGCCAGCCAGTACGGCGAGTGCGCCAGACCGATGAACGCGACCACGATGATGGCCGTGGCGAATGCCACCTCGATCAGCAGGTTGCCGGCGTCACGCTCGGCCAGGGCGAACCCGATGTAGATGGCCGCGATGACCGCCAGCACGATGGCCTCGGCAGTGCGCCGCTCGGCAACCGGGGTGAACCACAGCCAGGCCATTGACGCGGCGACAGCGACCACGGCCAGGACGACGCCCAGCCGGTCGGAGATCAGTTCGGGACGCTCAGTCATGGCCCCGACGATAGACCGTCGATCGCGGCGACAACCGCAACCAGCGCTTCCCGGTCGACCGGCATCCACGGCACGTCGTCGAGCCGGTCGACCTCCAGCCAGGCCACCTCGTCGTGATCCGGTCCCGGCTGTGGCGGGTCGGCCGTCTCGGCGAGGAACAGGCGCAACCGAAGCGCGTCGGAGATGACCCATCCGCAACGCGGCTCATCGATCTCGCCGGCGACGACGACCTCAATCCCGAGTTCCTCGCGCACCTCGCGCACCAGCGCCTCGCGTGGAGTCTCGCCGGCCTCGACCTTGCCGCCGGGGAACTCCCATGGGCCTTCGGCGAGGGGGATGCGGCGGCGGCGCGCGGCCAGCACCCGGGTCGGGCGCACCAGCGAATTGACGATCACGGCGCCGACCACCCAGGTGTGCACAGCCGGTCAGACGACGATCTCGTCGCCGCCCTGTTCCTTCGGCAGGCTGCCTTCGATGATGTCCCAGCAGATGTAGAAGCGCTCGCCGCTCCCCCACTTCTCGGCGTGCGACCAGGTGAACAGCGGTCCGTGCGTCTTGCAGGCCTTCTCCGCCTCAGCCTCGGCGTCCTTGAACGAGGCGCCCTTGGCCGCCGGGACGTACTTGCGCGGGACGAACTGATGCTTGACCGAGCACGGCACGATTTCCCAGGCGTCGTTGTCGTCCGGCTTGATCCGGCCGCAGACGCGCTCCTTGTCGTCCGGGTCGTCGTCCAGGAACGGCGTCTCGGACTTGAGCGCGTACGCGCGCCGCTGGTCGGTCAGGGTGACGTCGCAGCGCATCCACTTCGCGCCCTTGGCCTTCTGCGCCTTGGTCGGCACGAACCACGCGAGCGAGTAGAGCGTCTTGGCGCGGGTGGTGGCGTCGGCCCCGAGGATCTCGTTCAGGGCCGAACCGCACGCCTTGCCCACGGCGTACGCCTGGGCGTTGTTGGTGCCACGGGTCGCGGCGGCCGGGGCGTTGACGACGGCGACGGTCCGCGTCGTGTGCCGGTCGGAGCAGTCGACCGGCTTCTTGGTGTCGGACTCCGCCGCGATGTCCTTGAGGCTCAGGTTGTGGCAGTCGCCGACCTTGGGGGTGCCCAGGTAGGCCGGCGCGGCCGAGGTTGCCGACGCAGACGGCTTGGATTCGCCGGGCTGCAGTCGACTGAGCTCACACCCGCTGAGGGATGCGAAAGCCAAGACGGTCGTCAGTGTGACGACGAATGCGCGAACCATGCGGCCTCCCGTTCAAGGACGAACGTATCGCCCGAACCAAGGCTCCGGCTCACCCGCCGGACGCTACTCGACTCGCCAGTCCAGTTCGCCGCGCAATTCCGGCGGCAGGTGCCTGAGCGCCGACTCGTACAACGCGTCCTGGTTGAAGCCTCGTGGCGCCCGGAAGACGAAGACGAGCTTGCCCTTGGAGACCGCGTTGCTCTCGGTGACGAGCTTGGCGCCGGCATTGGCCAGTTCACTCTTGTACGCGTCGGCGGCCTGCTTCAGGTTCTCCTTGGCGATGTGCGTGACATCGAGGCGATAGACCGGGTTCGCGTCGAATACCAGGATCACGAACCACACGAAGGCGGTGGCGATCACCGCGAAGTGGGGCAGGTTCATGCCGCACAACAGGCCGACCAGCGTGACGATGATCAGGCGACCGGTGTCGCGGGTCGAGGACGTCTCGGTGCGGAAGCGCATCAGGCCGCCGAGACCGAAGACCACGAAGCCGATGACCATGCCGAACTGCAGGACCGCGACACCGACGACGGCGCCGACCAGCGCGTACATGATGGAGACCTTGGGGAGCTCGGCTTCCTCGATCGTGTCGACCGTGCGCCGGGTCGTGGGATGGAACGCGATGATCATCGCCAACAAGGTCGCCAGCACCAACGCGGAGAGCTCGTTCAGCATCCCCGGGTAGTCGTAGAAACCGTTCCAGCCGATCGACGGGATGGCGGCGCCCTCGGCGGACGCGCTCAACGGATCGGTCGCGTCGATGAAACTCTGCATGAACTCCCTCTCGTCCTCCGCGCGATCTTAGGAGTCGCCGCAGGCACATCGCGCTGAAACACGCATCTTCGTCCAAGCAAACCGAATCGAGGTCGACCGTGACTAGGGTGACGCCATGAGCGAGATCCTGAAGAGCCCGGACGAGATCACCGACGCCTGGCTCTCTGCCGCGTTGGGCCGCGAGGGCCTCAAGGTCACCGGCACGGAGCGGATCGGCACTGGCCAGATGAGCCAGAACCACCGCGTCACGTTCACCGCCAACGGCGGGGCACCCGAGACAGTCGTCGTCAAGCTCGCCTCGGACGACCCGACCAGCCGGGCGACCGGCGTGGGCATGGGCGCCTACTGGCGGGAGATCAGTTTCTACCGCCAGCTCGCCGAGCGACTCGGCCCGCCGATCCCCACCTGTCACCTGGCCGCGTACGACGACGCCGACGGCTGGTTCACGCTGGTGCTCGAAGACGTTCCGGGGGCCCACCAAGGTGACCAGATCGCCGGCTGCACCCTCGATGAGGCACGTACGGCGGTTGCCACCCTCGCCCGCATCCATGCTCCGGTGCTCGGCGACATGCACGTCGGCAGCGCGGACTACCTGAACCAGCCGAACCCGCTCAACCAGCAACTGATGGCCGCAGTCCTTCCCGGCTTCCTCGAGCGCTACGCCGGCCGTCTTGCGCCCGAGCACGTCGAGGTCATCGAACGATTCGCCGCCGTCATGGACGCATGGGAGGCCGACCAGCGTCCGCCGCTGGGGCTCATCCACGGCGATTACCGCCTGGACAACCTCCTGTTCTCCGACGGCGAATGCAAGGTCGTCGACTGGCAGACCCTGTCGTGGGGCCCGGCCGTCTACGACCTGTCCTACTTCCTGTCGGCCGCCCTGGAACCCGAGGACCGTCGGGCACACGAGGAGGAGCTGGTGCGCCTGTACCACGACGGCCTGCTGGCCCACGGCGTGCGCACCCTCACCTGGGAGCAGTGCTGGGAGGAGTACCGCCGCCAGACCTTCGGCGGCATCCGGATGAGCGTCATCGCGGCGATGGTGGTCGAGCGCACCGAGCGCGGCGACGACATGTTCATGGCGTCAGTGGCACGCAACGCCCAGCAGATCCTCGATCTCGATGCGCTGGAACTGCTGCCCGAGCCCGGCGCCGGCGCACTTGTCCCGCTGCGGCCCGAGCGGTCCGACGAGGGCCGGCACGAGCCGGGCCCGGAGGACGTCTGGAACGAGAGTTGGTACTTCGATGCCGTCTCCGACGACGGCAGCCTCGGCATCTACACCCGCCTGGGCCGCCTGCCCAACCAGAACGTGGCGCTGATCACCGCGGCGATCGTCGGACCGGGCCGACCGGCGGTGATGGTTGTCCACGAGGCCGCACCGCTTCCGCCGATCGACGACGACGCGCAACGCATCGCGATCGACGGCCTGCAGGTCGAGCAACACTGCGAGGAGCCGCTTCAGCGCTTTCGGGTGACGCTGACCGGAACGGGTGCGGCACACGCTGACGAGGCCGCGCCGCTGCGCAACGAGTCCGGCACGCCGGTCGACGTCGCCTTCGACCTCGTCTGGGTGACCAGCGGAATCCCGTTCCAGTGGCGCCAGGCCACCCGCTACGAGATCCCGTGCCGCGTGACCGGCACCGTGCGCGTCGGCGACGAGGAGATCACGTTCAGCGGCCCGGGCCAGCGGGATCATTCATGGGGCCCGCGTGACTGGTTTGCGACGGCCTGGATGTGGAGCGCCTTCCACCTCGATGACGGCACGCACACGCACGCCGTCGGCGTCCCGGGGCTGCCCGGGTACGGGGTCGGCTACGTCCAGTCCGGCGACGAGGTCAGCGAGGTGACCTCACTTCAGATGTCCGAGAAGGTCGCCGACGACGGCCTGATCGCCGGCGCGGAGATGACGATCGAGCCGGGCACCCTGCACCTGAACGTCGAGCCGGTGGCCTTCGGCGCGCTTCGGCTGGACGCACCGGACGGGCGGGTGTCGCACTTCCCGCGCGCAATGGCGCGCGTCAGCACGAACGACGGCCGCACCGGCACCGGCTGGATCGAATGGAACCGCCCCCAGCAGTGACGACGGTGGTTGAGGTGGCCGGCCGCAGGCCGGCCCTCGAAACCACGCTCAGCCAAACCCCTGCGTGATCTTGTCCGCCGGCGGCGCCTTGATGTCGACCGGCGCGCCCCAGTCGGTGTAGGTCACCACGAACTCACCGTTCTTGTCCTTGTAGGTCATCTTGCGCGGCAGGTTGTCCGGCCCGACGAAGTACGTGAACGTCAGCGGTTCGGACGTCGTCGTGCCGAAGGTCTCCGGGGCCTTGGACGGGTCGAGCGTGATCTCGTACGGAGTCGCCTGGACACCATCGATCTGCTCCGGCTCGCCGACCTGCTTGAAATCAGTCAGCGCCGCTTC
>DATEDT010000104.1:0-25956 GCA_035281505.1 Aeromicrobium sp. | reverse complement strand
GCAGCCTCGTCGGCGGGAACGCGCTTGACGAGGTAGACGAATCGAGCCGGGACCATCTGCTTCGTGCGCGGGTTGTAGACCTCCTTGCGCAGCTTGTCGATTGTGTCGAAGTAGTCGATGCGATCCCCGAGTTGGTCACGCAGGATGGCGGCGATCGCGGGTGCGTTCCGCCCCGTGAGGTAGGGATCAGCGGTGAGGTTTCGCCCCTGCACGCTGGCGGCCAGTGGCTGGCCGTTGCGGTCGAGGATTTCTCCGCGCGGCGCCGGCACTGCAACGCGGGCCGTACCGGCTTCGACGGCCTTCGCCGCGTAGGCACCCATGTCGAGCGCTTGGATCTGGAACAGGCGGACGGCGAAGACAACGAAAACCAGGATGAAGGCGTACAGGCAAAACCGCAGCCTTCGGCGTGAGAGTCGCTGTCGGGTCACCGGACCACCTGCCGGATGTTGGAGCGTTCCTCAGCCGGTTTGGGCGAGCCCTTCACCGTTCCGTCCGACAATTGCAGGTACACCGGCGTCTGGCTCGGCACCATGCCGTGCGCGACGGCGAGCGGCCCGAGATTCTCCGGGCTCTCCAGTTCGCTCACTTCACGCTGGAGCGACTCCTGGGCCGTCTCCAGCTCGCGGGCCTCGGCGGTCAGGTCAGCCAGTTCGAAAGTCTGCGCCTGCATCGCCGTGCTGATGAGGATCAGCCCGACCAAGCCGGTACCGATGACCGCCAGCAGGACGACCACGAACGGCAGGCGGCGAGCACGATTGGCCACCGGAGCGACCAGCCGCAGTCCGCGCTTGGGCTGGGGGCGGGGCGCCGCGCCCCGTAGGCGCGTACCGGCCTTGTGCGGGATGGCCCCGAGGAAATGGGCACTGTGGGACAGGGCGCCGTGGGGAGTCAGAGCACTCATGCCGCAATCCGTTCGATCGCTCGCAGGCGGACAGATTTGGCGCGACGATTCGCGGCCACCTCCGCTGGTGTGGCCTGCTCAGCGCCGCGGGTGACGAGCTTGAACTTGGGCGCCAGCTCGGCCGGCACCACCGGCAGGTCCCGCGGGGCCGTCGACGACGTCGCCGCGGCGAAAATGCGCTTGGCGTAGCGATCCTCCAGCGAGTGGTAAGCCAGCACGACGACGCGGCCACCCACTCGCGTCGCATCGAGCGCCGCCGGAAGCGCACGGTGCCACGCACCGAGTTCGTCGTTGACCTCGACCCGCAGCGCTTGGAAGGTGCGCTTGGCCGGGTTTCCCCCGGTTCGGCGCGCCGCGGCCGGAATCGACTGGCGAATGAGGTCGACCAAAGGTGCGCTGGTCTCGAACGGGGTGCGCTCTCGCTGCTTCACGACGGCCTGCGCGATCCTCCTCGCGAACCGTTCCTCCCCGAACTCCCACAGCACGCGGGCCAGGTCGCGTTCGCTGTACGTGTTGAGGACATCGGCAGCGCTCAGCCCCGAAGTCGGATTCATCCGCATGTCCAACGGCGCATCCTGCGCGTAGGCGAAACCGCGTTCCTTGACGTCGAGCTGCAGTGAGGAGACACCGAGATCGAAGAGCACGCCCGACACGGCGCTGACACCGGCGTCCCGGATCGCGTCACCGATCTGGTCGTAGACGGCATTGACCAGGACGACCCGTTCTCCGAAGCGGGCAAGCCGGTCTGCGGACCGCCGGATCGCCTCCGGGTCGCGATCGATCCCGATCACGACAAGGTCGGCGAACCGTTCGAGCATGGCCTCGCTGTGGCCGCCGAGCCCGAGCGTGGCGTCGACGATGACCGGGTTGGTCTGCTCCGCGACGGGTGCCAGCAGGTCGAGCACGCGATCAAGGAGGACGGGGATGTGGCGAGCTTCCGCGGAATCGACGCCGTCCGAACTCGCGGTCACGAGGCGGCCACCCAGTGCGAGAACGCCGAGAGGCCGAGCGCGACGGCAGCGGACGCGGCCAGCGAGAAGACGGCGAGCAGCAGCGCATCGGCCACGTCGTGGCGCACACGTCGGCCTGGGGATCGCCCAGAGGACCTGACCGTCGCCTGGCCCGACGATGCTGCTGTCGACATCTCTCCTCCTCTGGTTCCTGTCGCCGTGGAGCCTGATCCCCGTCCGTTCGGTACTGACACCGGGGAAGAGGTGTCAGTCGCCGACGGACGGGTATCGAGCGACACGGTGAGCATCAGAAGATGCGGTGCAATTCGTCGCATCAGAAGATGCAGTGCAATTCGTGGCATCAGAAGATGCCGGGCATCACCTCGTCCGACAGGTCCGCGAACGGCTCTTCCTGGCTTTCGAAGAACTCGTCCCAACGTGCCGAGTCCCAGATCTCGAACCGATTCCCGGCTCCGATCACGGTCACTTCGCGGTCGAGGTAGGCCCACTCGCGCAATTTGGGTGGAATCATCACGCGGCCCTGCTTGTCCAACGTCTCCTCGAACGAGCCCGCCGTCACCATGCGCACGAAGTTCCGGCTCTCCCGGTTCGTGAACGGAAGCTCGCGCAGCCGCTCGACGATGCCCTCGTAGGCCTCGATCGTCCAGCCGAAGACGCAGTGCTCCTGACCGCGCATCAGAACGACGCCCTCCGCCAGCCGCGGACGGAACTTGGCCGGCAGGAAAAGCCGCCCCTTCTCGTCGAGCTTCGGGGTGTGGAATCCGATGAAGTGCCTGGCGTCCAAGCTCACGCGTCAGCACCTCCTCACGGCTCCACAGAACGTCGGTTTGCTCCATTTCGCCCCACCGTACTCCACTTTCCACCACATCGACGTTTTTAGACCGACATTTTTCGCCGCGGCGCCCAACCTGCGGGCACAAAAAAAGACCGCCTCGAAAGGCGGTCTTCTCAGCGAGTCAGCCGATCAGCGGTCGTCACCGTTCTGGCGGCGGTTCCACCGCTCTTCCATCCGGTCGACGAACGAACCCGACGGCTTGGGAGCAGCCGCGGGATGGCTGCGCTCCGGCGCGCCACCGAACCCCTTCCGGCCGGCGGTCACGAAGACATACACGGCGCCGAGCATGACGACGAAGCCCAGCACGCCGAGCCAGGTGCGCGCCGTCACGACGCCACCGAACATCAGCCCGAGGCCGGCAAGGAACCCGACGATCGACAACGTCGCAACGCGCTTGCTCTGGGCGAGCAACTTCGATCCACGCAGCGTGGATGCGAAATCTGGGTCCTCAGCGGCAAGCGACTGCTCCAACTGATGGAGAAGGCGAGCTTCTTCGTCGGACAGCGGCATCGGGTCGTCTCCTGTAGGGGGTTCGCAATCAGTCTAGGTGGGTCCAGGCCTACAGACCAGTCGCGCATGTCCCCCAACCGCGCGACGGCGCGGGGTGGTCGAGCCCTAGGCTCGGGGTCATGGCGCGTGTGGTCGTGGTTGGCGGCGGATTCGGTGGCCTGTCGGCAGCGGCTCGCTTGGCCAAGCTGCGGCACGACGTCGTGCTGCTCGAATCAGCCGGCGTCCTCGGCGGGCGACTGCTCGGTCACCGCATCGGCGACACCACGTGGCAACTCAGCCTCGACACGGTGACGCTGCCTGGCGTATTGCGTGACCTGTTTCGCAAGTCCGGGCGACCGCTCGAACGTGTCCTCGACCTTCAGCCGGTGGACTTCCGTCGGCACGTGTTCGAGGACAAGTCGGTCCTCGACCTGCCGTTTGGCGACCGCGCCGCGCAGCATGACGCCATCACCGCATACGTCGGCACCGATCGCTGGTCACCGTGGCTGGACGCCATGTCGGACACCTGGGACGTCTATCGGCGCTCGTCCCTCGAGTCCCTCACTCCCCCGGACCGAACCGTGCGACGCGCCCTGCGCGGCGACCGACGAATCGGCAAGCGCGCGTACAAGGAGCTGAGGGACGAACGGCTCGAGCGCATCGTGCTCGACCCGTTGATCCTCGACGGGGAGCACCCCACCTTTGTCCCGGCGTTCGCGGCCGTCCAGAACTACGTCGAACGCACGTTTGGGCGTTGGCGCCTGGACGGCGGCTTGCCCGCCCTGGCCGCGGCGCTGGTCACCCGCCTGGATGAGCGGGGCGTGGACGTCCGCACGAACGTGCATGCTCATGAGCTTGCCGTGGCCAACGGCCGGGCCACCGGTGTCGACACCGACAGCGGCATCATCGACGCCGACGTCGTCATCTGGGCCGGCCCGCGGGTCCCGGCACCCCTGCCGGGACCGTACGGCCTTCCGTTGATCCCGGGGTCGCGCACGCTCATTCGGCTCGGACCGGACGCGCCCGAGCTGTCGGCCGACGTCATGGCCCACAGCAAGCCGCCGGTCCAGCTGTGGAGCGACGGCTCGGATGCCTGGACCCTGACCCATCACAACGCCGAGGATCCGTTGATCGCACTCGTCCGTGTGGGCATCGATCTGCGACCGCATGTGGTCGAGCGCCATGACCTGACACCGGTCGAACTGGTCAGCCTCGGCGCTTGGGGCTGGCAATGGCAGAACTGGCGGACCACCGGCACGCGGCCGATCTCGGCCCTGGACGACACCGTGTTCTTTGCCGGTGCCAACGCTCACCCCGGCCCGACCATCGAGATGATCGGGTCGCAGACCGCCGCGATCGCCGAACGGCTCGGAAAGGCCTAGACCAGATTCTCGGCGCGCAGCGTCTCGAAGATCTCGCGAGTGGCCTTGGACCGGTTGAGCGTGATGAAGTGCAGGCCGGGTGCACCACCGGCGAGCAGGTCGCGGCACAGCTGCGTGGCCAGCTCGATGCCCTTGGCCCGCACCGCGTCGCGGTCGTCCTGGATGGGCACGATCTGATCGAGAACCTCCGGCGGCAGCTCGGCGCCCGACAGCTCGGCCATCCGGGCCACCTGCGCGAAGTTCAGGATCGGCATGATGCCCGGGATGATCGGGATGTCACTGCCGAGTGAGCGGACGCGCTCCACCAAGGCGAAGTAGTCCGACGCCCGGAAGAACAGCTGTGTGATCGCGTACTCGGCGCCCGCCTGCGCCTTGGCCACCAACACCTCGGCGTCGCGCTCCAGGGACGGCGCGTCCGGATGTCCCTCGGGGAACGCGGCGACCCCGACGCAGAAGCCTCCGAGGTGGCGCGCCATCTCGACCAGCTCGATGGCGTGGTTCATGCCGTCCGGATGAGACTCCCAGGGTGCGCGCGGCCCACCCTTCGGGTCGCCCCGCAGAGCAAGCACGTGATCGACGCCAGCGGCCGCGTACTGCTTGAGCACGCCCTCGATCTCACCGGCACTCTGCCCGACCAGCGTCAGATGCCCGACCGGCCGCAGCGAGGTCTCGTCGGCGATGCGCGCGGTGACCCGCACCGTGCGGTCCTGGCTGGTGCCGCCGGCGCCGTAGGTCACCGAGACAAAGGTCGGCTCCAGCGACTCGAGGTCACTGATGCTCTGCCACAACAGCGCTTCGCCCTCGTCGTCCTTCGGCGGGAAGAACTCGAAGGAGACCGAGCGGTTCCCAGCGCGCAGCTGCGCGGCGAGTGACTCCGAGGCAGGCATACCGCTAACGGTATCGTCCGGGTGATGATCGTCCCCCGCAGGCGGGAGGCTTCCCCAGCGACAGACGAGGCGTTCCGCGCGCGAGTGGACGCCGCGCTCGCGCGCTTCGCTGAAGCCAAGCGCACAGAGCTCGAGGCCATCAGCCCCGACCTTGCGCCGTTTGCCGACGCAGCGATCGACTTCGTCGCCGGCGGGAAGAGGCTGCGCCCCCTGTTCTGTCGGGCCGGATGGCTTGTCGTCGGCGGCGATCCGGACCTTCCCGCATTCGACGACGCGGCCGCTGCACTGGAGTGGCTCCAAGGCAGCGCCCTCGCCCACGACGACCTGATGGACGGGTCGGACACCCGCCGCGGACGCCCGAGTCTGCATCGCCGATTCGAGGCATGGCACCGCGCTGAAGGCCTGCTCGGCAGTGCCGAACGCCACGGTGCGGCCGCCGCCATCCTGCTCGGCGACCTCATGTTGTCCTGGGTGGACGAGCAGTTCCGTGCCAGCGCGCTGCCGCGCCTCGCCGATGCGCTCCACTGGCTCGACCGGTGCAAGACCGAGGTCGCGGCCGGCCAGTACCTCGACGTGCTCGCGCAGGCACGCGGCAACCTGGATGTCGACGTGGCGATGCGCGTTGTGCGCTACAAGTCAGCGAAGTACACGGTGGAGCGGCCCATGCACATCGGCGCCGCGCTCGCCGGCGCGACTCCCGACCTCCTCGACGCGCTCAGCGCGGTGGCCCTCCCCCTCGGCGAGGCGTTCCAGCTGCGCGACGACGTGCTGGGGGTGTTCGGGGACCCGAGCGTCACCGGGAAGCCCGCCGGGGACGACGTCCGCGAAGGCAAGCGGACGGTGCTGATCGCGCGGGCTGCCGCTCTGGGAACGGAGGCCGACCGGGTGCGGATCGAGACGCTCCTCGGCACCTCCGAGGGCGTCGACGAGCTCACCTCGATGATCGAGCGCACCGGCGCCCTGGCCACGGTTGAGGCCGACATCGCGCGTCTCGAGGAAGAGGCACTCACTGCGCTCGCCCGAATCCCCGGTGAGGCGGGCTCGGTCATGGAGTCGCTGGTTCGCAGCGCGACGCGTCGCGAACGTTGACTCCGGAGAGCCGAAACCAGACTCCCATTACCTACAATCAAGGCTGCGCCCACCCGATGTGGGCCCACCCGCGACCGGCATAGGAGGATGGCGTGGCACCTCCGGGCGACGACGCCCTCGTCGGCCGCGTCCTCAACGGCCGATATCTCATCGACCAGCGGATCGCGCGCGGTGGCATGGCCACCGTCTATCGGGCGACCGATCAGCGGCTTGACCGCACGGTCGCCATCAAGGTCATGCATCGCAACATGGGCGACGAGGTCGACTTCCTCGAGCGTTTCAACCGCGAGGCCAAGGCCGCGGCTCGGCTGAACCACCGCGGGGTCGTCTCCGTCTACGACCAAGGCAGCGATCTGGACGCCACCTACTTGGTCATGGAATACATCCCGGGCCAGACCCTGCGCGATGTCATCCGGGCCGAGGCGCCGATGTCGCCCGACCGCAGCCTCGGCCTGCTGGCCGACGTCCTCGTTGCCCTTGCCGCGGCGCACGCGGCCGGAATCATTCACCGCGACATCAAGCCGGAGAACGTGCTGATCACGCCCGACGGGGATGTGAAGGTGGCCGACTTCGGCCTGGCGCGCGCCGTCTCCACCGCCACGACCGCGCCCGGCGGCGCCCTGATCGGCACCGTGTCGTACATAGCCCCGGAGATCGTGCTCAACGAGCGCGCCGACGCCCGCTCCGACGTCTACGCGTGCGGCGCGATGCTCTACGAGATGCTGACTGCGGCGAAGCCGCACGGTGGTGACACCCCGATCCAGGTGGCCTACAAGCACGTGCACGAGGACGTCGGGGCGCCATCGGCGGTGCAGCCCGGCATCCCCGACTACATCGATGCGCTGGTCGCCCGCGCCACCGCGCGAGACCGCAGCCAGCGCCCGGCCGACGCCCGCGTACTTTTGCAGATGGTGCGACGCGTGCAGCGCGCCTTGGACCAAGGCCTGGAACACGACGCGGCGTTGGCCGCCCAACTGCGACCCAACGAAGGGGCCACGATGGCTGACGACAACGACTCCGGTTCGCGATCGGGGGCCGATCATCCGGGGCTGTCCGCCGACGAGCCCACGGCCCCTGTCGCCCCCATGTTCGCGGCCGGCGGCAGCCGCCGCGACGAGGACTCGGTGGAAACCGACATCGTCCGTGACCGCCCCGCCGAGCCGACGGTCGCCTGGAGCACCGGGGCGCCCCCGCCGCCGCGCGGAGTGGTGCCGCCCATGTCGGTGCAGCACTACCGCGAAGACCGGGAGTCTCTCGACAACAGCAAGCGCGGCCTCTACATCCTGCTGGCCGTCCTCGGCCTGGCGCTCGTCATCGCCGGGGTGAGCTGGTACTTCGGCATCGCCCGTTACGAGAGCGCTCCACGACTGGTCGGCATGTCCGAGACGAACGCCCTCGCCGAGGCCGAGGCCGCCGGGTTCGAGTTCAAGGTGGCCAGCCGCGCCTTCTCCGAGACGGCGCCGTTGGGCACCGTCATGACGACCGATCCGGAGCCGGGCAACCGGGTACTTCCGGGCGCGCTGATTCGCGGGACCGTCTCCAAGGGCCCGGAGCGGCATCCCGTCCCGGACCTCGAGGGCAAGACCACCTCCGAGGCCATCGAGGCGCTGCGCAAGGAGCGGCTGCAAGCCGGGAACGTGACGCGGGACTGGAGCCAGACCGTCCCGAAGGGCCACGTCAGCAAGCTGACCGGCGTCAAGGTCGGAGACCGGCTACGCCGCAATGCGCGGGTCAGCTTTGTCGTCAGCAAGGGACGCGAGCCGATCCAGGTCGTGAACACCGCTGGCCAGACCCGCGGTGGCGCCTTCGCCACACTGCAGGGCAGAGGCTTCGCCGTGGCCGTCCGCGAGGCCTACTCCGACCGCGTCGCCGAGGGCCGGGTCATCAGCCAGTACCCCGCCAGCGGTACCCAGTACCGCGGCGACACGATCACCATCACCGTCTCGCTCGGGCCGGATGAGGTCGACGTCCCGAACGTCGTCGGCGAGTCCTGCGACAGCGGCGATGACGAGCTGAGCAAGTGGTTCGACGTCGAGCGTCGAGGCGGCGACGGCCGAATCCTCGCCCAGAGCCCGTCCGGTGGCGAGGCCAAGATCGACTCGACGGTGACCATCACCTGTGCGAACCAGCCCGGTCAGGACAAGAACAAGGGCAACGACAACGACTAGCCGAGCATCTCGGCGACGAGGAACGCCAGCTCCAGCGACTGCTCCCGGTTCAGCCGGGGGTCGCAGAGCGTCTCGTAGCGGTGCGACAGGTTCTCGGCCGAGAGCCGCGCTCCGCCGCCGATGCACTCGGTGACGTCGTCGCCGGTCAACTCGACGTGGAGCCCTCCGGGCCACGTGCCCAGGGAATGGTGAACCTCGAAGAAGCCACGGACCTCGTCGATGACGTCGTCGAACTCTCGCGTCTTGTAGCCATTGCTGGTCTCGAAGGTGTTGCCGTGCATGGGGTCACACACCCACGCGACCTCGACCCCGGCTGCGGTGACCTTCTCGATCAGGGGTGGCAGCAGGTCGCGGATCCTGCCCGCACCCATGCGGGTGATGAAGGTCATGCGTCCGGGTGTGTGCTCGGGGTTGAGCTTCTCGTAGAGCGCGATGGCGTCGTCGGGCGTCGTCGTCGGGCCCAGCTTGACGCCGATCGGATTGGCGATCCGGCTCAGCAGCTCCACGTGCGCACCGTCGAGCTGACGGGTGCGCTCGCCGATCCAGACGAAATGGCCGGAGACGTCGTACGCCTGATTGGTTCGCGAATCGATCCGGGTCAACGCGTGCTCGTACTCGAGGATCAGCGCCTCGTGGGAGGAGTAGAAGTCGACCGAGTGGAACTCGTCGGGGTCGACGCCGATTGCGTCCATGAAGGCCAACGCGCGGTCGATCTCGTTCTGCAGCGTGCGGTAGTGCTGTCCGACCGGGCTGCGCTTGATGAAGTCGGCGTTCCAGGCGTGCATCTGGCGCAGGTCGGCATAGCCACCCGTGGTGAAGGCGCGCGCGAGGTTCAGGGTGGCGGCCGACGCGTGGTAGACCTCGACGAGTCGCTGGGGGTCGTGCGCGCGGGCTTCGGGTGTGAAGTCGAAGCCGTTGACGGCATCGCCGCGGTAGGCCGGCAATGTCAGGCCGTCGCGGGTCTCGGTGTCGCTCGAACGCGGTTTGGCGTACTGACCGGCCAGTCGGCCGACCTTGACCACCGGGACGCTCGCCGCGTAGGTGAGAACCACCGCCATCGACAGCAGGACCCGCAACTTGTTGCGCACGTTCTCGGCCGTCACGCCCTCGAACGTCTCGGCGCAGTCGCCACCCTGGAGCAGGAACGCCTCACCGCGGGTGACCTCGGCCATGCGTTCGCGAAGGTCGTCGCACTCACCGGCAAAGACCAGCGGAGGCATCCGTCGCAGGTGTTCGACCGCGCGGTCACGCGCGGCGGCATCGGCATACGTCGGCTGCTGCACCGAACCGAGCGCGTGCAGTGCCTCCAGGCTGGGAATCGTCACCTACAAAGGATACGGGAGAAGGACGGGTCCCCTGTTCGCGGCGGATCTAACCGAACAGCACCTCGACCTCTTCGTAGAGTTCGGGCCGAACCAGCTTGAGTTCCCTGGTGCCCTCCGCCAGCGGTACCCGGACGATCTCGGTGCGGTTCAGCGCAACCATGACGCCGAAGTCGCCGTCCGTGACGGCCTGGATGGCGTGCAGCCCGAACCTGGTGGCGAGCCAGCGGTCGAACGCCGTGGGCGACCCTCCGCGCTGGATGTGGCCGAGCACGACAGCGCGGGCCTCCTTGCCGGTTCGGCCTTCGATCTCCTGCGCCAGCCGGTCGGCGATCCCGCCCAGACGCACGTGCCCGAAGGCGTCCTTCTCGCCGCTGACCAACTCCATCGTGCCGTCCTTCGGCACCGCGCCCTCGGAGACCACGATGATCGGCGAGTAGCTGGTGGCGAAGCGGCTCTCGACCTGGGCGCACACCTTCTCGATGTCGAACGGACGTTCCGGAATCAGGATGATGTTGGCGCCGGCTGCCAGTCCCGAATGAAGCGCGATCCAGCCCGCGTGCCGACCCATGACCTCGACGATGATCACGCGGTGGTGCGATTCCGCGGTCGTGTGCAGGCGGTCGATCGCCTCCATCGCGATGTTCACCGCGGTGTCGAAACCGAAGGTGAAGTCAGTTCCGGACAAATCGTTGTCAATGGTCTTGGGAACGCCGACCACGTTGACGCCGAGGTCGGCCAGCTTCGTTGCCACACCCAGCGTGTCCTCGCCACCGATGGCGATCAGGGCGTCGCAGCCGTTGGCGGCCAGGTTGTCCTTGATCCGCTCGACGCCGCCGTCGACGGCGAACGGGTTGGTGCGGGACGAACCGAGGATCGTGCCGCCACGCGGCTGGATCCGGCGCACCTGGTCGACCCCGAGGGGCATCGTGTCGTTCTCCAGCGGGCCGCGCCAGCCGTCACGGAAGCCGACGAATTCGTGCCCGTGGGCCTTGACGCCCTTGCGGACCGCACCCCTGATGACCGCGTTCAGCCCGGGACAATCACCACCACCAGTCAGGATCCCCACTCGCATGTTGCCAACGCTAGCGCCGGGCAGAGGCAACCGCGGGGCACAGATCGCGCATTCGGTGATGTGGACGCGAGTCTGACGACGATGCCACCCAACGCGAGTCCAGGGAAACCCGAGTCACCGAGACTGCTGCATCACTCGGTCATCTGGTCCCAGATCTCGTCCGCCGCGGCCTGCTCCTGCCGTTTGGCGAGGGCGCGCTCCTCGTCCTTGGCGCGACGCTTGGCGTCCGGCGCGTACAGGTCGACGTACTCCTGTCCGGACAAGCGCATGATCTCGTACATGATCTCGTCGGTGATGGCACGCAGGACGTAGCGATCGTCCTGCATCCCCTCATATCGACTGAAGTCGAGCGGCTGGCCGAAGCGGACGCCGGGACGCGCGAACTTGCCGAAAACCTTGCCGGGTGGCGCCACGACGTCGGTGTTGATCACCGCAACCGGGATCACCGGGGCGCCGGATTCCAGCGCGAGCCGCGCCACGCCGGTGCGGCCGCGATACAGCCTGCCGTCGTGCGAGCGCGTTCCCTCCGGGTAGATGCCGCACACCTGCCCATCGGCCAACAGCCGCAACTGGGTCTGGATGGCGCCGGCAGCCGAAGAACCACTGGTCCGGTCGATGGGGACCTGGCCCGACCCGGCGAAGAACTTCTTCTGCAGCCAGCCCTTGATCCCCGGCGACTCGAAATACTCCGCTTTGGCCACGAAGGTCACCCGGCGCGGGATACACACCGGCATGAACAGCCAGTCGCTGTACGACAGGTGATTGCTGGCCAGGATGACGGGGCCATCGCTCGGCACATTCTCGGTTCCCTCTGCCCACGGCCGGAACACCAGCTTCAGCAGTGGCCCGATGGCCAGGAACTTCAGGAACCAATAGAACAAGGCCGCCTCCTCTGCGGGCGACTCTATCGGGCACCTCCGGCGCGAGTTCCGCCCATACGGGATCATGGACGGCATGACAGCGCCCACCCCCGTCCAGCCGCACGCCGAGCCGCTCAGCATCGACGGCGGCCGTGTCGGTGTGCTGCTCAGCCACGGCTTCACCGGGTCGCCGGCCTCGATGAAACCGTGGGGTCAGGACCTCGCCGACCGGGGTTTCACCGTGCGGGTCCCCCGCCTGCCAGGACACGGCACGCACTGGCGGGACCTCAACGGCGTCGGCTGGGACGACTGGTACGCCGAGCTCGACGCAGCCCTGTCAGAGCTGCGCACCACCTGCGATCACGTGGCCGTGTGTGGCCTTTCGATGGGCGGCGCCCTCGCGCTTCGGCTGGCCGAGCTGCGGCCGGACGACGTCCAGGCGCTCGTGCTGGTCAACCCGGCGATCGCGACGCGGAACTGGCAACTGCGTCTGGTGCCTGCGCTCAAGCACGTCTTCCCCTCGATGCCCGGCATCGGCAACGACATCAAGAAGCCCGGGGCCGACGAGGTCGGCTATCAGCGGACTCCCCTGCGCGCCCTCCACACCCTGCTGCGCGCCTGGCCCGCCATCGAGGCCGACCTCGCCAAGGTCACGGCGCCGCTGCTGATCTTCCGTTCGATGGACGACCACGTCGTCGATGAGACCAGCCTCGGGCTGATCCAGCGCGGGGTCTCGTCGCCCGTCGCCGAATACATCACCCTGACGGACAGCTACCACGTCGCTACGCTTGATTTCGACGCCCAGCTGATCTTCGATCGCTCGGCAGACTTCCTGACCCAGCACCTTGGGAGCCCACGGTGACCGACCCGGATCCGTTCGACGAGATCGTCCGGAATCTCGACCTCGACCTCGATTTCCCCCAGCCGGCACACCCACCTGCGCCGCCGGCGCAGCCGCTCCGTCCCGCCGCCGCCGAGGACGACCAGGACGACCAGGACGACCAGTTCTACCGCCGCGTGCAGCCGCGATCGATCCTCCCGCGCGACCCGCGCGTGCTGTTGGCGTGGCTCGGCGTGATCGCCGGGCCGATCATTGTCATGGCCAGCAGCGCTGTCCACCTGATCCTTCCGCGGCCGGTCCTACTCGGCGGCGGGCTCATCTTCGTCGCGTCGGCGATCTATCTCATCGCCCAGTTGCCCGAGCGCGGTCCCGGCGAACCGTACTGGCCGGACGACGGCGCCCAGCTGTGATCAGTGCAGGCTGACCCGGGCGAGGTCGGCGGCACCGATGAGTCCGGCGTCCGGGCCCAAGGCAGCGCGCAGGACCGGCGGCTCGGGGCGACTGCTCCGCGCCGTGAGGTGGGCCCGGAACGAATCGCGCGCCGGTTCGAGCAAGAGGTCACCGGCCGCGGAAACTCCCCCGCCCACGACGACGACCTCCGGATCCAGGACGGCCACCAAGCCGGCGATCCCGACGCCGACCCAACCGCCGATCTCGCCAAACACGCCAAGGGCCCGCTCATCCCCGGCGGCTGCAGCCGCGGTGACCGCCGCGCCGTGCGGTACATCCAGCCCGGCCTCCGTGGCTGCGCGGACGAGGGCGCGGCCACTGCCGTACTGCTCCCAGCACCCGCGGCTGCCGCACGGGCACGGCCGCCCGTCGCGCTCGACGATGAGGTGGCCGATCTCACCGGCAGCGCCTTGCCAGCCGCGCCGAAGGCCACCGTCGATGATGATCGCGCCACCGATACCGGTTCCGACGGCAACGAACACGGCATTCTCAGCCCCGCGGGCCGCACCGAAGCGAGCCTCGGCCCAGCCACCGGCATTGGCGTCGTTGTCCACGACGACCGGCAACTCGAGAGCTGCCGCCACCTCGTCACGCAAAGGCTCATCCTGCAGCGGCAGGTGGGCCGCGATCCGGACCACCTCGCCGGCACGATCAACCAGGCCCGCGACCCCGACGCCCACAGCGTCGACGGGATGCGCCGCCGCGAGATCGCGCGCAATGGCGATGATCGCGTCCAGCAGTGACCAGCGATCGCTGACCGGCGTCGGCACCTCGCGGCGCGCAAGCACTTTGCCCTCGGGGTCCACGACCCCGGCGGCCATCTTCGTACCGCCGATGTCGATCCCGACGGCCAGCCCGTTCGTCATTTCTCCGGCGGGATCGTCTTGTCCAGGAAGTCGCGGATGGCGCGGCCGACCTGGATCGCGGCGTCGGTGACGGTCTCGGTGACCTGGTCGACCAATTCGGGGTGGTCCTGGACGTAGCCGACGACCTGGCAGATCGGACACCAGCCAGTCGTGCACACGTGGGCGCCTGCCACCGGCGTTCCCGATTCCGCTGTCAGGTCGACCGGGTCATTCCCGCCATCCTGCGTGCGCAGACGCTCGGCAGCGATGGCGCGAAGGAGCTTGACGGTCTCCTGGCCGAGCGAGCCGATCGAGTCGTCCCCGGCCGAAGGCGCCCCGGACGAAGTCGTGTTGTCAGCCACGAGTTGCCTCGACGCGCCGCTTCAACCCCTTCAGCGCCGTGTCTATGACGACCTTCTCGGCCTTGCGCTTCAGCATGCCGAGCATCGGGATGGACACGTTCACGGCAAGCTTGTAAGTGACGCGGGTGCCGCCCTCGACCTCGTCGAGTTCATAGCTGCCGTCCATGCCGGTGAGCATCGATCCGGCCCCGACCAGGTGCCACGAGACGCCGTTGTCACCGTCCCAGGTGTACGCGAGGTCGTACTCGTCTCGGATGGGCGCTGCGTCGAGGACGAAGTGGACCTGATCCGGGCGGGAATCGTCACCCGCCACGATGTCGGCCCGTCGCACGCCGGTGGCCCACTCCGGGTACTGGGCGAAGTCGGCGATGACGGCCATGATGTCCGCCGGCGGTGCGGCAATGACGATGTCGCTGCTCGTCCGGGCCATCAGGACTCCTCGTCGTTGGGTGGGGCCTCCATCTTAGAGGGACGACCCGGGGCGACTAACCTCGCGTACGTGAGCCGCGCGAGCCTGACCGACGAGATCGTCGACCGCGTCCGCCAGCAGCCCGACGGCATCGTTCTGTCGGCATGGGCAGCCCTGGACGACACCTGGGTCGACACGTCCGTGCGCGACTTCCACCGTTCGGTCACCGAAATCGCCAAGGGGCTGATCGCGCAGGGAATCGGCCCCGGCGATCGGGTGGTGCTGAGGTCACGCACGCGCCGGGAGTGGACGCTGGTCGACTACGCGATCTGGTGGGCCGGTGCGGTCACCGTTCCCCTGTACGAGACCTCCTCGAGCGATCACGCAGCGTGGGTCGTCGCGGACTCCGGCGCGAAACTCGCTGTCGTGGAGTCGAGCGACGGCGCGCTCTCCCTCCCGACGTGGACGATCGAACCATCCGACGCCGACCTGGCGGCCCTGGCTGCGACCGGCGCGACGATCGGCGACGACGAGCTGGAGTCGCGCCGTGCTGCGGTCGCCGCCGCAGACGTGGCGACCATCATCTACACCTCGGGCACGACGGGGACGCCGAAGGGATGCCCACTGACGCATGCCAACCTGCGCGCCGAGATCGACGGTTCAGTCGCGCGGCTCCCGGAGATCTTCGGGAGCGAGGACGCCGCCACGCTGCTCTTCCTGCCCCTGGCGCACGTCTTCGCCCGGGTCGTCCAGGTCGGCTCCCTCAACACCGGCGTCCGGCTCGGTCTGACCTCCGACGTCGCCCAACTGTCCGAGCGGCTGGACACCTTCAAACCGACGTTCATCGTCACCGTTCCGCGCGTCCTCGAACGCTTCTTCAACCAAGCCAGCCAACAGGCGTACGCGGACAATCGCGGTCCGTTCTTCGACCGGGCCGTGCAAACGGCGATCGCCTACAGCCGTGCTCTTGACCGCGGCAAGCCCGGCGTGGCCCTGCGGGCTCGACACGCCGTGTTCGAGCGGTCCGTCTATCGCAAGCTGCGCGAGGCGTTCGGTGGGCAGGTGGCGTGGGCAATCGTTGGCGGTGCCCCAGTGGGCGAACGCCTGGCGCACTTCTATCGCGGCATCGGCTTGCCCGTGCTCGAGGGCTACGGGCTGACCGAGACGTCAGCTGCGATCACCGCCAACACGCCCGAGGAGAACCGGATCGGCACGGTCGGCAAGCCCCTCCCGAGCACCGAGGTGCGCATCGACTCCGGCGGCGAGCTGCAGGTGCGCGGCTCCCAGGTCTTCGCCGGCTACTGGAACAACCCGGCGGCCACCGAGGCCTGCCTCGACGACGACGGATGGTTCTCCACCGGCGATCTGGGGGACATCGACGACGACGGGTTCGTGCGCATCCTCGGGCGGCGCAACGAGCTCCTCGTCACCGCCGGCGGCAAGACCGTCGCACCGGCGGTCCTGGAGGATCGGATCCGCGCCCACCCCTACGTCAGCCAGTGCCTCGTGGTCGGAGACGGCAAGCCGTTCGTCGCTGCCCTGGTCACGATCGACCGGGCAGCGTGGACGGAGAAGCTGACCGACCCTGAGCTCATCGCGGCGGTCCAGTCCGCCGTCGACGCGGCCAACGCCGTCGTGTCCCAGGCCGAGGCGGTGCGCAAGTTCGTCATCCTCGACGACGACTGGACGCAGGAGAACGGGTACCTGACGCCGTCACTGAAGGTAAAGCGCAGCGCCGTGCTGAGCGACTTTCACGACACGGTCGAGGCACTCTTTGTGAGGTAGCGCCGCCAGTCAGCGGTGATCCTCGCGATCGAGGTGCCGAACCGGTTCCGTGCTGCGCTTTCGACGGACCGGCCACCGAGCACGTCGGCGTAGAACCCGCGCACCGCGGAGTCACCGTGCTGCTCGCCCAGCATCCGGAAGATCATCCAGGCTGCCTCATAGACGGTGCTCAGCCCGTGCGTCGACTCGTCGAAATCCGTGGCTGACGGCAGCCTGGTCGGCGCGCCGTCGGTCTTGACCTTGCGCAGGATCTGACCCGCGCTCACCGACAGCGGCGCCTTGTCGTCGTGGAGCGCGACGTAGTCGGCGAAGCCCTCAGCCACCCACAACTCGATGTTCTTGCGCACGATGCGGGTGAGCACGTGCGTGGCCTCGTGCGTCATCACGACACGCTGTGCGCGGTCGTCCATCGACCCGAAGAGCCGCGGGTTCAGGACGACCGCGGGCGTTCCCTCGGAGCCACCGAGAGCGGTGGAGACGGCCGCGATCTGGGCCACCCCGCTGAGCGGTCGGCCGAGCACGGCGGCGGTCGTTGCCGGCGCGGCCGGGAGCACGACGATCAGTCGCCCCTGTGCAGCGGGCACCAGTCCGTGCACGCTCTGCGCGGCGCGTCGGGCCAAGTCGATGGCCTCGATGTCATCGTCGCCGCCGTCGATGGTGATCACCGTGGCACCAGTCGTGCGTTCCACGTCGACCCGCCCGGCCAGCCACACCGGGAGCTGGTCCCGGCCGTACTTGGCCGTCGACAGCAGCTCGAAGCCGTCGGCAGCGGGCATCAGCCGGAACCGCACCATGGACGACCCACCACGCCAGGTCACCTCGACCTGCGCCGGCGTGGAGCCGTCGGCGCGGTCCGGCGCCTCTCCCCCACCTTCGTAGGTGAACTCGACGTCCCGGACGTCCAGGGTGCGCCGGGCGTCCCAGATGTCGCCGGCGACTCGGCGGGCAGCATCCGAATCACCAGCGGCAGCCACGAAGCTCGCCCGGCTGCGCGCCTCGGACAGGTCCCGGAACTGACAGGCCAATCGGGCGCGCGCGTCGGCCGGGATGGTCGAAGTCGCGCTCGGCCCGTCCGATGAAACCCAAGGCTGTTGCCACGCCAGCACTCCGGCGACCAGGGCGAGGAGAAGCCCGACTGCCGCGAGGTTGGCCGTCAGCCGGCTGCGGTCAGCCAACCCGGCCGGCTCGTGAATAGCCACCGACGCCGTGGATCTCGACGCTGCGGCCCGGTCGCGGAGCATGGATCACCTTGCCGCGACCCAGGTAGATCCCGATGTGCGACATGTCTCCGTAGGCAACCAGGTCACCCGGCTGGAGGTCGTCCATGGAGATCGAGCGCACCGCGCTCATCTGCGGTCCCACGACGCGCGGGAGGGAAATGCCCGCCGCCGCAAAGGACTTCATCACCAGGCCCGAGCAGTCCCAACCGCTCGGGCCAGTGCCGCCGTAGACGTACGCGTCTCCGAGTTGGGCAATGGCGAAATCGATGGCCTGCTTCGTGCGGCCGTATGCCTCGACCTCGAAGTTCAGGTCGGTGTCGCTGTCGTTGAACTTGGCCTGCTGGGCCGTGGTCATCTGGGAGAAGAGCTTCTTGGCGGCCTGGTAGCGAGCTTCGACTTCCTTGCGCTTCTGGTCGATGTGCTTCGCATCGGCGTCGAGCGCCGACTTGCGCTCCTTGAGCTGGCCGCGGCGCGCCTTCAACTGCTCGGCGAGCTTGCCGAACTCCTCCAACTGCTCGGCTTGCGAGCTGTTGAGAGCCTGCACCGCGCCAAGTCCGTCGAGGAACTCGGTCGGGTTCTTGCTGCCCATGAGGTTGACCGTCGGGCCGAGCGGAGCATCCATGTGCTGCTGAGCAATGAGCTCGCCGAGCTCGCGTCGCTTTTCGCGGTAGGCCTTGTCCTGCGTGGCGATGTCGTCGTTGAGGTCGGCGATCTCCCGGCGCGTCGTTGCGATGCGCTCGTCGATCATGTTGACCTGCTCATTGCTGATCTCGGCGCGGTGGTACGCGTCTTCGACGTCAGCCGGGTTGACGGGCTTGGCGACGGCCGGGGCGCCGCCGAGCGTCGCGATCAGAACGCCGGCGCCGGCTGCAACCAGCACGTGTCGAATGCCTCGGGGGGCGGTGCGTCGTCGGGTTGGGCGCACGCAGAAGACTCCTCAGATCTGGCGCCCGACCAATGGGAGTACCGAACGCAAGAGCCTCCACTGTACGAAAGCCCCGCGTCAGCCTCAACTTGCCTCGACATCGGGCGATGTGAGGGATCTCACCATGCGCAGCGGCGGCACGAGCCCCTCGCGGGCCAGGACGTCCAGCGCGGTGACCTCGGAGTCGTCGAGGACGACGCCATCCGGAGGCGACCCGAGCAGGACGGTGACGACGCAGTCGCCGCACGCCGCGGCGCTGCGCACAAGGCAGGTGTCGCAATCGACGACCACTGGTTCATTCATGTTCACGACGTTAGGAACCAGCACTGACAGTTTCGCTTCCCACTGCTCCACAGGGGTGTCGTGCGGCGCTTTGTCGGCAACGCCGCTTACGGTCCCCCCATGACCGCCCAACCCATCGACGGCATCCAGCCGACGTTCGATGACCTGGGCAAGCCACTGTCCGACGTGACCTTCTGTGTGGTCGATCTGGAGACGACCGGAGGGTCGGCGAAGGGCGGCTCGAAGATCACCGAGTTCGGCGCGGTCAAAGTCCGTGGCGGTGAGGTGCTCGGGGAGTTCCAGACACTCGTCAATCCGGACGAGACCATTCCGGCCTTCATCACCGTGCTCACCGGGATCACCGACGCCATGGTGATTGACGCTCCCCGCATCGCCGAGGTCTTGCCGAGCTTCCTCGAGTTCGCCCACGGCTGCGTGCTCGTGGCACACAACGCCCCGTTCGACGTCGGCTTCCTCAAACACAACGCCGGCGAGCTGGCGATCCCCTGGCCGCGCTTCGACGTGCTCGACACCGCCGTGCTCGCCCGCCGTGTCCTGCTGCGCGACGAGGTTCCCAACGTCAAGCTGGCGACGCTGGCCCACGTCTTCCAGGCGTCGACCACGCCCAACCACCGGGCGCTCGCCGACGCCCGCGCCACGGTCGACGTGCTGCACGGGCTGCTCGAACGGCTGGGGCCGTTGGGTGTCAGCACCTGGGAAGAGCTGTCGTCGTACAACTCGCGGGTCACGCCGGCCCAGCGCAAGAAGCGCTATCTCGCCGATCAGGTGCCGTCCAAACCCGGTGTCTACCTCTTCCGCGGGCCGAACGACGACGTGCTGTACGTCGGCACCTCACGCAACCTGCGCTCGCGGGTCCGCAGCTACTTCACCGCCTCCGAAACCCGCTCCCGGATGGGCGAGATGGTCGCCTTGGCCCAGCGGGTCGAATCGGTGGTGTGCGCCACGGCTCTCGAGGCACAGATCCGCGAGGTGCGCCTCATCGCGCGGCACCGCCCGCCGTACAACCGTCGGTCCAAGTTCCCGCACCAGAAGGCCTGGCTCAAGCTCACCCGCGAGCCGTGGCCACGGCTCTCTGTCGTGCGAAGCATCCTGGACGACGACGCCGACTACATCGGACCCTTCCGCGGCCGCAGCGCCGCCGAGGAGGCGATGGTCGCCCTGCACGACGTGTTCCCGATCCGCCAGTGCTCCGGGCGACTGCCGGCCAAGCCACGCCGCTCGGCCTGTGCGCTGGCCGAGATCGGCCACTGCCTCTCCCCCTGTGACGGGTCGGCCGAGCGGGAACAGTACGACGACGTCGTCCATCAGGTGCAGCGAGCCATGACGGCCGACCCCGTGGCATTGGTCGCCGCCATCGCCGAGCGGATGTCCGGTCTGGCCGACCTGCAGCGCTACGAAGACGCCGCCCGCTGGCGCGACCGACTGGCTTCGCTCCTGCGGGCTGCCCACCGGACGCAGCGGTTGCGCAGCCTCACCGACGAGGCCGAACTCGTTGCCGCGGCCCCACACCCCCAGGGGTGGGAGGTCCATGTCCTGCGCCACGGACGGCTCGCAGCTGCCGCCGTCATGCCCAAGGGCACCCAGCCGCAGCCGTGGGTCGACACGCTGCTTGCCACCGCAGAATCGGTCGCGGCAGGATTCGGTCCCGTTCCGGCGGCAACGGCCGAAGAGACCGAGCTCATCCTGCGGTGGCTCGAATCACCCGGCATCCGCATCGTGCGTGGCACATGGCAGGTCCCCTTGGCCAGCGCGGCGCGTCACCTGGAGCGCTTCGTTGCCGCCGAGTCCGTCCCACACGGCGGACGGCACTCAGTCCGCTAGTCGTCAGATCGCTTCGGCCGTGGCCGCGATCCATGCCTCGAGGACACGGGCCGCCGACCCCGAATCGATCGACCTGGCCGCCCGCTCCACTGCGTGCGCCAGCCGATCCTCCAGCGGATCGGCGGAGGCCTCGAATGCTGCGATCCCGGCGGCCGCGTTCAACAGAACCGCGTCCCGCACCGGGCCCTTCTCGCCGCCGATGACCCGACGGAACACCTCGGCGTTGAAGTCGGCGTCGCCGCCTGTCAAAGCGCCGTCGGCAGCCGGAGCGATGCCCAGCCGTGCCGGGTCGAACGAGGATTCGGAGACCTCGCCGGCCGCCACCGTCCAGACGCGCGACGTCGTGGCCGTGGTGAGCTCGTCCAGCCCGTCATCACCGCGAAACACCAGAGCGTCGGTGCCACGGCGCGCGAACACTCCGGCCATCAAGGGTGCGACGGCCGCGTCGGAAACGCCCACAGCCATGGCCGCCGGACGCGCCGGGTTGGCCAGCGGGCCCAGGAAGTTGAAGGTGGTCGGAATGCCGAGCTCCTTGCGGGTCGGCCCGGCGAAGCGCATCGACGGGTGAAAGGCCGGCGCGAAACAGAATGTGATGCCCACGCGGTCCAGAACCTTGCCCAGGTCGCCGACCGGGACGTCCAGGCGGACACCCAATGCCTCCAACACGTCGGCCGAGCCGCTCTGGCTGCTGGAGGCCCGGTTGCCGTGCTTGACCACCCTGATGCCGGCGCCGGCAACCGTCACGGCGGACATCGTCGAGATGTTGACGGTGCGCGCACCGTCACCACCAGTGCCGACGATGTCGACGACGCGACCCTCGACGTCGAACGGAGCTGCGTGCCGATACATGGTCTCGACGAAGGCGGTGATCTCGTCCACGGTCTCGCCCTTGCTGCGCAGCGCGACCAGGAAACCGGCGATCTGCGCGGGCGTGGCCTCACCACCGAGGATCTGCTCCATCGCCCAGGTGCTGGCCTCCGTGCTGAGGTCGGACCCGGCGAGCAGCGTCGAGAGCACCGTGGGCCAGGTGAGTTCTGCCACGGCGCGCCCTAGCTCGCGACGCGGGTGCGTCGGATCAGGTCGATGACCGTCTCGGCGAGGCGCAGCGGGTCGATCGGGTGCGGGAGCGCGGCCTCGGCTCGCGACCAGGTGGCCAGCCAGGCGTCCTGCGGACGGCCGGTCAGCACGAGCACCGGCGGCGCGTTGTAGATCTCGTCCTTGATCTGCCGGGCGATGCCCAGGCCGCCGACCGGCGTGGCTTCACCGTCGAGGATCACCAGATCGATCGGCGTGTGTCGCAGATCATCGAGGAACTGGAAGACCACCGGCTCCGTGGCGACTTCGACGTACTCGAACGGCCCGAGATCGGGGTGCGGACGCGGCCCGAGCGCCGACATGACAGCGGCCCTCACGTCGCGATCGTCGCTGTAGAGAAGAACTCGCAGGGTCTCGCGCTCAGGCACATCGGCATCGTACATAATGAGCCTGTGTCGACTACCCCGGTTGTGACCTCTCAGATTCCCGCGTCCCGACTCCATGGCGTTGAGGGCCGTCCCTCGATGGTCACCGTCGGGACTGTCGTGTGGCTCTCCAGTGACCTGATGTTCTTCGCCGGCCTGTTCGCGGCCTACTTCACCGTCCGGGGCGCGGCGCCCGACCTGTGGGCGTTGGAGACGGCCAAACTGAACCTCCCGTTCGCCACCGTGAACACGATCATCCTCGTGTTGTCGTCGGTCACCTGCCAGATGGGCGTGTTCGCCGCCGAGCGCGGAAAGGCCGGCCGTTCCGGGTCGCTGTTCCAGGTCAGGCAGTGGGGTCTGCGCGAATGGTTCATCCTCACCTATGTCATGGGCGCCATCTTCATTGCCGGCCAGGCCACCGAGTACGCAGCCCTCGTCATGGAGGGCACGACGCTCTCGTCGTCGGCGTACGGCTCGCTGTTCTACCTGGCCACCGGCTTCCACGGCCTGCACGTCACCGGCGGTCTCATCGCCTTCCTGCTCATCATCGGCCGCACCTTCATGGCGCGCCGGTTCACGCATGAGCTGGCCATCTCAGCGATTGTCGTGTCGTACTACTGGCACTTCGTCGACATTGTGTGGATTGCTCTGTTCGCAGCCATCTACATGATCCGCTGACCCTGACGGCAGTCCGACTCGACAACAGAAAGAATGAGGTCCTCGGTGCGGAAACTCTCCACCCGACGTCGCCATCGGTTCGCCGGTTTGGCCGTCCTACTGCTCGGCCTGATCGTGGTAGGCGGCCTTTACGCGACGTTTGCGCCCAAATCCGCAGTCGCCGAAGAGGCTTCGGCCCGCGACCTTGAGGCCGGCCGGGACCTGTTCCTGGTCAGCTGTGCCAGCTGCCACGGCAAGAACGCCGAAGGCATCACCACGAAGTCCGGTGGCAACTACGGCCCGAGCCTGATCGGCGTCGGCGCTGCAGCGGTCGACTTCCAGGTCGGCACCGGTCGCATGCCCATGGCCCTGACCGGTCCGCAGGCGCCCCGCAAGGAGCCGATGCTCGACGCCGAGGAAACCCGCCAGATCTCGGCCTACGTCGCCTCGTTGGGCCCCGGCCCGGCCATCCCCGAGGGCGAGTACCTGGACTGGAAGAAGGCCTCGGCCGACGAGATCCGCGAAGGCGGCGAGTTCTTCCGGACCAACTGCACCGCGTGCCACAACTCGGTCGGCGCCGGCGGTGCCCTGCCGAACGGCCGCTACGCGCCCACGCTCAAGGGCGTCAGCGCCAAGCACATCTACGAGGCAATGCAGACGGGCCCGCAGCAGATGCCGGTCTTCTCCGACGAGGTCATCACGCCGGAGGACAAGCGCAACGTCATTGCCTACGTCAAGACGCTGCACAACCAGCCGCAGTACGGCGGTTTGGCCGGCGGCAACATCGGCCCGGTGGCCGAGGGCATGTTCACGTTCCTCGTCGGCATCGGTGTCCTGACGATTTTCGCCGTATGGATCGGCGCCCACGGCGCCCGTGTCAAGAAGGAACGGGAGTAGTCGATGAGCGACATGATCGAAAAGCTCGAGCACGACCCGGTTGCCGACCCCGGCCTCCCGGCGCACCGGTACCGTCCGACCGACGTCGACCCCGCGCTTGAAAAGCGAGCCGAGCGCCAGATTGCCGCGATGTTCGGCTTGGCTGCCCTGCTGTCCGTCGGCTTCGTCATCGCATACTTCAGCATCGACAAGGACCAGACCTTCCTCGGCTGGTCAGCCATGAACTTCGCGCTGGGCGCGACGCTGGGCGGCGCGATGCTGCTCATCGGCTCCGGCATCATCCGCTGGGCCAAGCAGCTCATGGGTGACCACGAGATCGTCGAGATGCGGCACGCCAGCGCCTCCTCCGCCGAGGATCGCGCCGATGCACTGGCGGCGCTGAACGCCGGCCTCGAGGAGTCGGGCATCGCGCGTCGCCCGCTGATCCGCAACAGCCTGATCGGCGCCGTCGCCGCACTGGGCCTGCCTGCGATCGTCGCGCTGCGCGACCTCGGCCCGCTCCCCCACGGCCACCGCAACACGGTGTGGCGCAAGGGCATGCGCGTCGTGAATGACGTCTCCGGCACGCCGATCAAGCCGGCCGACCTCGAAGTCGGCCAGCTGGTCAACGCCGAACCGGAGGCCTTCTTCGAGGTCGACGAGCACGGCGAGCACGTGATTCACGGCACCGAGCTGCTGCAGGCCAAGTCCAAGGCGGCCGTCATCGTGGTGCGCATGCGTCCCGAGGCCATCCGCCAGCCCAAGGGCCGCGAGAACTGGGCCATCGACGGCATCCTCTGCTACTCGAAGATCTGCACCCACGTCGGCTGCCCGATCAGCCTGTGGGAACAGCAGACCCACCACCTGCTGTGTCCCTGCCACCAGTCGACCTTCGACCTGGCCGACAACGGCAAGGTCGTCTTCGGCCCGGCCAAACGGCCGCTCCCGCAACTTCCGCTCGGCATTGACGCCGATGGCTACCTGATCGCGCTGAGCGACTTCCAGGAGATCATCGCGCCGAGCTACCCCGAGCTCGCCCGCGACCAGAAGAAGTTGGACAAGCGCAATGGCTGACAAGAAGGCGTACAAGCCCATCGAGAAGACCGAGTTCGGCAAGAAGGTCGGCGGGCCGGTCGAGTGGATGGACGACCGGCTCGGACTCGGTGCCAGCAACAAGCTGATGCCGCTGCGCAAGGTGTTCCCCGAGCACTGGTCCTTCATGCTCGGCGAGATCGCCCTGTGGTCGTTCATCGTGCTGCTGGCCTCGGGCACGTTCCTGACCCTGTGGTTCCAGCCGAGCATGGCTGAGGTCGTGTACGACGGCTCCTACCAGCCGCTGCGCGGCCTGGAGATGTCCAAGGCCTTCGCCTCGACCCTCGACATCTCCTTCGACATCCGCGGCGGCCTGCTGATGCGCCAGATTCACCACTGGGCCGCGATGCTGTTCGTCGCCGCCATCGTGGTGCACCTGCTGCGCATCTTCTTCACCGGCGCCTACCGCAAGCCGCGTGAAGTGAACTGGCTGATCGGTCTCGGCCTCTTCCAGTTCGCCCTGATCGAGGGCTTCGCCGGCTACTCCCTGCCGGACGACCTGCTGTCGGGCACCGGCCTTCGCTTCGTCGACGGGCTCATCCGCTCGATCCCGCTGGTCGGGTCATACCTTGAGTTCTTCGTCTTCGGCGGCGAGTTCCCGGGTGACCTGATCATTCCGCGCCTGTACATCGCGCACGTCTTCGTCATCCCCGGCCTGCTGCTCGGCTTGATCGCCGCGCACATGATGCTGCTCGTCTACCAGAAGCACACACAGTGGCCTGGCCCCGGACGCACCAACGACAACGTGGTGGGCTACCCGCTGCTCCCCCAGTACGCGGCCAAGGCCGGCGGCTTCTTCTTCATCGTGTTCGGCTTCACCGCACTGATGAGCGCCACCTTCCAGATCAACCCGATCTGGGTCTACGGCCCGTACAACCCGTCGGAGGTCACGGCCGGTTCGCAACCGGACTGGTACATGGGCTTCGTCGAA
>DATEDT010000103.1:0-2697 GCA_035281505.1 Aeromicrobium sp. | reverse complement strand
TGGAGGCTGCGCCCTTCTTGTGTGCCATCTGTCAGTTCCTCACTTGATCCCGGTGATCTTGACCTGGGTGTACTTCTGACGGTGACCCTGGCGCTTCTTGTAGCCGGTCTTGTTCTTGTACTTCTGGATGATGATCTTGGGACCCTTGGACTGGCCGAGCACCTCAGCGGTGACCTTGACCTTGGCCAGCTTGTCGACGTCGGTGGTGACCGTGTCGCCGTCAACCAGGAGGACAGCGGGCAGGGACACGGTGTCGCCGACCTTGTCGGCAACCTTGTCGATCTGCACGACGTCGCCGACGGAGACCTTCTGCTGGTTTCCACCACTGCGCACGATTGCGTACACCACTTGAATCGCCCTGTTCCTAGTACGTTTGGGGTTTCGGCGCGCCGCACCGCGAGCGACAACGGCTCGCCGGGCACCGACCGTCCATTCTATGAAGTCGAGCTGCCCTCGGGCAAATCGGGAGCCGCGTTGGTCGAGGTGCCGGCCTCAGCCGGGCTCGAAACCACTTCCGGCTTGTCGTTGGTGGATTCGAGGGTCGCTGACGCTCCCACCTCAACCGCCGGCTTGACCTGCTTGGCGTCGCCACCGGACTTGCCGGCGTTTCCGCCACCATTTCCGCCGCCATTTCCGCCGCCATTGCTGCCACCGCCGCCGCTGCGGCTGCGGCCACCGCGGCGGTTCCGCGCAGCGCTCGTGCGCGGCTCGTCCTTCCTGGCCTCGACCGGCTCGGCCGTGACGACCACGCCGCGGCCCTTGCAGGCCTCGCATTCGTGGCTGAAGGACTCCAGCAGACCGGTGCCGATGCGCTTGCGGGTCATCTGCACGAGCCCGAGCGAGGTGACCTCGGCGACTTGGTGCCGGGTCCGGTCACGGCCAAGGCACTCGACGAGCCGCCGCAGCACCAGGTCGCGATTGCTCTCCAGGACCATGTCGATGAAGTCGATGACGATGATGCCGCCGATGTCGCGCAGCCGAAGCTGACGCACGATCTCCTCGGCCGCTTCGAGGTTGTTCTTGGTGACGGTCTCTTCGAGGTTGCCGCCGGAGCCGGTGAACTTGCCGGTGTTGACGTCGACCACCGTCATGGCCTCGGTGCGGTCGATGACCAACGAGCCTCCCGACGGCAGGTGCACCTTGCGCTCGAGCGCCTTGTGGATCTGCTCGTCGATCCGGTAGGCCGCAAAGGAGTCGGCCGGCGCGTCGTCGCCTTCCGGCTTCTCCCACCGGCTGACTCGCTCGGCCAGGTCAGGCGCCACATGGCCGATGTAGCCGTTGATGTTGTCCCATGCGTCGGCACCGTCGACGACGAGCGACGTGAAGTCCTCGTTGAAGAGATCGCGGACGACCTTGATGACGAGGTCGGGCTCGGCGTACAGCAGCTGTGGTGCCTTGCCGGACTCAGCCTTCTTGGCGATGTCCTCCCACCGGGCCGTCAGGCCGGTGATGTCGCGGGTGAGTTGCTCCTCGGTCGCACCCTCGGCGGCCGTGCGCACGATGACGCCGGAGTCGTCCGGGAGGACCTCCTTGAGCAGCGTCTTGAGCCGGTTGCGCTCGGACTCGGGGAGCTTGCGGGAGATGCCGCTGGCCTGACCGCGCGGCACGAGGACGAGGAATCGTCCGGGGATGCTGATCTGGCTGGTGAGCCGGGCGCCCTTCTGGCCGATCGGGTCTTTCGAGACCTGGACGAGCACGCTCTGGCCGGGCTGGAGTGCGTCCTCGATCTTGCGTGCCTTGCCCTCGCCCATCACGCTCCAGTCGACCTCACCGGCGTACAGGACGGCATTGCGTCCGGCTCCGATGTCGATGAACGCGGCTTCCATGCTGGGCAGGACGTTCTGCACCTTGCCGAGGTAGACGTTGCCGATCAGCGAGGTCTGCGACTCCCGGGCGACATAGTGCTCAACCAGCACGTTGTCCTCGAGGACCGCGATCTGGGTGTAGTTGTCCTCGACGTTCGGGCCCACGTGCTGACGGACGACCATCTCGCGCTTGACCGACTCGCGGCGGGCGAGGAATTCGGCCTCGGAGACGATCGGAGCGCGCCGTCGACCGGCCTCGCGGCCTTCCCGACGGCGCTGCTTCTTGGCTTCGAGCCGGGTCGAACCGGTGACGCCGGTGATCTCGTCCTCGGCGGTACGGCCTTCGCGCACCTTGACCACGACGTGATCGGGGTCGTCAGGGGCGGCGGCGGCGCCTTCGCCGGCACGGGCCCGCTTGCGACGACGGCGAGTGCCGCCGTTCTCGGCACCGTCGGCACCATCGTTGGCGTCGTCGTCAGTGTCGTCGCCGTCGAGGTCGTCGTCGGTCGTGGACTCGACGGTGTCGTCGTCGCTCTTGCGCCGACGACGGCCACCGCGACTGCGCTTGCGGCGCTGGGCCGCCTGGCCACCCTCGCCACCGGAGTCGCGGTCGGGGTCATCGCCGTCAGTGGGCTGAGCCTGCTCCTCGCGGGGCAGCGGCGGCAACGGCGTCGTGTCGGGTGCCTGGAACATCAGCCCAGCGGCAACCGGAGGCCCGGCCGGACGCCCCGCCGAACGGCGTCGCGGCCGCGCAGCGGAATCGTTGGACTCGGGGGGGTTCGAAGCAGCGTTGGGAGCTTCGGGGCTTTCGGGGGCGGGCGTACCCGCGACCGTTTCGATGTCGGGGTCGAGCACTTGCTCTCCTTCGCCCGTCGATGCGTTTCCGCAAATG
>DATEDT010000102.1:0-4775 GCA_035281505.1 Aeromicrobium sp. | reverse complement strand
CGTTCGTCCTGGTCGAACGACGGGTGGCTGACCCGGTGGTCTCGTTCGCACTGTTCCGCAACGTGCGATTCACCGCCGGCACCCTGGTGATCGCGCTCTTGAACCTCGTGATGTACGCCCTGGTGTTCGAGGTGCCGCTGGTGGTCGACCACACCTTCCAGCTGGATCCTGCTCGCACTGGCCGCCTGCTGATCTTCCTGATGCTGGCGATGGTGTTCACTTCGATCCTGGCCGGACGGCTCACGGATCGATTCGGCCCGCGGCCGCTGGGATTGTTAGGCGTCCTGACCTGCCTGCTCGGGCTTGTCCTCATGCGGGTCCTGCCGCTCGAGGCCGCCTCCGACCTGCGTCTTCCCCTGGTACTGCTCGGAATCGGGCTCGGCCTGGCCAATCCGGCCGCACAGGCCGCATCACTGGCCGGCATCTCCCGCTCGGACAGCGGGATGGCAGCCGGCGTCAGCTCGACGATGCGCTATCTCGGCGGCATTGTCGGCATCGCCCTGCTGGGTCGTGTGATCGACGGAGCTGCATCCGTCGATGCGGTCCTCGCCCAGCACAACCTGCTGCTTTCGGTCTTTGTTGGCGTGCTGGCCGTCACCGTCGTGTGTGCAGCTCTGCTCGGACGCAAACCGACGTCGCACGCCACCGCCGCATAGTCAGGCTCGCGCGCGGATAGCACGCACCGAAAGTGTTTGCGTGACTCATTCGCGTTCTGAGACGCGCCGGTTGCCGCGTGGAGCTCGAGCCAGACTCCGTTCCAAGATTTCGTCAAACTCTTGGGAGGGACCATGACCGCGGTACAAACCGCTGGGCATCTGTCCGGGGCGCTGGGTTACGCCCTGTTGGTTGGACTGGGTGCATTCCTGCTGGTGATCGCCATCTCGGTGCGGTCGTTCGTCCGCAGCACGCACGACTTCGTCATCGCCGGGCGGCGGATCGGCCTCGGGTTCGGTGTCGGCTCGGTGATCGCCGTGTGGACGTGGTCGATGGCAGTGCTGATGTCGTCGGCCCAGGCGTTCAGCTGGGGAACGTCCGGGCTGATCTGGTTCATCGTCCCGAACGGTCTCGCCGTGGTGGCCGTTGTGCCGTTTGCGCTGAAGCTGCGCAAGCACATGCCGCACGGCTACACGATCGTGGAGTTCATACGGGCGCGGTTCAGCAGCCGCACCGCGACGATCGTGATGCTGTCAGCGCAGGTCTTCGGCCTGTTGAGCGAGATCTTCATCAACCTCTTCGGCGTCGTGCTCGTCACCGGCGTCGTCTTCGGACTCAATCCGACCGCGGTCCTGCTCGTCACGCTCGCCACGATCACGATCTACTCGTACTTCGGCGGCCTGTGGACCTCGGCCATCACCGCGACCATCAACACGCTGCTCATCACGATTCCGGCGGCTCTCGTGGTCCTGTTCGTCCTGGCCAAGGTGGGCGGTCCGGCTGCCGTGTTCCATGACATCGACGCCAAGGGCGGCGACCTGCTCAATCCGTTCTCGCCGGCCACCGCCGCCGCGTTCGGCATTTCGCTGGCTCTCGGTCTTCTTGCCTCGACCATCGCGGACCAGACGTTCTGGCAGAAGCTCTGGGCGCTGCGACCGGGCAACCTGCGTCGGACGTTTGTCTGGGGCGGCCTGTGGTTCTACCCGATCCCGCTCGCGCTCGGCCTGCTCGGACTCGTCGGCCTTGGTCTCGGCGTCACGCCCGACCAGCTGGGTGACGCCGGAGCCGGCGGGGTCGGCCCCTACGTCGTCTCGCACGTCGGACTGCCGGTCATCCTGATCGTCGCCTACGTCCTGGTGATCCTCAACGCCTGCTACTCGTCGATCGACGGCGCATTCTCGGCCCTGTCGTCGCTGGTCGCGGTCGACATCCTCAAGCAGGCGTGGCCGAAGATCAAGGAGAAGCGGCTCTTCCAGCTCACGAAGCTGAGCCTGCTCATCGGCGGCGGCGTCGGTGCGATCGTGGTCAGCTCCGGCATCGACTACATCGCGCTGGTCAACCTGGTGTTCTTCATCAAGGCCGTGCTCATCTTCCCGCTGGTGCTCGCGATCTTCTGGCAGCGCACGACGGGAACAGCGTTCGTGGCCAGCATCGTCGCCGGCCTGGCGGTCGGCCTGCCATTGCGCCAGAGCGGCCACGACCTGCTGGCCATCGCGGCACTCGAAGGTGTGTCGCTGCTCGTGGTCGTGGGCGTCAGCCTGCTGCAGAAGAAGAAGTTCGATCTCGATGCGTTGCGCCGCGAGGCCGGCGAACTCGAGCAAATTCCCGTCCTGGAAGGAGCACGCTGACATGATCGCGTTCTACATCGCACTCGTCCTGGGTGGCGTCATCGCCGCCGCCTACATCGCGCTGGGTTATGCCGAGTTCCAACGCGCACGCAAGAGCTACGACCAGACCGCAGTGACCAGCGAGGAGGACCTCGACGCTCAGGGCCAGGGATTCACCTGGATTGCGTTGGGCGGGGTGGTGGCCTCCACAACACTGCTCGTGCTGATCAGCCACACCAGCTGGGCGTGGTACATCCTGCCGTTCCTCAGCCTGGGCTCGGCACTGGCCGTCGTCGCCGCCTTCGTCGTCGACCGTGAAGAAGCCGAGACTCAGTCGCAGGGGGCAGCGTGACCAAGAAACTGCATCTCCTCGGTTTCCTGCAGCACGGCGTGAACAGCCACGCCACGGGCATGTGGCGACACCCGAAGGACAAGGTCGGCTGGGACTACGCACGGCCGGCGTACTGGCAGCACCTGGCCCGGACTTTCGAACGTGGCCACTTCGACGGGGTGTTCATCGCCGACGAGTTGGCGCCGTACACGACGTACCAGGACAGTTCGGATGCCATCGTGAAGTATGCGGTTCAGTGCCCGACGCACGAGCCGTCGACCATCGTGCCGATCATCACGACCGCGACCGAGAAGCTGGGCGTGGGCCTGACGCTCTCGACGGCGTTCGAGCATCCCTATTCGATGTGCCGGCGGCTCTCCAGCCTCGACCATCTGTCCGGAGGCCGGCTGGCGTGGAACATCGTCAGCTCGTACTCCAAGAGCGAGTGGGAGGCCTACGGCCACGAGATGTCGGCGCGTGAGGACCGATACGACCGGCTCGAGGAGTACATGGAGCTCTGCTACAAACTCTGGGACTCCTGGGAGCCGGACGCGATCATCGCCGACAAGGAGACCGGGGTCTATGCCGACCCGGCGAAGGTGCACGAGGTCGTGCACGAGGGCAAGTACTACAAGAGCCGCGGGCGTCACTTCGTCGCTCCCTCGCCGCAGGGCCGACCGGTGCTGTGGCAGGCCGGCTCGTCCGGTCGCGGGCGCGACTTCGCCGCGAAGCACGCCGAGGCGATCTTTGCCGTGCACCCCAACGTCGAGCGCATGCGCGAGTACTCCGACGACCTCGATCGTCGGCTGGTCACGTTCGATCGCAAGGAAGGTAGCGTCAAGAAGATCTTCGGCGTGCAGACCGTCGTGGCCGAAACGCGCGAGGAGGCACGGGCGAAGTACGAACGGATCGTGTCGCTGATTCCGGAGGAAGGCGCACTGGCCTGGATCTCGGGTCACTTCGGTCTGGACTTCTCGACATACGACCCCGACGAGTACATCCAGAACATCGAGGTTCCGGGCGTTCAAGGACTGTTCGAATCGGTCGTCTATGCCAAGGGCGGTGATCCAGTCACAGTGCGTGAAGCCGCCCAGTACTACGCACAGGGCATGGGGATGCCGGTGCTGGTCGGCACACCGGCCGACATCGCTGACAAGCTGGAGGAATTCGCCGACGACGGCGGCGCGGACGGCTTCATGCTGATCGCCACCTACACGCCGGGCTGCTTCGAGGAGTTCGTCGATCTGGTCGTCCCGGAACTGCAGCGACGGGACCGCTTCCGGACGAGATACACCGGCACGACGCTGCGCGATCATCTCCTGGAGTATTGAGGTGACGTCGACCGTGATCCCGGCGGAACTCGGAACCGATGTGGCCGAGCTTTATCGACATGCGTTGCGCAATGTGGCGGCGGCGGTGGCGATCGTGACGGCGTTCGACGCCGGGGGCGCGCCGCACGGCACGACGGTGAGCGCGTTCACGCCGCTGTCGATGGATCCGGCACTGCTGCTCGTCTCGCTGGACAACGCCTCGCGACTGCTCACGCTGATCAAACCGGGGACGCCAGTGGGCGTGAACGTGCTGGCTTCGAGCCACGCCGACATCGGTCGACGGTTTGCCGAGCGCGGCGCCGACCGTTGGAGAGGGCTGGTGTGGCAGGCCGAGGCCGGAGCGCCGGCGCTCAAGGATCGGCACGCTTTCATCGGCGTTGAGACCCACCAACTGATTGCTGCCGGCGATCACACGCTCGTCGTCGGCGCGGTGCGTGAGGCGGACTGGGAGCCGGGGACTCCACTTCTGTACTGGCAGCGCGGTTTCGGCACTTACCGGTCCGTCGAAACCTGACGTCGCGTGTAGGTTGCCGCCATGAGTCAGAATCAACTCTCCACCGGCGCCAAACTCGAGTGTCTGGCCTACGCGGTCATCGCCACCGTTGCCCTGGTCGGCACCCAATGGGCTCTGATCGAAGGCATCCAGTCGGCCGAGGGCAGCTTTGCCAAGCAGGTTTGGGCGGAGCTGACGGCCAACCCGACAGTCGTGTTCGCCGCCATCGACCTGTTCATGGTGGCTTTGGCCGCAATGATCTTCATCGTCGTCGAGGGGCTTCGCGTCCGGGTGCGTTGGTGGTGGCTGTATCTGGTGCTGAGCCTCGGCATCGGGATCAGCTTCGGCTTCCCGCTCTT
>DATEDT010000101.1:0-7649 GCA_035281505.1 Aeromicrobium sp. | reverse complement strand
TGCTGACCGGCTTGGCCGATTCGGGCGTGCCTTCGCTGCGGGACATGGACGAGGTGGCCGCCATCGTCGCCTCGTGGCGTGACCCCAAGACGCGGCGCGCCCTCCGCCATCTGGTCCGCAACTGCATCGACATGCGGGGGCAGGTCATCACCATGCGTGACCGCGCCTACCTGACCGCGGCGATGCCAATGGCGATCGTCTGGGGCGCCGATGATCAGGTGCTCCCGGTCGAACACGCCGAGGTGGTGAGTGGGCTGGCCCCCGATGCCCACCTCGAGATCTTCGAGGACTCCGGTCACTTCCCGCACAAGGACGACCCGGAGCGGTTCATCGGCTTCCTCACCTCGTTCATTCGCGAAACCCAGCCCGCGGTCTACCGCCGGGCCAACATCCGGCGGTTGCTGCTCACCGGCGGCACCACGACAGCGGCCGAGGCGAAGAAGCGGGAGCTCGTCGTCATCCCGGGTGCCGCGGGCTGACGATCACGCCATGCTGATCAGGGACACCGCCACGACGGCGAGCCCGAGTCCCAACGCCTGTGCGCGATGGATGCGTTCGCGCAGCACCGCCGCGGCCAGGGCGACGGTCACGGCGGGGTAGAGCGAGACGAGCACTGCGACGACGGAGAGAAGTCCGGTCTGGACCGCCCACAGCAGGCACGCATTCGCCATCGTGCCGAGCGGGCCGATCACGAAGCCGATCCAGGCCTGCCGACGGCGCGGCCAGAATGGCTCGCGTGTCCACACGGCAAGGGCGATGACGGGGAGCAACGACACGACCTGGGTCGCCAAGAGCGGCGTCAGTTCAGCCGCCGACCGCACCTGATCGAGGCAGGCGAAACCCACACCGAATCCGACGCCGGCGAGGATGCCGTCGAACAGGCCGGTCGATGCCCGGTCGCTCGTGCCGCCGGCCGGCTGCGTCGCTCCGTCGTCGGTGGACGCGATCAGCCAGATGGCGGGCAGCGCGATCACGATTCCCACGGCCGCGCTCAGCCCGGGCCGCTCGCCGGTCGATACGCCCACGGCGACCGGGACCAGCGCCGACCCCACGGCCGAGACCGGGGCCACCACGCCCATGCGCCCGATGGACAGGCCGCGGTACAGAAACGCGGTTCCTGCCCCGACGCCGAGGCCGGCGGCCGCGCCCCACCACCAATCGGCGCGGGTGGGGGAACCACCGAGCACCAGCACGGCCGCCACGGTTCCGGCGAGGGCTCCGAGCTGCACGGCGACGGTCGTCACCCATGGCCCGTGCCGCTTGGAGAAGACGCCGCCGAAGAAGTCGGAGACCCCCCACCCGGCGGCGGAGATCAGCGCGAGGAGGACGGCCACCCGCTGAACCCTAGTTGCTCAGGACCAACGGCCGGGCCCGGCCGAGGGGCCTGAGACATCGTCCTTGATTCGGTGCCAGCGACACGATGTCGCATACGCTGGCGCCCATGAACATTGGTGAGTTGGTCACCTTCCCGATTCGGCTCACGGTGGGGATGACACGGACGGCGCTGGCGTTCGGGCATCTGGCCTCACCTGACGGCCCGATCCTGCGGGAGAACGGGTACGAGCGCATCGCCCAGATCTTCGGTCGGGGCGGCCTGATCGATCAGGCGAACCTGATCCTGGCCAACGAGCGCGGCGTGGTTGCCCTCGGAAACACCGTCGCGGACCTGACGTCGCCGGACCGTCCTTTGGGTCAAGCGCTGGCGCCCGGCGGACTGATCGATCGACTGACCGCCGAGGACGGCCCGTTCATGACGCTGCTGGCCGACGACGGCCCGGTGGCCCGAATGATCGTCGAGGACGGTCCGATCCCGCGCATGCTCGCCGAGGACGGCCCGGTCATGCTGCTGCTCGCCGAGGACGGTCCGGTCATGCGCCTCCTGGCCAAGGAAGGCCCGATCATGCGGCTGTTGGCCGACGACGGTCCGGTCACGCGCACCCTCAGTGACGACGGTCCGCTGTATCGCTTCCTCGCCCAGGGCGGGCCACTCGATCGGCTCCTCGGCAAGGAGGGCGGTGTCGAGCGCCTGCTTGAGCCGGGCGGGCTCATCGACCAACTACTCGAGGAGCAGGGCATCCTGGAGAAGCTGCTGGAACCCGGCGGATCGCTCGATCAGCTGGTCGGGCTCGCCAACACGCTGCCCAAGCTGATCCCGATCATTGACGAGCTGTACGAAGCCGTCCAAATCCTCACCGCCACGGTCGAGCCGCTCGGCCGGGTCGCCAACAGGGTCCCGCTCGGACGGCGTCGCGGGGTGCTCGCGGCCGGTCGTTCTGCGCCCGAGGACGTGCCGGCCCCGCCGAGCTGACGGTGGCGGTAACCGCTGGGGCGCGGCTCGGCACATAAGGTGATGCGCGTGCGTCGGTCGCAGGACTCTCCGGAGCGTTTCCCGAACCTTCCGGCCTGGCTGCTTGCCGTGGCCGGCGTCGTAGTCGCGACCAATGTCGTCATGATGGTCGCCGGTGCGATCCAGGGTGGGGTGACGCTCGATGAGCCGAGCCACGTGCATCGGCTCCAGGGCTTCCTCGCCAACGGCTGGTACGTCGCCGACAAGTGGGTCGTCGACGGCAAGGTCACCCAAGAGGGGGGCTACGTCTACGCTCCCGCGGTGGCGCTGTTGGGTCATCTCCTGGGCGTGCTGGTCGGTGTGGAGAGCTGGGACACGGTCTCCGAGAACGCGACCGCCTACAGCCTGCGACATCTGGTCGTCGTCACACTGGGAGCGATTGGAATCGCGGCCGTGGCCGTCACCGCCCGGCTGCTGCTCCGGTCGTGGCGGTGGGGACTCGTCGCCGCCGCGATCCTGACGGCGATCCCCATGTACATCGGGCACGCCATGTTCAACATCAAGGACCTGCCGGTTGCGGCGGGGTACGCGGCGGCGACGCTGGGTGCAGTGGCGCTCACCCAGTCCACGATCACCACCCCCCGGATGCGACTTCTGGCGGGTGGCGCCTTGGCCTTCGGTGTGTGGCTGACGGCCGGGGTGCGTCCGGCCATGCTGGTCTCCGTCGGCGTGAGCGTCGCCGTCGCCCTGTTCGCGTCGTGGTTGCGCATGCGGCGCGACGCCCCCGCGACCCGCGCGCGCCTGAAGGCCGGGACCATCACGGCGGCGGGCGGGTCATTGGTGGGCTACCTCGCGTTGGTCGCGATCTATCCCAAGCTCTTCCTGCGGCCGGAACTGCTTTACCAGAGCGTCGTCCAGTCAGGCGACTTCCCGTGGCACTTGTCCACGCTCACCGCTGGCACCTTCATGCCCGCACAGAGCGCCCCGGCGTCCTACCTGCCGCTCTGGTTTGCCGCGCAGACGCCCGTGGTCACCAGCCTGCTGTGCCTGGGTGTGATCGTTTGGTTCGTCCGTCAGGCGTTCCTGCCGGCAACCCGGAAGCCCGGCGACGGAAACCTGCTCGCCGGAGTCGCGGTCATCCTGGTGCAAGCGCTCTTCTTCCCCTGGGCGGCCATCGCCGGCGGGTCGACGCTCTACCAAGGCCCCCGGCAGATGTTGTTCGTCGTGCCAGCCATGGCGCTGCTGGCGACGATCGGCGTGTTCCTGGTGGCGCGTGCGGTGTTGGCGTCGCGGCGACCGCGCGTCGTCTCGGCGCTCTGGGCGGCCGCGGGTGCAATGCTCGCCGTCACGACCTTGAGCAGCGCGGCGATCTTTCCCTACGCCTATACCTGGTTCAACGCGACGACTGCCTTGCGGCCGATCGACGGCAACTGGGTTGTCGACGTGGAATGGCAGAGCTCGCGCGAGGTCCTGCCGAAGGTCGATTCGATCGACCCGGAGCGGTGCGTGCTGCTCCAGCCGCGCACTCATTGCGATCGCGATCAGGTCGCGCCGTTCACGAACTTGATCGGGTCGGACGTCGGTGCACCGCTGGCGGTCGGGGAGGTGTGGCGACTCGCCTATGGTTCCCCCGTGGCCCGGACCGATGCGCCCGGGGTCGATCGCGATCTGGTGCACGACTGCCGGCGCGTCGATGCCGTGACCCGACAGCTGTTCTGGCGCACCGTGACCATGAGCACGGTGGAACGCTGCCGGCGCTGAACCGCCTCGATCCCTGCCGGTGATCGCGCCTTCGGCGCTCAACTGGGGGTACCTCCCGTTTACGGGGGATCGCTCGCTCGGAGCGCGGATGCGAGCATCCGACCCCTCGCTCGCGCGGGTAGGCTCGGTTTGTGCCCGCTCCCGTTGACACCGTGACGAACGCCGAGACGACACCCGAACGGGAACAACCCTGGGCTGAGCTGGGCCTGAAGGCCGACGAGTACGCCCGCATCCGCGAGATCCTGGGCCGCCGCCCGACCTCGGCCGAACTGGCGATGTACTCGGTCATGTGGAGCGAGCACTGCTCCTACAAGTCGAGCAAGGTGCACCTCAGCAAGTTCGGAGAACTGCCGCAGGAGACCCCTCGGGGCAAGACGTTGGCCGGCATCGGCGAGAACGCCGGTGTCATCGACATCGGCCAGGGTTACGCCGTGACCTTCAAGGTCGAGTCGCACAACCACCCCAGCTACGTCGAGCCGTACCAAGGTGCCGCGACCGGCGTGGGTGGCATCGTTCGTGACATCCTCGCGATGGGCGCACGCCCGGTCGCCGTCATGGATCCGCTGCGGTTCGGTCCGCTGACGGCTGACGACACCCGCCGGGTGCTGCCCGGCATCGTCGCCGGCATCGGCGGATACGGGAACTGCCTCGGCCTGCCGAACATCGGCGGCGAAGTCGTGTTCGACAAGACCTATGTCGGGAATCCGCTGGTCAACGCGCTGTGCGTCGGGGTTCTGCGCCACGAGGACCTTCACCTCGCTCACGCCAGCGGCGAGGGCAACCTCGTCATCCTCTACGGCGCTCGCACCGGTGGCGACGGCATCGGTGGCGTCAGCGTCCTCGCGTCCGAGACGTTCGATGCGGACGGGCCGGCCAAGCGGCCGAGCGTGCAAGTCGGAGACCCGTTCCTGGAGAAGCTGCTCATCGAGTGCACGCTGGAACTCTTCGCCGCCGGTGTGGTCGGCGGTATCCAGGATCTCGGCGGCGCCGGTCTCTCGTGCGCCACGTCCGAGCTGGCGAGCGCCGGCGACGGCGGCATGCACGTTCACCTCGACCGGGTGCCGCTGCGCGACTCCACGCTGTCGCCTGAGGAGATCCTCATGAGCGAGAGCCAGGAGCGGATGATGGCCGTCGTCGAGCCGGTCAACCTGGACGCGTTCATGGCGATCTGTGCCAAGTGGGACGTCGAGGCGACCGTCATCGGCGAGGTCACCGAGGACGGCAAGCTCGTCATCGACTGGCACGGGCAGACGGTCGTCGACGTCCCCCCGCGCACCGTGGCCCACGACGGCCCGGTGTACCACCGACCGCTTGCCCGGCCGGCGACCCAGGACGCGCTGCAGGCCGACGCGGCCGAGTTGCTGCCCCGGCCGCAGTCGGGTGAGGAGTTGCGGGCCACGCTGCTGCGCATCGTCGGATCACCGAACATCGCCGACAAGTCGTGGGTCACGGACCAGTACGACCGCTACGTCCAGGGCAACACGGTGCTCGCACAGCCCGAGGACGCCGGCATCATCCGGATCGACGAAGAATCGAACCTCGGTGTCGCCGTTTCGACCGACTGCAACGGCCGGTTCGCCCAGCTCGACCCGTATGCCGGTGCGCAGCTGGCGCTGGCCGAGGCCTACCGCAACGTCGCCGTCACCGGCGCCCAGCCGCTCGCGGTCACCGACTGCCTGAACTTCGGTTCACCCGAGGACCCGGGCGTGATGTGGCAGTTCGCCGAAGCTACCTCGGGCCTGAAGGACGGCTGCGCGGTGCTCGGGATCCCGGTCACCGGCGGCAACGTGTCATTCTACAACCAGACGGGCGACGTCGCGATCCTGCCGACGCCGGTCGTCGGCATCCTCGGTGTCATCGACGACGTGCGCCTCCGGGTCAAGAAGGGGTTCGCGGCCGGCGGCGAGCACGTACTTCTCCTGGGCGAAACCGACGAGGAGCTGAGCGGTTCGACGTGGGCCGACGTCATCCACGACCACCTCGGCGGCAAGCCGCCGGTCGTCGATTTCGCGGCCGAACAGGCCGTGGCCGCGCTGTTGCAGGACGCCGCCCGCCGGGGCCTCCTGTCCTCGGCGCACGACTTGTCCGATGGAGGCCTGGCGGTCGCCCTGGTGGAGAGCGCGCTCAGTCGCGACATCGGGGTGAGCGTCGACCTCGGCGACGACGATCCGTTCATTCAGCTCTTCAGCGAGTCGACCGCCCGGGTGCTCGTCACGGTCGCCGAGGACCAGCACGAGGCGTTTGTCGAGCTGGCCGAGTCCGCCGGCGTCCCGCTGGCCTCGATCGGCCTCACCGGCGGTGCCGATCTGACCGTGGCCGGCCCACTCGGATTCACCGTGTCGCTCGCGGAACTGAGGGCCGACTGGTCGGCCACCCTGCCGGCGGTGTTGGGCCCAACCTTGGCGGAGGATGCCGGGCCCTCGAACTGACAGCGAATGCCCCGGAACCACGAGCGCCATCGGCATTGCCGTGGGAACATCGAGTTCGACTTCGGCTTCGGGATCTGGGCGGATGAGCGCCCAGGAGAGCCCGCCGAAGACTGAACCTCCGCGGGAGGAGGACCGGTGCAGTTCACCTCGTTGTCAAGATCTCCTCGAACGCGGCCCCGTCGGTTGGTGGCTCTCGCGTTCGCGCTGCTCATTGCGCTGGTGAGCCTGCCGGCGGCGCCGGCCCAAGCAGACGTCGACGCCGGTGATCCGGACTGCCGCTATCCGGCAGTCCCGATGACGAGTGCCGACCGGATACTCCTGGGCTACTACGCGATGGGTCCCTGGCCAGAACGGAAGCTCGGCACGAACCTCACGTGGACGGAGGACCCGTTCCGGGACAGCTACTGGCAGAACGCGCAGCACTCCCTGATGTGGACACTGAACCTGCTGCAGGCCGAACTGAACCAAGACCCCGACGATCACCGTTACGCGAATCGGCTGTTCGCGATCATCAAGGACTGGGAGAGCACCAATCCCCGGCCCGGAGCGCCGTCGAGCTGGGCTTGGAGTGACCACTCCACCGCGCGGCGCGCGATCGTCCTGGTGTGCGTGAACGACCTGCTTGAGCCCTCCGGCGAGAACGAGACGCTCATCAAGCGGATGCTGAAGAAGCATGGCGACACGCTGCTCGAGGACGGCTTCTACGTGAAGTACGGAAACCACGCCCTCGACCAGTCCATCGCACTGCTGGAGGTCGGACGGGTGCTCGACAACGAGACGTTCAAGGACAAGGCGGAGGACCGAATCAACGAGTACATCGGGCGAAGCGTCGACACCCAGGGCGTCATGAACGAGCAGTCCGTCTACTACCAGTACTACAACTTCAGCCGATACCGCATCGCCGCGGACCGGCTGCGTGACCTGGGCCGGACGCCGACGGGCCCGTTCGATCGGGTGGCCTTGATGCCCAACTTCCTGGCGCACGCGACGCTGCCGAACGGTCGCTACGAGATGATCGGCGACACCCATGATTCGGCTGCCATCATCATCCCGGGGACGATCGCGGAGTTCGCCGCCACGAGAGGTGCTTCGGGTCCGAGGCCGGACAAGACGGTGGCTCGTTTCAATGCCGGTTACCTGTTTGCTCGGTCCGGGTGGGGTCGGGCCGGGGT
>DATEDT010000100.1:0-3290 GCA_035281505.1 Aeromicrobium sp. | reverse complement strand
TTCGGCTGCACGGTCGTCGACTCCTACGGCTCCACCGAGAACGCCGTCATCGTGCAGCGTCAGCCCGACATGCCGCCAGGGAGCCTCGGCTGGCCGGTCGACGGCGTCAAGGTGCTCCGCCCGGACGGCACCGAGACGCCGGCCGCAGAGTTCGATGACACCGGACGGCTGGCCAATGCCGATGACGCCATCGGCGAGCTGGTGAACACCACCGGCGCCGGCGCGTTCGCCGGCTACTACCGGGACGACGCGGCCGAGGCGGAGCGCATGCGGGGCGGCATGTACTGGTCCGGCGACCTTGCCTATCGCGACGCCGACGGATGGATCTACTTCGCCGGCCGCACCGGCGACTGGCTGCGGGTCGACGGCGAGAATCTCGCCACCGCCCCGATCGAGCGAATCCTGCTGCGGCATCCGTCGGTCAGTGAGGCGGCGGTGTACGCGCTACCGGACCGTGTCGGCGACCGGGTCGCGTGTGCCTTGGTCCTGCGTGGCGCTCTGACCGCGGACGAACTCTGGTCATTCCTGGGTGAGCAGGCAGACCTCTCCCCCAAGGCATGGCCGTCCGTCGTGCGAATTCTCGATGCCTTGCCGCGTACCGCCACCAACAAGGTGCTCAAGCGCGAACTGCGCGACCTGCCGCACGAGCACGGGGTCAGTTGGACCCGCTGAGCGGGTTTCTGTGCGGAGCAGCCAAAGGCCGGCAGCGAATTCCGGGCTGGGGGCAGCAGAGACGCTGAGCCGAAAACATGAGACTTTCCTCATGAACACCACCGCCTCCGACCCCATCGGCACACTGATCGCGCAGCGCGTCGGCCGCGACCCGAACCTCGCCGGACAGAGCGCGGCCTTCCAGCGGGTCAACCGCCCGATCTGGAACTTCCTCAACGACTACTACTTCCGGCTCGAGATCGACGGCTGGGATCGCATCCCCGACGAGCCGTCGCTGCTCATCGGCATCCACTCCGGCGGCTCCCTGACGATGGATGCGTGGTCGCTCGTCGAGGCGTGGGGCCGGCACTTCGACGGCGAGCGCATCCTGCACGGCACCGCGCACGATGTGCTGATGGCCGCTCCCGGGCTGGGCGACTACTTCCGCGCCGCCGGCGTCATCCCGGCCTCCCGCCGCGGGGTCAGCTCCGCCCTGGCGGCCGGGCACGATGTCGTCGTCTGGCCGGGCGGCGAAAAGGACGCGATGCGCAACTGGCGCAAGCGCGATCAGGCCGTTCTCGGCGGCCGCAAGGGCTTCGTGCGGCAGGCAATGCGCTCAGGCGTGCCGATCGTTCCGGTGGCCACCGTCGGCGGCCACGACACCGTCTTCGTCCTGTCCGAGGGCCAGTTCCTGGCCAAGTGGACCGGTCTCGGCAAGCGCCTGCGCGGAGCGAACCTTCCGATCATCGCCGGCTTCCCCTTCCCCCTGGCGGTGGAGATCCTGCCGGCGCACATACCGCTGCCGGCCAAGATCCGCACCGAGTTCCTCGACCCGATCGAGGTCGATCACGATCCCGAGCGACTAGACGACCAGGAGTACGTCGACACGATCTACGCCGAAGTCGAGAGCGCGATCCAGGGCGGCATGGACCGGCTGGCGAAGAAGCGGAAGTTCCCGGTCTTCGGCTGATCTAGGCGGCGTACTCGACCAAGATCCGTCGGAGCTGGTCTTCGGGAACGATGTCGACGCCGGCGTCGAGGTGGAGAGCACGCTTGAGCGGGCTGCCGGGTGGGTCGGACCTGCTCGGGTTCCAGTTCCAGGCCAGGACCCCAAAGCCCTTGGCCTTATGGTGCTTGCGACACAGGGCGCCCATGTTGCGGGCGGCCGTTGGCCCGCCATCGTCGTGCGGGATCCGATGGTCGAGATCGCAGGTGTGAGCCGGCTTGCAGCATCCGGGTGCCTGACACACGCCGTCACGGAACTCCAACGCCTGCGCGAGCACCGCCGGAGCGAATCGGCCGTGGTATTCGTGGGCGAGCACGTCGTCGGTGACCGGGTCGAGGATCATCCGGTGCCAGAAGACGCTGTTGCGAGCGTGCTTCGCAAGATCGAGCATCCACTGGATCGGCGCCACCCAGGAGCCGTCCACGGCCACAGCCGGCGCATCAGCTGATCCTGCGACGGCGTGGCCGGGCATGGTGACCGCGAAGCTGGCACCCACGGCCGCCTCGCGCGCGTCGTTGGTGGTCAGCCAGGCAGCGGCCAGATCGGCCCTACGTTGCTGCAGGGTGCGCGGGTCATCAGCACCGAACGCCTTGGCCTCCTTGGTGAGCCGCTTGTCAGTTGCGGCAATGACGAACGATGGTGCGTAGATCGTCATCCAGCTCATGCCGTCGTCACCGTGGAGTACGTCCACACCGCGCTTGGCACGCTCGGCATCGGCCCGCTCGACGAACAGGTCCGCTTCGGTGCGGGCAACGAACAGCTTCAACCACCGACGCAGCTCGGCGACCGTGTGGGATTCGGCGTAGGTGACGACACGCGCGTCGAGCCGGGCGATGGACTCGGGACGCTGCAACTTCTCGACCGCGCCCGCGATCTCGCGAACCCGGGCAGCGTCGATGCGCCCCTCGGCGAAAGCCGCCCATACGGTGGGCGCATGGTTGCGCACCCGCCGGGCGGCTGCGACACGGTGAGACACCTGCGCCTCCGACAAGCCGGTGCTTCGGCCGATCTCGGCGGCGATCATGGAGAGCTCTGCCTGTCGCTCGAACACTCGGGGGTTCGAGCGACCGTCGATCGCGGCTTCACGCCGTTCGAAGTGGTCCAGCTCGGCGGCCCACTCGGCCGCCTCTGCCTGCGCTCGCGACCGAACCAGCTCGGCGAGGCGATCCTCGGCGACGTTCAGGGTGCGGGCGAAGTCCTTCATTGACTCCAACCTAGACGCCGCCTCCGACAGTCTCTTTTCGCTGCGATCTGAGCCGAAACGGCGACGCCGAGCGGAGGTCAGCCGGCGATCTCGTTGATGCGCTTGACCGCGTCGTTGAAGCCATCGATGAGATCGGCCATCACGTCGGCGACCGGGCGCACTGCGTTCATGCGTCCCACGATCTGCCCGATCGGCATCGAGACGACCTCAGGATCACCGGCGGCGTTGATGCGGTTGTGCGCGTCGGCCACCAGCAGGTTCTGCAGCGGCATAGGCAGCGGCGTGGGGGCCTCTTCCTCATTCCACGCCTCGGTCCACTTGGACTTGAGCAGGCGAGCCGGCTTGCCGGTGTAGATCCGGGTGCGGACGGTGTCCGCCGACGTTGCCTTGGTGAACGCCTCGGTCCAGCCGGCATGGGTGTTGAGCTGC
>DATEDT010000099.1:0-6436 GCA_035281505.1 Aeromicrobium sp. | reverse complement strand
CCTTGCGGATCTCGGCCAGCCGAGCGAGCAGCCGGTCGAGCTCCTCACCGTCGCCGCCGGCATGCATCCAGCCGTCGCCCTTGAGCACCGCGCGGCGCAGCGCCACGTCGGCGTGCCCCCCGACCAGCAGCGGGATCTTCTCGGTCGGCGCGGGGCACTGCTGAAGTGCGTCGAAGGAGTAGAACTCCCCGTCGTAGCCGAAGAACTCGCCGGACGTCAGCCCGCGGAGGATGTCCATGCACTCGTCCATCCGCTTGCCGCGCTTCTCCCACGGGACGCCCAGCGCCGCGAAATCCTCAGGCCACGGCGAGATCCCGACCCCGAGGCCGAGCCGGTTGTTGGACAGGAACGCCAGCGACGATGCCTGCTTGGCCACCAGCACCGGCGGGCGAACCGGAAGCTTCAGGACGAACGGCGTCAGCCGCAGCGTCGAGGTCACGGCGAACAGGTGGGCACACAGGATCATCGTCTCGATGAACTCCTTGCCCTGCAGGAACTCGCGGTCACCGGTGTCGGTGTAGGGGTATTTGGAGTCCGACTCCTTGGGATAGATGAGGCTGTCGGCCACCGTCATTGACGTGAACCCGGCCTTCTCGGCAGCCTGTGCGAGCGGCGCGTAGTAGTGCGCGTCCGTCATGGCCTCGGCGTAGGTGAACCTCACGAGTAACTCACACTCACCTTCTCTGTCATCGGGTGCGATTGGCACCCCAGCCGAATTCCCTCGGCCAAGTCTTCGTCGTCGAGGACGTCATTGCGGTCCATGCGCACCTCGCCCTCGACCAGGCGGATGGCACAGGCCGAGCACTCCCCCTCGCGACAGGAGAACGGCGCTTTCACACCCTTGCTCTCCAGGTGCTCGAGCAGCGTGGTCTTGGGATCCCAGTCGTCATAGCTGTACTGCTCGCCGTCGAGCTCGACTTCGAGCCGCACCGGTTCGCTCGGGCCGGCCGGGACGGATTCGACGGGGCCTTCGTCGTCCGATTCGGCTTCAGCGATCTCCGCCAGCGCCTGCGCCTCGGCGAGCTCGTCGCCGAACGGGTTGCCGCCCAGCGACACGAACTTCTCCTGGTGCCGACGCTCACGCGGGAACTCCAGCTCGCGCAGGGCGGTCGTGACCATCTTCATGTACTCGGCCGGGCCGCACACGAACGCCTCGTAGGTCTGATGCGCCGCAGCGAACGCGCGCAGCTGCTCCGCCGAGGGAAGGCCCTGGACGGATTCGAGCCAGTGGATGACCTGGAGCCGTTCCGGGTACGTCCGGGCCAACTCGGCCCATGCGTCGGCGAAGATCACCGACTTCTCATCGCGGTTGGCGTAGAACACGACGATCTTGCGGTCGCCGGCCTTCAGCGCGTACCGGGCGATCGAGATGATCGGCGTCACGCCGCTGCCACCGGCGAACAGCAGCAGGTCGTTGTCGAGCGTCTTGGGGGTGAAGATGCCTTCCGGCGCCAGCACGCGCAGCGTGTCACCCGGCCGGATGTTGTCGCACAGCCAGTTCGATGCGTAGCCATCCGCGGTCCGCTTGACCGTGATCGTGAGGGGGTCGCCGGACTCAGGCGAACTCGACAATGAATAGCAGCGCGCCACGACTCCGGTCTGGTCGCTCGGGATCGCGAGTGTCAGGAACTGCCCCGGCCGGTACGCGAACGCCTCGGCCGCGTCGTCGGGGACTGCGAATGCGAACGAACAGGCCTCCGCCGTCTCCTCGACGACGTCGACCACAGTCAACGTGTGGACGTCGGCACTCACTCATTGACTCCGATCGGCACGAGCCCATCGCGCACCGCGGCTTCGATGCTTGCCTTGAGCCGCGGGCAGCTTTCGTGGATGCCCTCACGTCGGGCCAGTTCAGGACACATGCCCTGCGCATCCGCGGACCACTGGATCGCGGTCTGGTGATCACTGTTCTTGCGCACCGCGACGGACACCAGGCAGTCCATGCAGGAGACGGTCGTCAATCCCTCGGACATGTAGCGCGCCCGATCGGCGAAAGTCTCCGGATTGCGCGGGACGAAGGAGGTCATTACGAACCTTGTTCAGCCTTGACGCGCAGGTTCTCCGCGACCTCTTCGTGCCAGAACTCATTGGCCTTGGACGTGTCCACCTCGAACTCGAACCGAGCGACCATGTCCGGCTCGATGTCCGCGACATCGACGTAGAACTGCTCGTACCACCGACGCAACTGGTAAACCGGCCCGTCCTCCTCGCACAGCAACGGGTTCTGGATGGGCACCTTGTTCTCCCAGATGGCCACGTCCTGCAGGAATCCGTCACCGAAGGAGTCGGCGTACTTGCGGGCGATGTAGTCGGTCGTCTTCTCGTCCAGTCCCTCGGGCTTCTTCACCGCGATGCCGTACTGGAGGGTGAACGAGCTCGGCCCGGTCGGAATGTGGCAGTTGATGAGGATGACCTCGGTGAGGAAGCCCTTGTAGTCGACTTCCAGCCAGTTGATCATGTACGCCGGACCGAAGTAGGTCGCGACGGACTTGAGGACCATGTCCTCGCCGCCGTACCCGCCGGCCATGTCGGGCCGGCCGACCGATTCCATGAACTGCGTGGCCTGGTGTCCCTCGAAGACGTTGCGGAAGCTGGTCGGGAACGCAAAGTGCACGTAGTAGAAGTGCGCCATGTCCGAGACGTTGTCGATGAGCTCGCGGCAGTGCGAACCGTTGATCTCCCGGGTGTTCCACATCCAGTCGGTGTACTCGTCCGTGCCGATGCCCGGGAGCTCCGGCGGGAGCAGGTCGTGGTCGGCGGCAGACCCTTCGGGGTCGTGCCACATCATCAGCTGCCCATTGCGGACGGCGGTCTCGTAACGCTGTGTCCGTGCCCGCAACGGGACCCGGCGGGCGTAGGGGATCATCTTGCAGCGGCCGTCGGCACCCCAGCGCCAGTCGTGGAACGGGCAGGCGACTTCGTCGCCCTTGATCTCGCCCTGCGTCAGGTCGCCACCCATGTGCCGGCAGTACCCGTCGAGAACACCGAGGTTGCCCTGGGAGTCTTCCCATACGACGAGCTTGCCGCCGAATCCATGGACCGCGTGCGGCTTCCCGTCCCGGAAGGTGTCGGCGAGGCCGAGGCAATGCCAACCGCGGGCGTACCGCTCCGGCACGAGCCCGGTGTCGACCGCGCGGACGGGGGCGTCACCCGTTGATTGCACAGTCATTGCGCACCTGCCTTTCCCAAAACGAGAACACGTTATAGTTTTTACCACATGCACGTTGCTTTGACACCCGCCCAAGAGCAACTCCGAAGTGAGCTGCGCGACTATTTCGCCGACCTCGTCACCCCCGAGATTCGCCGTGGACTCGCGTCCGCCACCGGAGAGTTCGGCGAGGCCACCGTTTACAAGGAGGTCATCCGCCAGATCGGCAAGGACGGGTGGCTCGGCATCGGCTGGCCCACCGAGTACGGCGGCCAGGCCCGCTCCATGGTCGAGCAACTGATTTTCACCGACGTGGCTGCCGTCGCCGGGGTCCCGATCCCCTACCTGACGCTCAACACCGTCGGCCCGACGATCATGCGCTTCGGCACCGAGGAACAGAAGGAGTTCTTCCTTCCGAAGATCCTCGCCGGCGAGCTGCACTTCTCGATCGGCTACTCCGAACCGGGCTCCGGCACGGACCTCGCATCGCTGCGCACCAAGGCGACCCTCGACGAGACCACCAACGAGTGGGTCATCAACGGCCAGAAGATGTGGACCTCGCTGATCCAGTACGCCGACTGGATCTGGCTGGCCTGCCGCACCGAGCCGGACCAGCCGCGGCACAAGGGCCTGTCGATGATCCTGGTCCCGGCCGACGCGCCCGGCGTCTCCTACACGCCGGTACACACCGTCGCCGGTGTGGGCACCTCGGCGACGTACTACGAGGACGTGCGCGTGCCGGCGTCCAACCTGGTCTCCGAACGCGGCGGCGGCTGGGCGCTCATGACCAACCAGCTCAACCACGAGCGGGTCGCCCTCACGTCGGCCGCTCCCCTGGTGCACTCGCTGCAGTTGGTGAAGGACTGGGCTGCGGAAACCCGGAATCCGGACGGCTCACGCGTGATCGACACCGAGTGGGTGCAGATCGCGCTCGGTCGTGCGCATGCGCGGATCGAGGCGTTGTCGCTGATCAACTGGAAGTTGGCCGCCGACGCCGACCACGGCGTCCAGCTCTCGCCGGCCGAGGCTTCGGCCACGAAGATCTACGGCTCCGAACTCGCCACCGAGGTCTACCGCGCGCTGATGGAGATCGTCGGGCCTCACGCGGGTATCACGGCCGACTCCCCCGGCGCCGTCGTGGCTGGCCGGCTGGAGCGGTTCCACCGGTCATCGCTGGTCATGACCTTCGGCGGCGGCACCAACGAGATCCAGCGCGACATCATCGGCTACGTGGGCCTCGGGCTCCCGGCAGCGAAGCGTTAGACAGGACAGGACCATGGACTTCACTTTCGCTCCCGAAGCCGACGAAGCCGCTGAGCTGGCGGCCTCGATCCTTGCCGATCACACCACCACCGACCGCCTCAAGGCGGTCGAGGCGGCGGGCGACCGGTTCGACCGCGAGCTCTGGGCAACCCTGAGCAATGCCTTCGAATGGTCCGACCTCGACCTCACGCAGCTGTGCCGGATCCTCGTCGAGGTCGGCCGGACGGTCGCTCCCCTGCCGCTCGGTGTGCACGGGCCGTCGGTCCTCCTGCTCTCCGAGCTCGGCGTCGACGTGCCGGCCGGCCTGATCTCGGCGGCCGTGTCCGAGGAACGCGCGGCGCTGCCGACCCCTCCGACCACCTCGAGCGACGGTTCGACCGTCACCGGCGTCAAGACCCTGGTCCGTGCGGGCATGGCGGCCGACACGTTCCTCGTGACGGCTTCGACAGAATCCGGCGTGGGGGTGTTCCTGGTCGCGGCCGACGCCGCCGGCGTCGACCGTCAGGCGCAGCACACCAGCGACGGCGACGTCACCGCGCTCGTCACGTTCAGCAGCGCACCGGCGACGCCTGTCGGCGACGGCACCACCGCGCGCCGACTCGCTGAACTGCTGACGATTGCGGCGGCCGCAGAGCAGGTCGGTGTGACCGAGGGTGCGCTGCGGCTCACGGCCCAGTACGCCAAGACCCGCGAGCAGTTCGGCCGCCCGATCGGCACGTTCCAGGCGGTCGGGCAGCGGCTCGCCGACGGCTTCATCGATGTCCTCTGCCAGCGCCTCGCCCTGTGGCAGGCGGTCTGGCGCCTCGCGGAGGGTCTGGACGCGTCGACCGAGGTCGCCGTCGCGAAGCTGTGGGCTGCAGATGCCGGCCACAAGCTGGCGCACACGACGGTCCACGTTCACGGCGGGGTCGGCATCGATCTCGACGGTGAGGCACACCGCTACTTCACGAGCGCGAAACGCTTCGAGTTCGTCTGGGGCTCCGCAACCGAGCAGGCCCTGAACATCGGCCGCACCTTCGCCGCTGCCGGCTGATTGTGACCGTCCGGGACCTGCTCACGGCCCGCGCCGAGACCGACCGGCCCGGGCTGCGGTTCGAGGACCGGGAATGGTCATGGCGTGACGTCGCCGCCGAGTCCGCGGCACGCTCGGCGGCGCTGGCCGAACTGCTGGACCCGGAACGTCCACCGCACGTCGCCGTCCTCCTGGACAACGTGCCCGAATTCGCCTTCACGCTGGGCGGAGCCGCGCTCGGCGGCCACGTGGTGGTCGGCCTCAACTCCACCCGCCGGGGTCCCGCGTTGGCTGCCGACCTCGCCCACACCGATGGCCAGTTCGTGCTCACCCACGCGGGGTTGCGGGACTTGCTTCCATCCGACCTGGATGTCCCGGTGTACGACGTCGACGGGACCGAATGGCGTGAGCTGCTCGACAAGCACCGCGGGGCCCCCATCGCCGAACGCGATGTCGGGCCGGACGACCTGTTGATGCTGATCTTCACCTCCGGGACGTCGGGCGATCCGAAAGCCGTGCGCGTCACACACACCAAGGTCGCGTATCCCGGCGTCATGCTCGCTGAGCGATTCGGCCTGGGGCAGGACGACGTCGTGTACCTGGCCATGCCGATGTTCCACTCCAACGCGATCATGGCCGGCTGGGCCGTCGGGCTGGCCGCCGGCGCGACCATCGCCCTGGAGCGGAAATTCTCCGCCTCCGGATTCCTGCCGGCCGTGCGTCGATTCGGCGCCACGTATGCCAACTACGTCGGCAAACCGCTGGCCTACGTCCTGGCCACCCCGGAACAGCCGGACGACGCCGACAATCCCCTGCGGATCGTGTTCGGCAACGAGGCCAACGAGCGTGACATCGCCGAGTTCGCCCGCCGATTCGGCTGCACGGTCGTCGACTCCTACGGCTCCACCGAGAACGCCGTCATCGTGCAGCGTCAGCCCGACATGCCGCCAGGGAGCCTCGGCTGGCCGGTCGACGGCGTCAAGGTGCTCCGCCCGGACGGCACCGAGACGCCG
>DATEDT010000098.1:0-3729 GCA_035281505.1 Aeromicrobium sp. | reverse complement strand
GTTCGCCGCTGCCGTGAAGTTCGTAGTAGAGCTTGGTTCCGTTGACCTTGGCCTCTGGCACGGTGTTCACCTCCACAGGTGGACCGGTTTGTCAGTCGTTCCGTCAGCTACTTGGCCGTTCGAAGTTGCGGGCCGGCGCCGCAAGGCCCACCAGCGCCATACCGAGCAACGTGACAACGACCAAGGGTCGACCGATGACTGGACCGTACAGCCGACCTATGGGCCAGAAACTACTCCGCAGCCGCCTGGCTGTCACGAAGGTGGCCAGAAAGCTGATTCGGGGGTCAGAGGCCGTGGCGCAGGGCGGTGAGCAGGTCCCGGTTCATCTGGGCGATGACGTCGAGCGGGATCTCCTTCGGGCACGCCGCGGCGCACTCGCCGATGTTCGTGCAGCCGCCGAAGCCCTCGTGGTCGTGCTGGGCGACCATGTTGACGACGCGGTGCTCGCGCTCGGCCTGGCCCTGCGGCAGCTCCCCGAGGTGGGTGATCTTGGCACCCACGAACAACGACGCCGACCCGTTCGGGCAGGCCGCGACGCAGGCGCCGCACCCGATGCACGTCGCGACGTCGAACGCCCGGTCGGCAGCGTCCTTGGGGACCTGGACGGAGTGGGCTTCCGGCGCCGCGCCGGTGTTGACCGAGATGTAGCCGCCCTGCTGGATGATCCGGTCGAACGCCGACCGATCCACGCACAGGTCCTTGAGCACCGGGAACGCCGTCGAGCGCCACGGTTCGATGGTGATCTTGTCGCCGTCCTTGAACGAGCGCATGTGCAGCTGGCAGGTCGTGGTGACCTCGGGGCCATGCGGCTCGCCGTTGATCACCAGGCCGCACATGCCGCAGATGCCCTCGCGACAGTCCGAGTCGAATGCGATCGGCTCCTCGCCGGCATCGTTGAGCTGTTCGTTGAGGACGTCGAGCATCTCCAGGAACGACATGTCCTCGGAGACGCTGTCCAGCTCGTACGTGTGCATCTTGCCCTTGGCCGATGCGTCGGCCTGGCGCCAGATGTTGAGCGTGACTCTCACTTGTACGACCTCTGCTTCATCTCGATGGCGGTGTAGACCAGGTCTTCCTTGTGCAGGACGGGGGGCACGCCGTCGCCGGCGAACTCCCAGGCCGCGACGTATGCGAACTGGTCGTCGTGGCGCAGCGCCTCGCCGTCCTCGGTCTGCGATTCGGCTCGGAAGTGACCGCCGCAGGACTCACGCCGATTGAGTGCGTCGATGCACATCAATTCGCCCAACTCGATGAAGTCGGCCACCCGGCCGGCCTTCTCCAGCGACTGGTTCAGGCTCTCGGCCGAGCCGAGCACCTTCACGTTGCGGTAGAAGTCGTCCTTGAGCGTGCGGATGAGGTCGATGGCCTTGCGCAGGCCGTCGGCGGTGCGCTCCATGCCGCAGTACTCCCACATGATGTTGCCGAGCTCACGGTGGTAGGAGTCCACACTCCGGGTGCCGTTCACGGTCATGAAGTGCTCGATCCGCTGCCGGACCGCTTCCTCGGCCGCCACCACATCCGGGTGGTCGGCCGGGATCTCCGGGTACGGGGCATCCGCGAGGTAGTCGCGGATGGTGTGTGGCAACACGAAGTACCCGTCGGCCAGGCCCTGCATCAGGGCCGACGCGCCGAGGCGGTTGGCGCCGTGGTCGGAGAAGTTGGCCTCGCCGGTCACGAACAATCCCGGGATGGTGCTCATCAGGTCGTAGTCGACCCACACGCCGCCCATCACGTAGTGGACGGCCGGGTAGATGCGCATGGGCACCTCGTACGGGTTCTCGCCGGTGATCCGGGCGTACATGTCGAAGAGGTTCCCGTACTTCTCCTCGATGGCGTCGCGGCCGAGCCGCGCGATGGCGTCGGCGAAGTCGAGGTAGACGCCACGGCGCACACCGTCGACCTTCGGGCCGACGCCGCGCCCGTCGTCGCACTGGTACTTCGCGGCCCGTGATGCGATGTCGCGCGGTACCAGGTTGCCGAACGACGGGTAGATGCGCTCGAGGTAGTAGTCGCGGTCCTCTTCGGGGATCTCGCGCGGATCCTTGTCGCAGTCGACCGCGTTCTTGGGCACCCAGATGCGGCCGTCGTTGCGCAGCGACTCGCTCATGAGCGTCAGCTTCGACTGGTGCGAGCCGGTCACCGGGATGCAGGTCGGGTGGATCTGGGTGTAGCAGGGGTTGCCGAAGTAGGCGCCCTTGCGGTGCGCCCGCCAGGAGGCGGTGACGTTGCAGCCCATGGCATTGGTGGACAGGTAGAAGACGTTGCCGTAACCACCGGAGGCGAGGACGACGACGTCGGCCAGGTGTGTTTCGATCTCGCCGGTGACCATGTCGCGGGCGATGATGCCCCGGGCCTTCCCGTCGACGACGATCAGCTCGAGCATCTCGTGCCGGGTGAACGTCTGGACGGTGCCGGCCTTCACCTGACGCTCGAGCGCCTGGTAGGCGCCGATGAGGAGCTGCTGACCGGTCTGGCCGCGGGCGTAGAAGGTGCGAGAGACCTGGACGCCGCCGAACGAGCGGTTGTCGAGGAGGCCGCCGTACTCGCGTGCGAACGGCACGCCCTGCGCCACGCACTGGTCGATGATGTTGGTGCTGACCTCCGCCAGGCGGTACACGTTCGACTCGCGCGAGCGGTAGTCGCCGCCCTTGACCGTGTCGTAGAAGAGGCGGTGAACCGAGTCGCCGTCCTCCTTGTAGTTCTTGGCCGCGTTGATCCCGCCCTGGGCGGCGATCGAGTGCGCACGGCGCGGGGTGTCCTGGTAGCAGAACGACTTGACGTTGTAGCCGGCCTCGCCGAGCGTCGCACCGGCCGAGGCGCCGGCGAGGCCGGTGCCGACGATGATGATGTTCAGCTTGCGCCGGTTGGCCGGGTTGACCAGCCGCGCCTCGAACTTGCGGGTCTGCCAGCGCTCGGCAATCGGCCCCTGCGGTGCCTTGGTGTCGGCCAGCGGCTCGCCGAGCGTGTAGTAACCGGCGGCGTCGTCGGTGGGTACTTCTCCCTCACCCAGCTTCGATTCGTGGTGGGTGAAGGTCGAGTCCGGCATGTCGGTCATGTGACGGGGCTTCCTTACTTCTCGATGATGCCGAGCAGAACGGACACGGGCACGGCGGCGAAGCCGACGGTGATCACCAGCGCGAGGATCAGCGAGAACCGCCGCGAGGTGGCCCGGGCGCGGGCGGTGCCGTTGAAGCCCAGCGTCTGGCACGCGGCCCAGAACCCGTGGTGCAGGTGCGCTCCGAGCATGGTGAGCGCAGCCAGGTAGATCAGCGTCAGCCACCACACCTGGAATGACGCCACCATGAGGGCGTAGGGATCCTGGACCTCGACGCCGGTGCCGGAAACGTCGATCTTGATGATCGTGAACTGCAGCAGGTGCCAGATCAGGAACAGGAAGATGGCCAGGCCGGCCCACCGCAGGATCAGGCTCGCCGGAATCGCCCCGGTGTGCTTCTTGACCTGGTACCGGACGTTGCGAGCCCGGCCCGCGCGGTGCCACAACTTCATGCCCGTGACGACGTGGATCACCAGCGCGACGATGAGCACCGTCCGCGTGATCCAGAGGAAGCCGCCGTGGGGGAGGATCGGGGTCCCGAGGGTGCGCAGGTGCTCGGCGTACTCGTTGAACGCGTCGTGCCCGGCGAAGGCCTTGAGGTTGCCGTACATGTGCCCGAAGACGAACCCGATGAAGATCAACCCGCTGACAGCCATCAGGACCTTGAGGGCGAT
>DATEDT010000097.1:0-4491 GCA_035281505.1 Aeromicrobium sp. | reverse complement strand
AGCGCAAACGCGCCAAAGCTGAGCATCATCATCGAGACCACGCTCTGGGCCTTGACCAAGCCGCCGTAGAAGAAGGCCACGCCTGGCGTCATGAAGAGCACCAAGGCGGTAGCCAGCAGCAACCAGATGGTTCCGGCTTCCATGTCTACCTCTTTGTCTAGTCGAAGGTTCCGGCAGCGGATGCTGCACGGCCAACGACTGGAGACTGCCGGTCGCACGTTTCGCAACGGACAGCGTTATGTTTCGGGCTCGTTAAGCAATTTCTCGCCGCCGCGGCGGCGATTGAGAAGTTCCGGTCGGCGCTCCCTTGTGCGTGATTCGGCCTGGTCGTGACGCCACGCCGCAATGCGCGCATGGTCGCCCGACAGCAGGACGTCGGGAACGTCCAGGCCCCGCCACGACGCCGGTTTCGTGTACACCGGGTACTCGAGCAGCCCGTCTGCGCCGTGCGACTCCTCGGCCAGCGATTCGGGGTTCCCCATGAAGCCGGGGAGCAGACGGGCCACGGCCTCGATGATGGCGAGCGCCGCCACCTCTCCGCCGTTCAGGACGAAGTCGCCGAGGGACACCTCACGCACCGTCCAGCGCCGGCGTGCGTCCTCGATGACGCGCTGGTCGATGCCTTCGTATCGGCCGCAGGCGAACACGAGGTGTTCCTGCCCGACAAGTTCCTCCGCCAGGGATTGGGTGAACGGCTCCCCCGCCGGCGTTGGCACGACGATGACGGCGTCCGACGACGCGGTGGCGTCGAGCGCCTCGCCCCAGGGCTCGGCCTTCATGACCATGCCGGCACCGCCTCCGTACGGCGTGTCGTCGACGGTTCGGTGGCGGTCGTGGGTGAACTCACGCAGATCGTGGACGCGCACGTCCAGCAGTCCGGCCTGGCGCGCCTTGCCGATGAGCGAGAGTTCGAGGGGGGCGAGGTAGTCCGGGAAGATGCTGATGACATCGACGCGCATGCTGGTCAGCTCCTCATTGCTCGGCGTCATCAGGGTCCAGCAGGCCCGGCAGGTCGGCCACAACGACATGGCCGGCGTCGAGATCGACCGTTGGGACGATCTGCCGCACGAACGGCACGAGCACCTCGCCACCGGAGTTCCGGCGAATCACCAGCGTGTCCTGCTCGCCGTGATGCACGACGGAAACGATCTCGCCGAGCAGGTCACCAGACGGCGCCTGAGCCGAGAGGCCGACCAGCTGGCGGTCGTAGAACTCGCCTTCGTCGGACGGCAGCTCATCGGCGTCGACGTCGGCTTCGAGCAGCGTGCCGCGCAACGACTCGGCCGCCGTGCGATCAGGCACCTCGGTGAAAGCGACGAGCAAACGGCCCGAGTGCCACCTGGTCTTGGCCACGGTCAGCCGGCGGTCACCGGCGACCAGGGTCGATGCCGGCGCAAACCGGCGATCGGGTTCGTCGGTGCGGACGTCGATGACGACCTCGCCGCGAATGCCGTGGGCCCGGCCGATCCGGCCGACCGTGACACGAATGGGGGACACCGATGGGACCCGCATGCTCGCGCCGGTTAGCGCCGGCGGTCGACGTCCACGAAGTCGATCAGGACGCCCTTGCTGCCAGCGATCGCGCCCGCCACCTTGCGTATGGCCGAGGCCGTACGACCCTGGCGGCCGATGACCTTGCCGAGGTCGCTGGGGTTGACCCGCACCTCGAACAGCTCACCGCGACGCGTCTGCTTGGCGCGGACCGAAACCTCATCCGGGTTCTCGACGATCCCGGAGACCAGGTGCTCGACGACCTCACCGATCGGCGCGGCCACGGTCAGGCCTCGCTGGGCTCTGCGTCGGCGGGGGCGTCGTCAGCTGCAGCGTCGTCGGCCTTGGCTTCCTCGGCCGGCGCCTCGGCTGCAGCGGCTTCTTCGGCCGGGGCCTCTTCAGCCTTCGGCTCTTCAGCCTTCGGCTCTTCAGCCTTCGGCTCTTCGGCCTTCGGCTCTTCGGCCTTGGGCTCTTCAGCCTTCTCCTTCTTCGGAGCCGGCTTGGCCTTCGGCAGATCGGTGTGCAGGTCCTTGAGCGCGGCCTCGAACAGGGCGGCCTTGTCGGCCTTGGCCTCGGGCTGCTTGAGCGTCGCGGTGCCGCCGATGTCACCGGTCAGCTTGAGGATGGCGGCGACGGCCTCAGTCGGCTGGGCACCGACGCCGAGCCAGTACTGCGCCCGCTCGGAGACGACGTTGATGGTCGACGGCTCGGTCTTGGGGTTGTACGTGCCGATCTCCTCGATCACGCGGCCGTCGCGCTTGGTGCGCGAGTCGGCGACAACGATGCGGTAGAACGGCGTACGGATCTTGCCCATGCGCTTGAGGCGAATCTTGACTGCCACGAGTGTGGTGTCTCCTTGGTATCTGAGGTGTGTGGTGCGCCTACCCGGGTGGGGACACGGGCGGCGAAGCCGGTGAGCCGGTCGGTGCGGGTGAGAGGGCCCGCCACGTCCAGACGCAAGGCGCCATTCTGCCACGGTCGGCCACCAGGCTCCAATCGGCGCCTGCCGCGCCGATCTAGAAGGCTCCGTGACGACCCGCGCCGGAGGCGAAGCGCTCTGCGCCGGCCACTCCCTCGGCCAACAGTGCGTCGAGTCCACCGGCGCCCTCGGCACGCAGCGCGTCAGCCAGCGGCAGGTCCCATTGAGCGATGGCTGAGGCCCGGTCGGCGCGCATGCAGACCTGCGGGAAGCCGGCAATCTCCTCGGCCAACCGATGCGCCACGGTCAGCGATTCACCCACCGGCACGACGCGGTTCGCCAATCCCATCTGCATGGCTTCGTCGGCGTGGACCGGACGTCCGGTCAGGATCAGGTCCATGGCGCGGCCGTGTCCGATCACGCGGGGCAGGCGGACTGTCCCGCCGTCGATCAACGGCACACCCCACCGACGGCAGAAGACGCCGAACACCGCGTCCTCCTCGACGACGCGCAGGTCGGCGAGCAGGGCAAGCTCCAGACCGCCCGCCACGGCGTGCCCGGAGACCGCAGCAATAAGTGGCTTCGACAGCGCCATGCGGCTCGGACCCATCGGCCCGGGGCCATCTGGGTCCACCTGAGGCCGCCGGGCCTCGTCGGCGACCGACGTCAGGTCGGCGCCGGCGCAGAACGTCCCGCCGGCACCGTGCAGGATCGCCACGGCCAACGCGTCGTCTGCTTCGAACTGCTCGAATGCCGCCAGCAGTTCAGCAGCCATCGGCCCGTCGACCGCGTTGCGCCGCTCCGGCGCGTCGAGCGTGATGGTGCAGATGTCGTCATCGACGTCGTACCGGACCTGCTGACGGCTCATGCCGCCACGCTATCTAGTCGGCAACGACGGCGGCATCGAACTGCGAACGATAGAGGCGCGCATAGGCACCATTGCCGGCGAGCAACTCCTCGTGGGTGCCCTGTTCGACGATGGCTCCGTCCTCCATGACGAGGATCAGGTCCGCGTCCCGGATCGTCGACAGCCGGTGGGCGATCACGAACGACGTCCGATCCGCCCGCAGCGCTCCCATGGCGTGCTGCAGCAGCAGTTCGGTACGGGTGTCGACCGACGAGGTCGCCTCGTCGAGGATCAACAGCGCAGGATCGGCCAGGAAGGCACGCGCGATCGTGATCAGCTGGCGCTCGCCGGCCGACAGACTGGCGCCCTCCTCGTCGACCAACGTGTCGTAGCCGTCCGGCAGCGAGTGGACGAACCGGTCGACGAAGGTGGCCCGTGCTGCCTCGAGGATCTCGTCCTCGGTCGCATCGGGCCGGCCATAGGCGATGTTGTCGCGGATGGTGCCGGCGAACAGCCAGGTGTCCTGCAACACCATGCCGATGCGACTGCGCAGCTCACCACGCGGCATCGTGGCGATGTCGGTTCCGTCGAGGCGAATCCGTCCGCCGTCGAGCTCGTAGAACCGCATGATCAGGTTGACCAGGGTGGTCTTTCCGGCACCGGTGGGCCCGACGATTGCCACCGTGTGGGCGGGTTGTGCGACGAGGGACAGGTCCCGAATCAGTGGACGATCGGCGACATAGGAGAACTCGACGTTCTCGAACTCGACCTGGCCCGGGCCGCGTGGCACCAATGGTGCGTCCACACGGTCCGGCGACTCCTCGGGGGCATCGAGCAGCTCGAACACGCGCTCGGCCGACGCGACGCCGGACTGCAGCAGATTCGTCATCGACGCAACCTGGGTGAGCGGCTGGGTGAACTGGCGGGAGTACTGGATGAAGGCCTGGACGTCGCCCAGCGACATCGACCCGTTGGCCACCCGGAGGCCGCCGATGACGGCGATGACCACGTAGTTGAGGTTGCCGAGGAACATCATGATCGGCATGATCACGCCGCTCACGAACTGGGCACCGAACGACGCCCGGAAGAGGTCGTCGTTCTGGTCGTCGAAGATCCGCTCCGCCTCGTGCTGCCGCCCGAACACCTTCACCAGGGCGTGGCCGGAGAACGTCTCCTCGATGTGCGCGTTGAGCTTGCCGGTGCTCCGCCACTGCTGGACGAAGAGACCGTGCGA
>DATEDT010000096.1:0-8326 GCA_035281505.1 Aeromicrobium sp. | reverse complement strand
GGGCATGCCGTACATCCAGACCGCGATGGGCAACACCCAGGTCGTGCTGCGACAGGTCGACGGCACCGAGATCCTGCGCCGCATCGAGCAGCAGGGTGTCACGATGCTGTGCGGCGCGCCGGCCGTCATCAACATGGTGCTTGACGCCGCGCAGGAATGGGACGGCCCGATCCCCGGCCGCGATCGTGTCCGCGTCGTCGTCGCCGGCGCTCCCCCGCCGACCCGCACCATCGCGCGCGTCGCCGACGAGCTGGGGTGGGAGTTCATCCAGATCTACGGCCTCACCGAGACCGCCCCGCTGCTCACCATCAACCGCTCACGCACCGAGTGGGACGACCTCGAGCCGATGGAGCGGGCCAAACGGCTCAGCCGTGCCGGCGTCCCGGCAATCGGCGTCCGGATGCAGGTCGACGAGGAAGGCGAGGTGCAGGCGCAGTCGAACCATGTCCTCGCCGGCTACTGGGAGCAGCCCGAGGAGTCGGCCACCGCGCTCGAGGGCGGCTGGTTCCACACCGGCGACGGCGGCGTCATCGACGACGAGGGCTATGTGGTGATCTCCGACCGCAAGAAGGACGTCATCATCTCCGGCGGCGAGAACGTCTCGTCGATCGAGGTCGAGGACGCGCTCATGGGACACCCGGCCGTCCGCGAGGTCGCCGTCATCGGCACGCCGCACGAGAAGTGGGGCGAGTTGGTCACGGCGTTGGTTGTGGTCGACACCGAGGTCACCGCAGACGAGCTCGTCGCGCACTGCCGCACCCAGCTGGCCGGCTACAAGATCCCGCGCCTGGTGGAGTTCCGCGACGAACTCGCCCGGACCGCGACCGGCAAGCTGCAGAAGTTCAAGCTGCGCGAGCCGTTCTGGAAGGACCAGGAACGACAGGTGCACTGAGTCAGATCTCGCGCAGCCGGGGCAGGACGTCGGTCACCATGTCGGTCGTCCAGGCCACGGGATCGTCGGTCGGCGGCATCATCATGACCTGCGAGACCCCGAGCGCGGCGTAGCCCTCCATGTCGCGCAGGAAGTCGTCCGGGCCGGCCACCGGGTCGCCTTGGAACAGGACCGTCTTTCGGATCGCGTCGTAATCCCGGCCGGCAGCGTCGCAGTGCTGGCGCAACACCTCCAGCTTGTGCGCGATGCCGTCGTGACCGAACTGACCGAACAGGTTGCAGGCATCGGCGTACTGCGCCACCAGGCGCAAGGTCTTGCGCTCGCCGCCACCGCCGATCAGGATCGGCACCCGGCCGCGCACCGGTGGCGGGAGGCAGATCGTCTCGGCGAGCTCATAGTGCTTGCCCGCGTAGGCGCCGTCGTTGTCGCTCCACATCTGCTGCACGATCTGCAGCGTCTCCTCGAGACGCTCGAACCGTTCGGCCGTCGGCGGGAACGGGACACCGAGGCCGTCGTGCTCCCGGTCGTACCAAGCCGCCCCGATGCCCAACATCGCCCGGCCGGCGGAGAGGACGTCGAGCGTGGTCACGATCTTCGCCAGCAGGCCCGGGTGGCGGTACGTCACGCCGGTCACCAGCAGGCCCAGATCGACGCGTTCGGTGGCGGCCGCCAGGTAGCCGAGCGTGGTGTATCCCTCGAGCATCGGCTCGAAGGGGCCACCGATCTGCTCCATCTGGAAGTAGTGGTCCATGACGGTGAGGAGCGCCACGCCGCCCTCGTCAGCGACCTTTGCGGTGGCGGTGAGCCGTTCGGTCAGGCGGGTGTCCCAGTCAGGATGAGTGAAGTTGACGTAGTGGATTCCGAGGTCCATGCGGCCCAACCTAGTTCGCGGACGGAGTCAGCGCTTGTCCTTGCCGCCGACGCTGTCGAAGGCGTCGTTGAGTCCGAGCCGGCGCTGGACGGCGGCCGACAACCGCGGCGCGGCGACCGCAAGCATGCTCATGGCCTTGAGCTCCGGTGGCGCGACAGACACCTCGCCCAGATCCTTGTCGATGCTGCGCAGCACCGCCTTGGCGACGTCGCCGGGTGAGACAGCCCGCATGCCGGGCGGGAGCTCGTTCCCGCTGTCGGCGAACATCCCGGCCTCGTTCACGAAGCCGGGTGCGATGAGCGAGACCCCCACTCCGGTTCCGCGCAGCTCCTCGCGGTAAGCCAGCGCGAATCCGCGCAGCCCGAACTTGGATGCGTTGTACATGGACATGCGAGGCGACGCGGCCCGACCGGCCAGCGAACCGATGAGGACGAGGTGGCCGCGGCCCCGCGGCACCATCTGCTCCGCGGCCCACTGGCTGAGCACGATCGGGGCGCGCAGATTGATGTCCAGCGACCGGTCGATCTCGGTTTCGGTGAAGGTGTCCAAGCCGCCGTCGGCGGGGAGGGCCGCGTTGGCGACGAGCACATCGATGCCGCTGGCTTCGGTCATCAACTCCGCGACCGAGTTCGCGTCGGCCAGGTCGGCGGTGATCGTCTTTCCACCGATCTCGGCGGCGAGATCGTCCAGCACGTCGGTGCGTCGACCGGTGAGGACCAACTCGGCCCCGCGCTCGTGGAAGGCACGTGCGATGGCGCCACCGATGCCGCCGGTCGCGCCGGTGATGAGCACGCGGGCTCCGCTGAGATTGATGGGCATGGTCATCTAGTCCTTCGTGAGAGCGGTGTGCGAGCCGACGATGTCCGCCGCGCCCGCCTTGCGGCCGAGGGCGGCCGCGAGCCCCGGTGCCACGAGGGCGATCGTGCTCAGCACCTTCAGGCTGGTCGGCGCGACCATGACTTCGCCGAGATCCTTGTCGATCGCCCGGACGACCTTGGCCGCCACCTGTTCGGGCGACACGGCTTTGACGCCCTTGGGCAGCGGCATGCCGCTGTCGGCGAACATCCCGGCGTCGCTGACGAACCCCGGCTCGACGACCGAGATGCTGACGCCGGTGCCGTGCAGGTCGTCCCGGTGGGCGAGCGCGAACCCGCGGATGCCGAACTTCGTCGCGTTGTACATCGACGACAGCGGTGACGTCGCGCGTCCGGACAGCGACCCGATCAGGACGATGTGGCCCCGGCCGCGCGGCAGCATCTGCTTGGTCGCCCAGCGGGTCAGGACGATCGGAGCGCGCAGGTTGACGTCCAGGTCGCGGTCGATCCCCTCCTCGCTGTAGTCGACCATCGCGCCGACGGCGGGCAGTGCCGCGTTGGCGACGAGCACGTCGATGTCGCCGACTTCGTCCATCAGCTTGGTGACGGCGGCGGGGTCGGACAGGTCGCAGGCGATCGTCGTCCCGCCCACCTCGGCGGCCAAGTCCTCAAGGACGTCGGTCCGGCGTCCGGTCAGGATGAGTTCGGCGCCGCGGGCGTGCAGCGCCCGGGCGATGGCGTGGCCGATCCCGCCGGTCGCGCCGGTCAGGAGCACGCGGGCCCCGTTGAGGTTGACGGTCATGGCGCCATCATCCTCCCGAGATCAGATCGGTGATCCCGGAACTCATCCTTTTGGGGCCGGTGGCGGGCCCTCGGACGGCTGCACGATGACGAAGCCGCGCCCGGAGAACTGAACCTGGAACGCCTCACCCGAGCCGCGACCGATGAGTGCGCCGGCCGTGACGCTGGACTTGATGCTCGTCTGCAGGTGAATCGACCAGGCGACCAGCGCGTTGGCGTCAGCGAACGTGGCCGCTTCGCCGGCGTTGAGCACGACCGGCAGGCCGTCGGTGGTGATTGCCACCCATCCGGTGCCACGCAACGAGGTGTTGAACAGGCCGCCGGCGGCCATGCTGCCGCCCTTGACCCGCTCGACGTTCCAGTCCAGCGAGGAGGAGAACGCCAGGACGTTCTTGCCACTGACCGACAAGCCGCTGTTGGTCAGCCGCAGGATGTGGACGTGCTTGGCCTCGTCGGCCAGGAAGACGTCGCCCTGCCCGCTGACCTGCATGAGCGAGAGTCCCTCACCGGTGAGGGACTTCTTGATGAACTTGGCCATCCCGCCGCCCTGGTAGGCGAAGTCGACGGCCCCCTGGTAGGCCACCATCGCGCCTTGCTTGGCGAAGAAGGGCTCCTCGATCCGGACCCGCAGCAGCCGGTCGTTCTGCTTCTGCGGCCCGGTGCCCTCGACCTCGGTGTAGGTGCCGTCGACCAGCTCGCCGGACAGACCGGCGAAGTCGTCGCCGGGCGCTGCCTGGGCAGGCTGGGCCGGCGCACTGGGCGCCGCGTCCAATGGCGACGTCGACGCCACCCCGCCGTTGCTGACGTGCTCGGTCCACTGGTTTCCGTCCCAGTAGCGGAACTCGTGCTGCCCCAAAGGATCGGGCTGCCATCCTGCTTCGGTCATGCTGGACCTCCCAGAACTCGACGTACGTGGTCGTTGGTGAAGACACCGTCTGGATCGAACGTACGTCGCACCTGCTGAAAGCGGTCCCACTCGGGGTATTTCGGGGCGAGCTCGGCGGCGGTCAGGAAGTGCCGCTTGCCCCAGTGCGGACGGCCGTCGTGGGCGAGCGCGACCTCCTGCACCGCCCGCATGAACGGCTCCCACTCCATGCCCTGGTACATGTGCGCGGCGACATAGCCGGTGTCGCGGCCCCACGACGGGCTGAGGAACGACTCCTGGTCCGGCGCGACGAACCGCACCTCGAGCGGGAAGTTGACGTCGAAGCCGCGCTTGTCGATGACGTCGAGGATCTCGCGCACCATGGACGCCGCAGCATCGCGCGGCACCGCCCATTCGCTTTCGGTGAAGCGGACCGAGCGCACCGAGGAAAAGATCTCGTGCCCGACGTTGACGCGATCGGACCCCGAGAACGCGGCGGCCGCCATTCGGTTCAGCCGCGGGATCTGGCTAGGGAACCGACGGCCGGTGCGCAGGAGGAGATCGAGAACCTTGTTCTCCAACAGCGTCTCGCTCAGGTAGCTGGCCACCGGCCCGCGCGTACGCACCGGCTCGTCGGTGCGGTTGTTGGTGCGGCAGAGCGCGTACTCGGTGTGCGGGAACACGAAGAACTCGAAGTGGTCGTTCACGTCGGTGAGCTCGTCCAGCCGCATCAGCGTCGCGTCGAGGGAACGTCGCTCGTCGACGCCGTGAAGCCGGAACGACGGGACCGTCTCCAGCGTGACCGCGCAGATGACGCCGAGCGCGCCGAGACTGACCCGCGCGGCCTGCAGTTCGTCGCCGGCGTCCACCGTGCGCACGGTGCCGTCGGCGGTCACGACGTCGAGCGAGACGACCTGCGTCGCGAGGTTGCCGAGGCGCGCGCCGGTGCCGTGGGTCGCGGTCGAGATGGCCCCCGCGACGCTCTGGACGTTGACGTCGCCGAGGTTGGCCATGGCCCGGCCGATCTCGTCGAGCAGGCCGTTCAACTGGTGCAGCCGCGTGCCGGCCGCGACGGTGACCCGGCCGGTCACCGAGTCGTGGCCGAGGAGTCCGGTCAGGTTGTCCAACGAGATGAGGACGCCCGAGGTGCCGATGATGTCGCCGAAGGAGTGGCCCGCGCCGACGACCCGGATCGGGGTTTCGCCGGCTGCCGTCGCCGCGGCGACGACGGAGGCGAGCTCATCGACCGTGCTCGGTCGCACGATGCGGCGCGGGGTGCAGGTCTCGTCACCGGTCCAGTTCTGCCAGCTCGTCGTCACAGGAACGCCTTCCCTTCACCGCGGTACGTGGGTACGGTTCCGACGATTTCGCCATCAGCGACGAGGTGCAGTTCGTTCACCCGCTCGCACAGCTCGCCGGCCTTGGCGTGCCGGAACCAGACACGCTCGCCGGGCCTCAGGTGCCGAGCCCCCCGACCGTGCAGCGGGGTCTGTGCCTCACCGGCACCTTCCAGCCCGGTCAGCTTGAGGTCGCGCGGCCACACCGGCGTCGGGAGGCGGTCGGTACCGGCCGCACCCGAGGCGACCCAGCCGCCGCCGAGCACGGTGGCGAACTCCGGGCTCGGCCGGCGAACCACCGAGGTGACGAAGTACGCAGACGGCTCGAGGTTCAGGTGACGGTAGCCGTCGAACAGCGTCGGGCAGTAGAGGCCCGAACCGGCCGCGACCTCGGTGATGGCGTCCTCGCTGACGGTGGCCGCGATGCTGCCGGTGCCGCCGCCGTTGACGAACACCAGTGACGCCACGCTCCGGACCGCCGCGACCACCTCGGCCCGACGTTCGCGCAGCTCTCTGCTCGAGACCCGCTGCATGGCGCGGATCTGGACCTTGTTCAGCAGCGACCCGGCATCGTCCCCGACCCCGGCGATATGGCCCTCGTAGGCCATCAGCCCGACCAGCTCGAAGCGGTCCCGCGCGACGATCGCGCGGGCGAACTCGGCTGCCGCCGCCGGATCATGGAGGGGCGACCGGCGCGGGCCCAGATGCACTTTGCCGCCGAGCAGCCGCAACGAGGCGTCGAGGTCGATGCACACGCGCAACCGCTCGCCGGTCGCGCCGACGACCGTCTCAATGAAGTCGAGCTGATCGACTGAGTCGACCATCAGGGTCACCCGCCGGGCCAGAACCGAACTGTCGGCGAGGTGGGTGAGCCGCTCACGATCCGCCGTCGGGTAGCCGACCACGACATCGTCGACCTCCTCGGCCAGCCACAGCGCCTCGGCCAGGGTGAGGGCGAGTATCCCGCAGTATCCGGGCATCGCCAGGACGGCGCGGGTGATCTCGCGGCAGCGCACCGACTTGGACGCCAGCCGAATGGGCTTGCTCCGGGCGCTCACGGCCATGGCGCCGGCGTTGGACTTGAGCGCACCCAGGTCGACGACCGCGAACGGCGGCTCAAGGTGCTCGGTCAACGCGTCGAGCGTTGCGACGCTCATCGGGGTCGGCGTCACGCCGCTCAGGTCGAGAACCACGCGCTCACGGTACCGGCGGCACCGGCGATTGAGGTGGCCGTGCGCAGCACGGCCCTCGAAATCACCGACTGTGGATGAGCTTCTTGCCGTTAGTCGACCTACGGGGTTCAACTCGGCGCATGCCGCACGTCTACATCCTTCGCTGCTCTGACGGCTCGTACTACGTCGGAAGCACCGTGAATCTTGAGGCCCGATTGCGGCAGCACGAGTCGGGCGAAGGTGCCGAATACACGAAGAGACGACGACCGGTGTCACTCGCATGGGCCTACGAGTGTGAGTTGGCGGTCGAGGCGTTCGCCCTGGAGAAGAGGATTCAGGGCTGGTCGCGAGCGAAACGCGAAGCGCTGATAGCCGGTGAGTTCGCGCTGCTGCCGGACTTGTCATCGCGAAGCCGGAAGAAGCGGGCCATGCCACGGCCGCGGTAGGTGGTTTCGAGGGCGGCTGCGCCGCCACCTCAACCACCGATCAGGCGGCGCCCACCTCGACCACCGATCAGCCGGCAACCACCTTGAACTCACGGGTTGTTCCGGTGAAGGGAACCAGCTTGTCGTCCACCGTGAAAGCCGTTCCGTGGTGGACGATCCGGTACTCCCCCGGCGGGGTCTGGTCAGGAATGGCCCACGTGACGGTCGCCGTCGACTGGGCCGGCTTCTTCCGCCGCTTTCCTGCTCGACTCCAGCGGAACGTGGTCGACCAGTCGCCATCGTCGGCGACCCGAACCCAGGCGTCGCCCTCCCGCCGCTGCACCTCGAGATAGGTCTCGCCTCGGTGCAGGTCGTGGTTCGGATTGGCACTGACGAACTCGGCCCGCACGATCGACCCCGGACGGTACTCGGAGACGGGCTCGGCGACGACGCGACCGAACTCGCCAACATCGGCACCCGGCGGGCGCGCCCAACCCGCGGTGTACGCGGGGCCCGGACGCTCGCCGACCGGTACGGGCGTTCCCTCACGCATCGCCGTGGCCAACTCGGCCGCCACCTGCATCAGGGCGGGCAACTGCCAGCGGCCGAAGATCGTGCTGCCGCCCTCGTACCGCTGCTCGTCGTACTCCTCCGGCGTCGTGACGTAGTGGATGTACGCGTTGCTGTAGCCGACGCAGAGCACGTCGCGGAGGTCGGCGCCGACGATCGCGGCGACGGTGCGCCGCAACCGCAGCCCCGAAACGATGGTCGGCTCGCCGGGAACGGTGATGAGGTACAGCCGTCCGAGGCGAAGGAGCTGGACGGGCACCCGCTCCTGGACGAACGGCCGGATGCGGTTCAGGCGATGCAGCGGCACCACCAGCCCTTTCGGGGCGTGGGATGCGCGCGTCTTCTCGCTGAGCCGGTAGACCGCGGACGAGAGCCGATCGATCATCGGGTTGCGACCCTGCCGGAAGCCGGCGAACCCGGCACCGTCATCGGTTCCGGCGATCTGGGACGCCGCCGCCATGGCCGGGCCAGTGCGATGCGGCTTGCCGTCGGGCGTGAACTCCGGCCGGACGTCGACGTTGCCGAGGTCGACATAGGTCAATCGGGCGTCAACGGACGTGCCGAGCGGATCGCCTTCG
>DATEDT010000095.1:0-21224 GCA_035281505.1 Aeromicrobium sp. | reverse complement strand
TGATTGCTGCCGGCGATCACACGCTCGTCGTCGGCGCGGTGCGTGAGGCGGACTGGGAGTCGGGGACTCCTCTTCTGTACTGGCAGCGCGGCTTTGGCACTTACCGGTCCGTCGAAACCTGACGTCGCGTGTAGGTTGCCGCCATGAGTCAGAATCAACTCTCCACCGGCGCCAAACTCGAGTGTCTGGCCTACGCGGTCATCGCCACCGTCGCCCTGGTTGGCACCCAATGGGCTCTGATCGAAGGCATCCAGTCGGCCGAGGGCAGCTTTGCCAAGCAGGTTTGGGCGGAGTTGACGGCCAACCCGACGGTCGTGTTCGCGGCCATCGACCTGTTCATGGTGGCTTTGGCCGCAATGATCTTCATCGTCGTCGAGGGGCTTCGCGTCCGGGTGCGTTGGTGGTGGCTGTATCTGGTGCTGAGCCTCGGCATCGGGATCAGCTTCGGCTTCCCGCTCTTCCTCCTGGCGCGCCGGCTGCGTCTCGCAGGGCAGGACCTCGGGTAGCGGTCGCGGGCTCCCCGGCCGTCCACTACGGTCATCTGCATGAGTGGATGGACGTCGGCAGAACTGCCTGACCAGAGCGGCAAGACCGTCATCGTGACCGGTGCGAACAGCGGACTCGGCGAGGTGACGGCGCGCGAGTTGGCTCGCGTCGGAGCGCGCGTGGTGCTGGCATGCCGCAACACCGAAGCCGGGGAGAAGGCCGCCGCCGGCATGAGCGGCAACGTCGAGGTGCGTGCCCTCGACCTGGCGGACCTCGACTCGGTGCGGGCCTTCGCCCGGGACACGACCGGGCCGGTGGACGTGCTCATCAACAACGCCGGCGTCATGGCAACCCCCCAACGCAAGACGGCCCAGGGCTTCGAGTTGCAGTTCGGCACGAACCATCTCGGCCACTTCGCCCTGACCGGGCTGCTGCTCGACCGGCTCAGGGAGTCCGCCAGCCCGCGGGTGACGGTGCTGTCGTCGGCGGCGCACCGCATCGGCGCCATCAACTTCGATGATCTTCAGTCCGAACAGAAGTACGACCGGTGGAAGGCCTACGGGCAGAGCAAGCTCGCCAATCTCATGTACGCCTACGAGTTCGCCCGTCGGGCCAAGGCGGCCGGCAGCCCGCTCGTGGTCACAGCGGCGCATCCGGGTTACGCGGCGACGAAGCTGCAGAGCAAGACCGAGTCGTTCATGGATCGGGTGATGGCCGTGGGCAATGCCGTGTTCGCGCAGTCGGCCGAGGCCGGGGCCTGGCCGTCGCTGTACGCGGCGACGGCCGACATCCCGTCCGGCTCGTACGTCGGCCCGAACGGCTTCATGCAGCAGCGCGGGAAGGCGACCCTGGTCGGGTCGACCAAGGCGTCCAAGGACGAAGCGGTGGCCAAGAGGTTGTGGGACGTCTCCGAGGAGCTGACCGGAGTGAAGTACTCGCTCTAGAGGTCTAGAGCGTCGCGAGGAAGGCTTCGATGGCCCGATTCGTCGGCTCGGGGTGGGTGAGGTTCGCCGCATGCCCGGCGCCCTCGATGACTTCGAGCTTCCCGCCCAGCGCATCGGCCAGGGCCTGAGCCAGCGGAATGCCGATGGCCGCGTCGAGCTCGCCGTGTACGACGAGCGTCGGGACCGAGAGCTCCGACAACCGCGGGCCGACGTCTTCGCGCGAAACCAGCGTCGCGTACGCCTGGCGCAGACGGTCGGGGGTCACGGTGCGCCACTTGTCCTGCCAAGCCGGAATCCCCGACCAGCCCTCGCCGAGAATGATTGCCGCGACAATGTCGAGAACCTCCTGCGGTGCCTCGTCCGACGTCGCCCACGTTTCGATCAGTTGGTCGTAGGCCACGCGTGCCGCTGGGTCCTCGCCGCCGGCCTGGGTGTCGATCATGATGAGGGCGCGCACCCGGTCGGGAGCCGTGAGGGCGGCCCGTTGCGACAGGAAGCCGCCTTGCGACATGCCGGCGAGCACGGCGCGCTCGACACCGAGGTGATCGAGCAGGCCGAGCAGATCCGATGCCGAATCCCAGTACGTGAACTCGTCGGCCGTCGTCTCGGTGGCACCGTGCGCCCGCTCGTCCCACGTGATGCAGCGCCATCGGTCGCGCAGAGCGTCCACCTGCGGCGCGAACATCTCGTGATCCATGAGCAGTCCGTGCGAGAACACGATGACATCCGGGTTGTCGCCACCGGTGTCCTCGAAATAGAGGCGCTGTCCGTTCACGTCCGCGTAAGCCATGGGCCGACACTAGCGAGGCGCGAGTGTTACCGTCGGCGCTCGATGCCACATTTCCATCACGTCGTGTTGTTCAAACTGCATGACGACGCCGACGCCGAGGCCGCCGAGTCCGCCCTGAACTCCGCGCGGCCGCGGGCCGGTTTGATCTCGTGGCAGGTGGAGCGCTCGCTGGATGAGCGAAAAGGGCGCGTCCTCGCTCAGGTGTCGGTCTTCGAATCTGCGGACGCATTCCACACCTGGCGGGATTCCGACCTGCACCAATCCGCCGTGGATCACATGCGGAACGTCGCCGACTGGCTGGTCGCCGACTGGGAGTAGTCGTTTTCGTCGCCGCAGCGGGAACGGGCGCAATACGCTCGCGGCATGACCGACGACATCGTGGCCGCGGGGCCGATCGCACAGACCGCGGCGATGCGCGCAGGCGACCTGACCTCCCGCGAGCTCACCGAAGCCACACTGCAGGCGCTCGAGCGTGAGAACCCGCGGCTGAACGCAATCGTCGAGACGCTGGCCGAGGAGGCGCTCAGCCAAGCCGACGATGCGGATCGTCGACGTGCGGCCGGAGAGGACGGCCCGCTGCTCGGGGTCCCGATCGCCGTGAAGAACGAGCAGGACATCGCTGGGCATGTCACCGCACTGGGGAGTCGTGCGGTCACGCACACCGCCACCGCCGACTCCGAAGTCGTCCACGGGCTGCGCAGGGCCGGCATGCCGATGGTTGCGACGACAACCCTGCCGGAGCTGGCCACCAGCGGCTTCACCGAGAGCGATGCGTACGGCATCACGCACAACCCGCACGACCTCGAACGCACACCAGGCGGTTCGTCCGGTGGTTCGGCCGCACTCGTTGCGGCAGGCGCCGTCGGGATCGCGACCGCCTCGGACGGCGCCGGCTCCATCCGCATCCCGGCCGCCTGCTGCGGCCTGCCTGGCTTCAAGCCCACACAAGGAGCCATGCCGGGCTCGGGCGGCTGGTACGAGATGTCGACGCAAGGTTGCCTGACCCGCCGACTGGCCGACGCAGCGCTCTTCCTGGACACCTTCGGCGATTTCGGTGGCGCCCTGCAGCCCGCTGTAGCCCAGCCACCCGGCCGGCTGAGGATCGGCGTCACGATGACCGGCGCGGCCGCCACTCGGATGGCCCCCATCGATCCCGCCGTCCGCGATGCGGTCCGTCGCGCTGCCGATGAACTCGCCGGGCTCGGGCACGACGTGCGGGAGGTCGATCTGAAGTTCGGCGCGGCTCCTCGAGCGCTCACGGTGCGCTATTTGGCCGGGATCCGGCAAAGTGCCGGCGAGGTCGACGATCCGATGCTCCTGCAGCGCAACACGCGCGGCATGGCCACGCTCGGTCGTGCCTTCCCGCCGCCGGTGATCCGAGCGGCCACACGGGCTGGACATCGTTGGGGCGACTCGGTGCACGAGGATCTGGCCGTGGACGTCTTGCTGACTCCGGTGATGACGGGGGTTGCCCCGGAGATCGGACGGTTCGCCGGTCGCAACGGCCTGCAAACCCTCCTCACGATGAACGCCTATTACCCGTACACCGCACAGTGGAATCACGCCGGACTCCCGGCAGTCTCGGTGCCGGCGGGGGCGGACGACGGCGGTCGCCCGGTCGCGATCCAGCTCATCGGCCGGCGTCGGGCCGACGCCGTCCTGATGGCCTTGGCTGCGCAGGCAGAGTCAGTGCTGTCCTAGCCGGCGAGCGCGGCAGAGAACGCCGCGAGCAACCGATCGTTGAACAGGACGAACCGCACGCGCTGGATGGCGGCATCCGGATGCTCGACGTGCCAGCCGTTCACGGTCGCCACAGCGATCGCCGCGACCTCCTCGGGTTCCCACCCGAAGATCCCGGCGCCGACCGCCGGAAACGCGATCGTGCCGGCACCGAGCCCCTCCGCGACGTCGAGCGAGCGACGAAAGCAGGAGGCGAGCAGGCCGGGTTCGGTCTGCCCGGCGTGCCGGTTGGGACCGACGGTGTGGATCACCCAGCGGGCCGGCAGTGCGAAGCCGGGTGTCGCAACGGCTTCACCGACCGGCAGCCCGGCCTGGTGCGACGTCGCCCGCAAGTCCCGGCACGCGCCGAGCAACTCTGGACCGGCCGCTCGGTGGATGGCGCCGTCGACCCCGCCGCCGCCGAGCAGGCTGGAATTGGCCGCATTGACGATGGCGTCCACCTCAACGCAGGTGATGTCACCGAGTTCCGCGGTTACTTTCACGGGATCAGTAGGACCTTGCCCGTCGTCTGACGTCCTTCGAGCGCTCGATGGGCGTCGGCGGCGTCGGTGAGCGCAAACTCGGCGCCGATGCGGACGTCCAGCGAGCCGTCGGCGATGGCGGTGAAGACCTCCTCGGCACGCCAGGCGAGCTCGGCCGGATCGGCGATGAAGTGGGCGAGCGACGGGCGGCCCAGCAGCAGGGAGCCCTTGGTGTTGAGTATCTGCGGGTCGATCGACGGCACCGGGCCGCTCGCGGCACCGAACAGCACCATCGTCCCGCGGATGCCGAGCGCGTCGAGGCTGGCGTCGAACGTCGATGCCCCGATGCCGTCGAAGACGATGCGCGCGCCGGCGCCGCCGGTGGCGTCGCGGACTCCGGCAACGAAGTCGTCGTAGCCAAACACCTGCTCGGCGCCGGCAGCACGGGACAGCTCAGCCTTGTCAGGGGTGCTCACCGTGGTGAAGACGCGAATACCCAGGTGGCGGAGCACCTGGGTCAGCAGTAGGCCGACGCCGCCGGCCCCGGCGTGGACAACGGCGGTGTCGCCTTCGCCGAGCGGGACGATCGAGCGGGCCAGATAGTGCGCGGTCATGCCCTGGAGTGGGACGGCGGCCGCAAGCTTGAAGTCCACGCCAGCGGGGACGCGGATCACGCCTGCGGCGTTGACGGCCACCTCGGTGGCGTACGAACCGGGTTGCATCGCCCAGGCCACACGGTCGCCCACCGAGAATGACGAGACGTCGTCACCGACAGCCGCCACCACCCCGGCCGCCTCGACGCCGAGCGTGACGGGAAGTTCCAGCGGATACAGGCCGGAGCGGTGATAGGTGTCGATGAAGTTGACGCCGATCGCGGCGGTCTCGACCAGGAGCTGGCCCGGGCCGGGCGCCGGGGCCGGCACCTCGTCGACCTGGAGAGCCTCCGGACCGCCCGGTGCGTGAATGCGGACTGCGGTGGTCATCAGGGACGCAAGACTCCCCAGAGGACGAGGCCGACACCGAGGATGTCGGCGATCGACAGCGAGATCAGGGAGAACTTGATGTACCCCTCCTTGACCCCGGAGCCGATGTGATCGGAGGACGCGATGCGCATCATCTGCCCACCGGCGCCCCAGATCCCGGACAGCAGCGTCGTCAGCCAGTTCATCCACGTGCCGTAGAGGAGGAGCGTGACGGTGACGGCCTCCCAGGTCTGCGAGAGCTCCACGTACGGCCACAGCAGGCCCAAAACGATGAGGAACAGACCGTTCATGTGCGCTTCAACGTGGCTGGCCAGACCCATGCGCGGGTTCTTCATGGCGGGCACGGCAAAGCCGGTGAACAGTCCCAGCAGGAACAGCGCCAAGCCGGTGGCGAACAGAACCGTCTGCATGGAGGCAGACTAGCCCTGAAGCTGCGACCGGCGGCGAGCCAAGTACGCCCGCTCGGCCTCGTTCTCGGTGGCTGCGATGGCGGCGTCGTAGGCGGCAATGGCCTCCTCGCTTCGGCCGATGCGGCGCAGCAGGTCGGCCCGGGTGGCGTGCCACGCGTGGTATCCGTCGAGGTCAAGTCCGTCGACGATGGCGAGCGCGACCTGGGGGCCGTCCACTTCCGCGACGGCCACCGCCCGGTTGAGGGCGACGATCGGCGACGGCATCAGCGCATACAGTTGGTCGTACAGCGACGCGATGCGAGCCCAATCGGTGTCACGCACGTCGGGCGCCGCGGTGTGAATGGCATTGATGGCAGCCAACAGGGCGTACGGCCCGGCTCGGCGAGCGTCGAGAGCCTGTCGCGTCAGGGCGTGACCCTCGGTGATGAGTGCGCGATCCCATCGACTCCGGTCCTGGTCGCCCAGCGTCACCAGCTCGCCGTCGGCGACCCGCGCGGTGCGGCGGGCGTCGGTCATCAGCATGAGTGCCAACAGACCGGCCACCTCCGGCTCCTCCGGGAGCAGTTGTCGGACGATGCGTGTCAGCCGGATGGCCTCGTCGGTGAGGTCTGGCCGGATCGGGTCGTCGCCCGATCCGGCCAGATATCCCTCGTTGAACACCAGGTACAGCACGGCCAGGACGGTGCTCAGTCGCTCGGTGAGGTCTGCGGTGCTCGGCACCCGAAAGGGGATGTTGGCCGCCTTGATCTTGGCCTTGGCGCGGGTGATGCGCTGCGCCATGGTCGTCTCCTGCACCAGGAACGCGCGGGCGATCTCGGGAACGGTCAGGCCACCGAGCAGCCGCAGCGTCAGGGCGACCCGCGCCTCGGGGGCGAGCGCCGGGTGGCAGCAGGTGAAGATCAGTCGGAGGCGGTCGTCCTCGACGATTCCGGTGGGCTCGTGGGGTGTGTCATCGCGAATCATGTCGGCGGCTTCGTGCTTGGCGTGGCGCAGCTTCTCGCGGCGGATGCGATCGATGGCCCGGTTTCCGGCCGTGGTCGTCAGCCATCCACCGGGGTTCGGTGGGATGCCGTCGGCCGGCCATCGCTCCAGAGCGACCACGAGGGCCTCGCTCGCCGCGTCCTCGGCGACGTCGAGGTCGCCGAATCGACGGGCGAGCGAGGCGACGACCCGGCCGTACTCCTCACGGTAGATCGCCTCGATGTCGCGCTCGATCGCGCCGGAGGCCGTGGTCACGCAGGCGGCTCGGCCTGGAACGGACGGACTTCCAGCGGCAGCGCACAGGCCTTCGAGGCCTCACCGGCCAGCTTCAGCGCTGCGTCGAGGTCGGAGATCTCCAGGACCCAGAAGCCGCCGAGATGTTCCTTCGTCTCCAGGAACGGGCCGTCGGTCACCACGACGGTGTCACCGGTGCCGTCGACTTTCGTGGCCGTCTCGGGAGCCTCCAGGCCGCCGGCGAACACGGTGATGTCCTTGTACTTCTCGTTGAACGCATCGACGGCAGCGACGATCTGCTGCATCTCGTCGTCGGTGTAGTCCAGCTCGCCGTGGATGACGGAGAACATGTACTGAGTCATGACTGACCTTTCGCTTGGCGACAGCTCCGTTGGCTGTCTTCATCTTCTCCACGAACGAGGCCAGAGCAATTCGACAGGGTGAATCCTCCTGGTCGGTAGTTTTCTTCTGTGGCCCTCATCGATGCGCGCAACCAGTTCGACATTCCGGCCGATCGGGCGTACCTGAACAGTGCCTTCCTCGGCCCGTTGCCCACTGCAGCCGTCGCTGCCGGACGGGAAGCGCTGGAGTCCAAGGCGCGGCCGTGGACGGTGACCACCGAGTCGTTCTTCGACCCGGTCGACCGACTGCGAGACCTGGTGTCCCGCTACCTCGATGGCGACGCCGACGGCATCGCCGTCGTTCCGTCGGTGAGCTACGGCATCGCCACTGCGGCCGCGAACGTCGACATCCCGCCCGGTTCGACCATCGTCGTGCTTGCCGAGCAGTTCCCGTCGAATGTCTACGCGTGGCGGACTCTGGCGGCCAACGTCGGCGCAGAGATTCTGACGGTTCACCATGGGCCCGACGGATGGACACCGCGCGTACTCGAAGCGATCGACGGTCGCACGGCGGTGGTCGCGATCGAACCGGCGCACTGGTCCGATGGAACGACCGTCGATCTGGTTTCCGTGGGCCGGGCTGCCCGCGCGGTCGAAGCGGCGCTGATCGTCGACGTGAGTCAGACCCTCGGCGCCGTCGCCTTCCCGATCGCCGACATCGCGCCCGACTTCGTGGTCGGCGTCGGATACAAGTGGTTGCTCGGTGCCTACGGGAACGCCTTCCTGTGGGCGGCGCCCGACCGACGCAACGGCCGCCCGCTCGAGCAGTGCTGGATGCCGCGCGAGGGGAGCCGTGACTTCTCCCGGCTCGCCCACTACACCGACGCCTTCCGGGCGGGGGCCGCGCGCTACGACGCCGGCCAGAGCGCCAGCCATGTCAACATCGCGGCGTCCGTCGCTGCACTCGAGGTCCTCGGCCAGTGGAGCCCGGCGGCCGTCAGCGCGCATGCCGAAGTGCTGACCAGTGACCTGATCAAGCGGGTGAGTGCACTCGGCCTGACGCCGCCCCCGGCGGACCAGCGGTCGCCGCACATCGTCGGTCTTCACCTACCGGCCGACGGCCCCGAACCCGCGGAGCTGGCAAGCGCGCTGGGTGATGCTCAGGTGAACGTCAGCATCCGCGGCACAGCCCTTCGAGTGTCGACGCACGTGTTCAACACGCCGGCTGACATCGACCGCCTGGTGGCGGTCCTCGAAGCGCAGCTCTGAAGGCTCAGTTGGGCGAGACTTCCGCTGCGTCCGCTTCGGCGATCTGCCGCCGCACGTCGTCCATGTCGAGGTCGCGCACGGCCTGAACCACCTGTTCCAGCGCCGGTGCCGGCAGCGCGCCGGCCTGGTTGAACACCAAAATCCCGTCGCGGAATGCCATCAGGGTGGGAATGGAGCGGATGTTGGCCATCGCCGACAGCTGCTGCTGGGCATCCGTGTCGATCTTGCCGAACGTGATGTCCGCGTGCGTCTCGCTGGCCTTCTCGAAGACCGGGGCGAACTGGCGACACGGGCCACACCACGAAGCCCACCAGTCGACGATGACGATGCCGTCCGCCGCGACCGTGGTTTCGAAGTTCTCGGCGGTCAATTCGACCGTGCTCATTGCATTGCCTTCCGTTGGAGTTACCTCAGTCAACCAGCGCGGCGGCCCCTTCATTCCGCAAGATGGGACCGTGACGGACCGACGAACATTCCTGACAGGGCTGGCCGGGGCCGGTTTTGTGGCCTTGGCCGGCTGCGGCGGAGCGGACCGACCGCACGTGGTGAGACCGGCGACGGGCCAACCTCCAACGGTGCGAGCCCGGGCCGGTTCGCCACGCGCAGCTGGCACGATCGCCGACGGGCTCAACGTGCCCTGGGGCATCGTCTTCCTGCCCGACGGCCGGGCACTGGTGGCTCAACGCGATGCCGGATCGATCGCCGTGATCGACCCCGACGGGAAAGGCAAGGACCGGGTGCGTGAACTCGGCGACGTCCCCGGATCGGTCGGCCAACCTGGGGGAGAAGCCGGGCTGCTCGGGCTCGCGCTCCACCCAGACGACGACGCTCAGCTGTTCGCTTTCGTCTCGACGGCACGGGACGAGCGGATCGTCCGGATCGCCCTGGAGGAGGATCGGCTCGGCGAGATCGACCCGATTCTCACCGGTTTGCCAACGGGAGGGCGACACCATGGCGGCCGTCTGCTCTTCGGCCCGGACGGGCACCTGTACGTCGGCACCGGGGAAGCGGGTCGGCCCGAACTCGCCCAGGAACGCGATTCGTTGGGGGGCAAGATCCTGCGCATCACACCGGACGGCAAGCCGGTTGACGGAAACCCCTTCGACTCGGAGGTCTGGTCGTGGGGTCATCGCAACGTCGAGGGGCTGGCGTTCGACGACGAAGATCGACTGTGGGCCTGCGAGTTCGGTGAACAAGAGGTGGACGAACTCAATCTCATCGAGAGGGGCGGCAACTACGGCTGGCCGGAGTTCGAGGGGGAGTCGAACGACCCCGAGTACATCTCGCCGAAGGTGACCTGGCCGACCAGCATCTGCTCACCGTCAGGCCTGGCCATTACTCAAGGGACGGCGTTCCTTGCCGCATTGCGCGGCGAGCGGCTCTGGTCGGTGCCGCTGGACGGTGCGGACGTGGGGGAGCCCCAGGATCACTTCGTCGGTGAGTACGGGCGGCTGCGCACGGTGGTCGTGGCGCCGGACGAGAGCCTGTGGGTCACGACGAGCAACACCGACGGGCGAGGCAGGCAGCGAAACGGAGATGACCGCATTCTTCGCGTGGTGTTGGACTAGAACGCGCCCACTTCGGCCATCATGGCGTCGTGACCGACGTGACTGACCGACGTACCCTTCTCGCCGGCGCTGCCGGTGTCGGCCTTCTTGCCCTCGCGGGTTGTGGCCGACCCGGTGACGCACCGCGGCCGAGCCCGAGTCCGACGCGGACCGGTCCGGTTGTCCCGCGCGTGGCCGAAACGATCGTGACCGGCTTGAGCGTCCCTTGGGGAATCGCCTTCCTCAAGGACGGCCGGGCCATCGTGGGGCAGCGCGACCGGGGCACGATTTCGGTGATCGATCCGAAGGCGGCCGAGGGCAAGCGTGTCCAGGAATTGGGGACCGTACCCGGCGTCTTCGCCGAGACCGGGGCGTCGCGCGGGTTGTTGGGCCTCGCGCTCGACCCGGAGGACGAATCGCAGCTGTACGCGTTCTACACGATGGCGACCGAACAGCGGATCGCGCGGATCGGGTTGAAAGCCGGCAAGCTCGGCGACATCGAGCCGATCCTCACCGGCATCCCGACCGGGAAGGGACACTACGGCGGGCAGCTGGTGTTCGGCCCCGACGGCCACCTCTACGCCAGCGTCGGCGACAACCAACGAGTCCCGTCACCGGGCCAGGACCGCGATTCGCTGGCCGGCAAGATCCTCCGCATCACCAAGGACGGCAAACCGGCCAAGGCGAACCCGTTCGACTCCGAGGTGTGGTCGTGGGGCCACCGCAACATCGAGGGGCTGGCCTTCGACGACGGGGGTCGCCTGTGGGCAACCGAGTTCGGTGCCGACCTGGCCGATGAGCTCAACCTGATCACCAAGGGCGCCAACTACGGCTGGGACGTCCACGAGGGTGCATCGGACGACCCCAAGTACAAGGCGCCGAAGGTGACCTGGCCGGTCGCCGACTGCTCACCAGCCGGAATCGCGATCACCCAGGGGACCGCGTTCGTCGCTGCCTTGCGCGGGCAGCGGCTGTGGGCTGTTCCGCTGAACGGAGACCGGACCGGTAAGCCGCGCGCCCATTTCGTGGAGGAGTTCGGCCGCCTGCGTGCCGTCGCGGTGGCACCCGACGGAAGTCTGTGGCTCGGCACGAGCAACACCGACGGAAATGGGAAGCCGCGCGCCGGAGACGACCGCATCCTGCGTGTCGTCCTGGACTGAGGCTGGGAACGACGAAGCCCCCGGCGGACCGGGGGCTTCGTACGTGCTCAGAGATCAGAGCGGGCGGATGTTCGCCGCCTGCAGGCCCTTCTGGCCCTGCTCGACGTCGAACTCAACCTTCTGGTTCTCGTTCAGCGAGCGGTAGCCGCTGGACTGGATCGCGGTGAAGTGGGCGAAAACGTCCTCGCCACCGTCGTCCGGGGCGATGAAGCCAAAGCCCTTGTCTGCGTTGAACCACTTGACGGTTCCGGTTGCCATGTACTGCTCCTTCATTGATGTGCTTCGTTCACCCGAAGGACTGCAGTTCCTGACGGAACCCGAGATCAAACGGCCAAACTCAACTTGCTGAACCAGCGTAATGGACGGGTGGGGACTTCAGAAAGCACGTAACAAGCATTTCACTTTCCGGACAAGTGGCGTGAGTCACAGCCGTCCACATAGGCAGCGTTGCCACCTCAGGTCACAGCAGGTAGTCGATGACGAGCGGCGCATGATCGGACCAACGCTCGCCCCAGCTGGCGGCGCGGTCGACGCGCGCGGCAGTCGCGGCAGCGGCGAGTTCGGGCGTCGCCAACTGGTAGTCGATCCGCCATCCGGTGTCGTTGTCGAAGGCCTGGCCCCGCATCGACCACCAGGTGTAGGGGCCGTCGACGTCGCCGCTGAGCGCACGATGGACATCCACCCAGCCGACGTCGGCGGCGACGCGATCAAGGAATTCGCGTTCTTCGGGTAGGAATCCGGCCTTGCCGACGTTGCCCTTCCAGTTCCGGATGTCGCGCTCGGTGTGGCCAATGTTGAGGTCGCCGGTGACGACTCCGTGGTCGGCGTCGGCCCGAATGGCGGTCATCCGCTCGAGCATCCGGCCCAGCAGGCGCAGTTTGTCGTCCTGTTGGGGGGTGCCCACGCCGCCGGCATGGATGTAGGTGGAGACGACGGTGAGCAGACTGCCGTCGTCCAGCGGGACGTCAACCTCGAGCCACCGGCCGGAATCGTCGAAGTACTCGTCGGCGCAGTGGGGGCGGACGTCCTTCGGCTCAGCCCGCGTCAGGACGGCGACGCCGTTGCGTCCCTTCTGCACTGATTCGGTGTGGGCGACGTAATACCCGCAGTCTGCGAGGACGTCACGGACGATCGCGTCGGGTGCGCGGACTTCCTGCAGGGTGACGATGTCGGCGTCGGAGGTGGCCAGCCAGTCGGCCATGCCCTTGCGCCAGGCTGCGCGGACCCCGTTGACGTTGACCGTTGCGACCCGCATCAGGACGTCAGGAACAGCACGGACGTGACGATCGCGATCAGTGGGAAGGTGCCCTGCAATACGGCCGCGCGGGTGTACTCCTTGCCGCACGAACGGAGCACGATCGCTGCGCCCAGCATGCTGGCCGTGGCGGCGATGATGAGCGTCCAGCCGACGTACGCACACGGTCCCGGTCGATGGATGGCAACGACCCCGACGCCGGCCATGATGGCGAGGAACAGGTTGTAGAAACCCTGGTTGAAGGCGAACAGCGCCTGCGTCTCGGCTTCCTCCTGTGAGGCCACGCCGAACCGCTTCCAGGTCGCCGGCTTGCGCCAGGTCAGTGACTCCATCGTCCAGATGTAGACGTGCAGAAGTGCAGCGAGCACGGCGGAAACAACGGCGACGATCAACACGCTCGGAGCCTACTCGGAGATCATGACCACGGCGGACGGTTGTCCAAACGAACCGACTGGCGGCCGGCCCAGCGCCATACCCGCGCGGTCGCATCGCGATCTTCGTCGGTGATGAAGTTGCCCATCACGCGCAGGGCAATGGTCATGAGGCCATGGGAACGCATCCCGATCGGTCCGGCCTTGGGCAGCAGACCGGGAACGGTGAAGATGCCCGCGAGCCGACGGGCGATCGAGAACGCCTCGCCGTAGTGCGACGTGAGCAGCAGTGGCCACGCATGTTCGAGGGCGAGCCGGGTGGTGCCTGCCTCGTCCATCAGTTCGGCACCGACGCGGCCGGTCTCGAGGCCGTAGTCGATGCCTTCACCGTTGAGTGGGTTGACGCAGCCGGCGGCATCGCCGATGACGATCCAGTTCGGCCCGGCCACACCCGAGACCGCGCCTCCCATCGGGAGCAGTGCCGACGTCGGCATCCGTAGGTCGGGTCCGAGTCCCCACTCGTCGCGACGCAGGTGGGCATAGTGCTCCATCAGCGGCCGGATCTGCAGGTCGGCGGGACGCTTCGCGGTCGCAAGAGCACCGACGCCCAGATTCACCTCGCCGTCGGACAGCGGGAAGATCCAGCCGTACCCCGGCAGGAGCTCGTTCTCGGTGCCACGGAGCTCGAGGTGCGACGATATCCACGGGTCATCACTGCGATCGGACTTCACGTACGAGCGACCGGCGACGCCATAGGCGGTGTCGCGGTGCCATTCGCGGCCGAGTACGCGACCCAACGGTGAGCGAACGCCGTCGGCGACGACGACGCGCTGACACTCGACCGTCAGCGGCTCCCGGTTCTTGCCGACGGTGAAGCTCACCGACGTGACGCGTCCGTCCGGGGCGCGCTGGGCATCGAACGCGCGGGCGCCCTCGAGGGGCACGGCGCCGTCGTCGAGGGCAACTTGGCGGATGCGTGCGTCGAGCGTGGTGCGGGGGACCGCCGAACCCCAGTCCGGCAGTGATCCTCCGGGCCAGGGGAGGAGGAGCTCCTGGCCGAAACCGGCGGCCCGAAGGCCACGGTTGGTGCCGAAGCCGCGGAGCCAGTCGGTGAGGCCCAGGCGGTCGAGCTCGGCGACCGCCCGCGGCGTCAGGCCGTCGCCGCAGGTCTTGTCCCGCGGGAATGTGGCCGAGTCCGCGAGGATGACGTCGTGCCCGAAGCGGGCCAGCCATGCCGCGGCCGATGCCCCGGCCGGTCCGGCGCCGACGACCAGCACGTCCGTCTTCATGGCCCGATTCTGTCATCCGCGATCACGACGATGATTGGATGTTGCGCATGACCGACCCCAGCACGGCCGTCGACAGTCGTGAAGTCCACTACGCATCCCGCGGATCCACCCATTTCGACGTGATTCTCGCCCTGTTCGCCGTGGTGCTGGTGGTCTCGAACATCGCGGCCACCAAGGGCATCGAGTTCGGCGGCGGCGACTTCTCGATCGGGTCGGTGCAGATCCTGCCGATCGTGACCGACGGCGGCGCGTTCCTGTTCCCGCTGGCGTACATCCTCGGTGACGTCATCAGTGAGGTGTACGGATTCAAGGCGGCGCGGCGGGCCATCTTCACCGGGTTCGCGATGGCCCTGCTGGCGGCGTTGACGTTCTTCGTCGTCCAGCACGCGCCGGCCGCCTCGTGGTACGAGAACCAGGCTGCGTTCGAGGCCGTGGCCGGTCCGGTGGCGCAGATCATCGCGGCGTCGCTTGCGGGCTATCTGGTCGGGCAGTTCCTGAATTCCTATGTGCTGGTCCGGATGAAGGCCAAGACCGCCGAGCCGCACCTGTTCGCCCGGCTGGCGACGTCGACCGGCGTGGGAGAGCTGGCCGACACCTTCATCTTCTGCGCCATCGCCGCGACCGCCATTGGCATCGACTCGATGGGCACGTTCTGGAACTACTTCATCGTCGGCTTCATCTACAAGACGGCAGTGGAGTTCCTCGTCATGCCGATCACGATGACCGTCATCGCTTGGATCAAGCGGCGCGAGCCCACCTACTGGGACGCCGGCACTCCAGCGCGGTAGCGCCCGAGGAAATCCTGCTTGAACGCGTCGAACTCACCGTCGACGATCGCCGCGCGCAGTCCATCGACCAGGCGGATGTAGAACCGCAGGTTGTGCAGGCTGAGCAGAGTCGCTCCGAGATACTCGTTGGTCCGGAGCAAGTGGTGCAGGTAGGCGACGGTGTGTGCGGCGCAGGTGGGGCAATCGCACTCGTCGTCGATGGGGGAGAACTCCCGCCGTGCGGCAGCAACGCTCAGATTGCGCCGTCCGGTCGGGGTGTAGACGCGGCCCGTTCGCGCGACGCGGGTGGGCTGGACGCAGTCGAAGGTGTCGCAGCCTTGCTCGACACCGGCGATCAGGTCCTCCGGTTCGCCGATGCCGAGCAGGTGACGTGGCTTGTCCTCGGGTAGTTCGTCGACCACCCAACCGACGATCTCGCCCAGCCGCTCCTTGTCGATGGCGCCACCGATGCCGAACCCGTCGAATCCTTCGGAGTCCACGGTCATGGTGGCCAGGCCGGCCGCGGCCTGCCGTCGGAGATCCTCGTGCTGCGCGCCTTGGACGATGCCGAACAGGAGTTGGCGCGGGGACGACCCCAGGCGACTCAGACGGACGTGCTCGGCGAGGGAGCGTTCGGCCCAACGATGGGTGCGCTCAACCGATTCCCGCTGGTACTCGAACGAGTTCATCAGGGTGGTGAGTTCGTCGAACGCGAAGATGATGTCGGCGCCCAGCCGGTGCTGGATGCCGATGGAGACCTCGGGTGTGAAGCGATGTGTCGATCCGTCGAGGTGGCTGCGGAAGGTGACGCCGTCCTCGTCCACCTTGGCCAGCCGCTCCTTGCCTGGGGCAATGACGTCGTCGGCGCTTGCGGCGTCGGGGTCCATCGAAAGGGTCTTCTTGAAGCCGGCGCCCAGGCTCAGAACCTGAAAGCCGCCGGAATCGGTGAAAGTCGGGCCCGGCCAGGCCATGAATGCAGCGAGTCCGCCGGCCGCGGCGATGAGTTCGTCGCCCGGCTGCAGGTACAGGTGGTACGCGTTGCCGAGTACCGCCTGGGCTCCGATGCTCTGCAGAGCGTCGGGCGTGACCGCCTTGACGGTCGCGCGCGTGCCGACCGGGATGAACGCGGGCGTCTGGACCTCACCGTGCGGCGTGCTCAGCACCGCAGCGCGTGCGCGCCCGTCCCGGGCGCCGATGGTGAACACCCGCAGATTCAATCACCCGGTCACTGGAGCAGCCCGGGCTGCTCCGACACCGACGGTGTGGGCGTCGGACAGTCCGGGTTCGTGGTGTCCGGGCTGGCCGGATCGGCCGGAGATTCGCCGGGCGTCGGGCAGTCGGTGGGCGTTGCCGTGGGCGAGGGCGACGAGGACGGGGACGGGTCCACGGTCGGCGTGGGCGACTCGGATGGTTCCTCGGTGGGTGAGGGCTCCTCGGTGGGCTCCTCCGTCGCAGTCGGTGTGGGGGTTGGAGGCGCCGTCGGAGCAGGCCCGCCGCGAACCGTGTTGCCGATCGTCGTGCCCGGCTCGTTGGATCCCCAGGTGCGGCCCACTGCGCTCTCGTAGATGGAGATGGCACCGAGCGTGATGGCCATCGTGAGCAGGGAGGCGATCACCACCGTCTTCCAGTTGATCTGGCTCCAGCGGCTCGGTCCCTCGGCGTCCAGTGCTCCCGGCATCGGAGCTGGTTGCTCGGGCTGGGCGGGAAAGATCGTGGTGCCACCGGAATCCTCGACTTCGACGTCGTGGTCGGCTCGTGTCTGGACCACTGTTCCTCGGTCGGTGCGCACAAGGACGGTCGGAATGACCTCGTGGGTCTTGGCGATCGTGGTGGTGAAGAACGCGGAGCCGAAGGTGGCGATGACGCTGCCGATGGCGACACCGGTGAGCGTGTTGCCCAGTCCCAGGTAGCCGGCAAGCCACGCCGCGACGACGGCGGCGATGGAGGTGCCGAGCAACTTCGGCCACGTGAGTTCACCGGGAAGCTTGGGTGCGGCCATGGTGCGAGACTATCGAGCCGCGCGTCGTTTCCCATTTTGTCGGCGCGCCCTGCAAGGGTGGGCCACATGGAGTTGGTCGTCATTCTTCTCACCGGGCTGGTTGTGGGCGCAGTCGCGGGTTTTGTCGTCGGACGCAGCCGCGCTGGTGGCGAGAACCTCGACGTCCTGCGGGCGCGTCATGCGGCGGAGGTGCTCGAGGTGCGGCACGCCGAGACGCAGGAGAAGGCGTTGCTTCAAGCCGATCTGGCGCAGGCGCAGGCCACGGCCGTCGCGCTGCGCGAGCAGGTCACGCAGCTCGCTGAGCTGCGGCAACGAGAGCTCGCCGAACGCGAGAAGGCCAAGGCCGACGAGAGCAAGGTGCTGCAGCAGATGGCGCCCATCGCCGATCAACTCAAGGCGATGCATCAGAAGGTCGACGTCATCGAGAAGCAGCGGCACGAGCAGCACGGCAAGCTCGAGGAGCAGATCAAGGCCACCCGCGAGACGGCCGAGCAGAGTCGTGCCGCGGCCGGCCAGTTGGCGGCGGCGCTGAGCAACAACTCCGCGCGCGGCGCCTACGGTGAAACGCAGTTGCGCACGGTGGTGGAGTCATCCGGCATGGTGCGCCACGTCGACTTCTACACCCAGGAGACGGTTCAGACCGAGTCCGGCGGCCGACGTCCCGACATGGTCATCAACCTGCCCGGCGGCAAGCAGATGGCGGTCGACGCCAAGATGCCGCTGGCCGACTACCTCCGCGCCGGCGCCGCCGACCTCGACGACGTCCGCCGCAGCCAGCTGCTGACGCAGCACACCAAGGCGGTCAAGTCACACATCGATGCTCTCGCGGCCAAGTCGTACTGGTCGGGCTTGTCGGCGAGCCCGGAGTTCACGATCGCGTTCATCGGCAACGACGCGGCGCTCAACGCCGCGCTCGACGTCGACCCGTCGCTGATGGAGTACGCGTTCAGCAAGGGCATCGTGCTCGCGACGCCGGCCAACCTGTGGTCGTTGCTGAAGACGGTGGCGTTCACCTGGCAGCAGGACGCGCTCACCGAGGACGCCAAGGCACTGTTCGACCTCGGCAAGCAGTTGTACGACCGGATCTCCACCATGGCCGGCCACGTCAGCAAGCTCGGACGTTCGATCGAGACGTCGGTCAACGACTACAACAAGTTCGTCAGCTCCCTGGAATCCCGGGTGCTGGTGACCGCCCGCAAACTGGACGCCGTCGACGAATCCAAGCTCATTCCGGCGCCGCAGGAGATCGACGAACAGCCGCGTCGCATCGTCGCCGACGAGTTCACTGAGGCATTGGCCGACGTCGAGCGCCCCGAGCTCGAGCTGTTCGATGGCGTCCACACCGTGGAGGTCGTCGACGAAGAGACGGCCTGACGTGGCCCTCGGCCGTTGACCACGCCGGACGGGGATGGGATGTTCACCCGATGAATCACTCGAAGGTCCCTCTCCTCGCAGCCGTTGCTTTCCTGGCGCTCTACGCCACCGGCACGGCGTTTCTCGGCACACCGGTGCGCATCGATGCCTCGCCGTCGGAGACGCAGGCCTGGCTGCAACTCCGCCAGGACGACATCCCGGTCATGGTGGTGAGCTTCGCCCTGGCGCTCATCCCGTTCTTCGTGTTGGCGGCGTGGACCCGTCGGGCGCTTCCGGACGTGTACGGATACGCGTTCCTGGGTGCCACCGCCGCGTTCGTCACGCAGGCGGCCGTTGTCCTGTGGTTCTACGCCGGGACCGCCGTGCACGCCGACACCATCGATCCCCAAACGGCGCGCTCGTTGCTGGACGTTGCCAGCTACTTCGGTCCGGTTCTCACGACGACCATCGTGGTGATGTCCGGCGCGGTGGGCCTCGCCGCGTTGCGTGAAGGTTCTTTCCCTCGGTGGTTCGGGTGGTTCACCGTGGTGTTCGCCGGCGAGCAGTTGGCCGAGCTCGCCACCGTGTACGGCGAGTCCGGGTTTGCGGCTCCCGGTGGCGAATGGAACAACGTCGTCGGAGCCGGGCTGTTCGGACTGTGGGCTCTGGCGCTGGGATTCGTCCTGGGCCGGCGGCCGGCTCAGGCCAGCGCTTGATCCAGATCGGCGATCAGGTCCTCGACGTCCTCGATGCCCACGCTGACCCGGACGAGGTCGTCCGGGGGAGCGGCGGTCGAACCGGCGGCGGACGCGTGCGTCATGACCCCCGGGTGTTCGATCAATGATTCGACACCGCCGAGGCTCTCGGCCAACGTGAAGATCTTGGTCCGTTCGCACAACTCGATGGCGGCAGTGCGGCCACCGGCAAGGCGGGCCGAGATCATGCCGCCGAACCGTCGCATCTGCTTGGACGCGACCGTGTGGCCCGGATGGGACGCGAGGCCGGGGTAGATGACCTCGGCAAGCTTTGGGTGTTCGGCCAGGTGGCGTGCGATCGTCTCGGCGTTACTGCAGTGTCGCTCCATGCGCACGGCGAGGGTCTTGATGCCCCGCAGTAGCAGGTAGGAGTCGAACGGCCCTGGCACGGCGCCCGCGCTCTTCTGCAAGAACTCGAATCGCTCGGCGAGGTCGGCATCATCGGTGATGAGCGCGCCGCCGATGACATCGGAATGCCCGCCGAGGTACTTGGTCGTCGAGTGCATGACCACGTCGGCGCCCAGCGCGAGGGGCTGCTGCAGGTACGGCGACGCGAACGTGTTGTCGACGACGAGCGTCGCATCGTTGGCGTGGGCGACGTCGGCCAGTGCGCCGATGTCGGCGATGTTGAGCAGGGGATTGGTGGGCGTCTCGACCCAGAACACCTTGGTCGCCGGGGTAGCCGCCGCGGCCATGGCGTCGACGTCCCCGACCGGCGCGAGTGAATACGTGATGCCCCACTCGGTCAGGACCTTGTCGAGCAGCCGGAACGTCCCGCCGTAGACGTCGTTCGGCAGGACCACATGGTCGCCGGGCCGCACCAACGCGCGAAGCGCCGTGTCCACGGCAGCCATCCCGGAGGCAAAGGTCCGGCCATAGGTTCCGCCCTCGAGCGAGGCCAGGACGGTCTCGACCACCGAGCGGGTGGGGTTGCCGGCGCGTGAATAGTCGAACGCGCCACGCGTCTGGCCCACGGCGTCCTGCTCGAAGGTGGTCGATGTGTGGATCGGCAGGATGACGGCACCGGTCTCGGGGTCCGGTTCCTGGCCGGCGTGAATGGCACGGGTGGAGAAACCGGTCATACGTGAACTCCCAGCAGGTCATGGCGGGTGAGGACACCCAGCGGCTTGCCGTCCTCGATCACCATGACCGCGTCGGACTCACTGAGCTGCTTGACGCACACGCTGATGTCCTCATGCGATCCGATGAGTGGCAGCGCCGGCTCCATGTGCTGGGCGACGGCGTCGGTCAACTGTGCGCGTCCCTCAAAGACCGCGCTGAGCAGCCCGCCTTCGGTCACGCTGCCGACCACTTCGCCGATGACGACCGGTGGCTCCGGACCGACGACGGGCATTTGCGAGACCCCGTACTCGTGCAGGATCCGGATGGCGTCGCGGACTGTTTCGATCGGGTGGGTGTGTACGAGTGCCGGCATACCGCCGGACTTGCGCAGCAGCAGCTGACCGACGGTGAGCTGACTCGGCTCCCCGGTGAGCGGTGTGCGGAGGAAGCCGTAGGACGACAGCCATTCGTCGTTGAACACCTTCGACAGGTAGCCGCGGCCGCCGTCGGGCAGGATCACGACGATGAGAGCGTCCGGGCCTTCGCGCTCGGCGACCTGGGCCGCCGCGACGACGGCCATGCCGGACGATCCGCCGACGAGGATGCCTTCCTCGCGTGCGAGCCGTCGGGTCATCTCGAAGGAGTCAGCGTCGGAGACGGCGATGATCTCGTCCGGGATGGACGGGTCGTAGGCGTCCGGCCAGAAGTCCTCACCGACGCCTTCGACCAGGTAGGGGCGCCCGGTGCCGCCGGAGTAGACCGAGCCCTCGGGATCGACTCCGATGACCTTGACCGCGCCGCCGGAGACTTCCTTGAGGTAGCGCCCGACCCCGGTGATGGTGCCGCCGGTGCCGACGCCGGCCACGACGTGCGTCACCTTCCCGTCGGTGTCGTCCCAGATCTCCGGCCCCGTGGTCTCGTAATGGCTCTGCGGACCAGCCGGGTTGGAGTACTGATCGGGCTTCCACCCGCCGGGTGTCTCGCGGACCAGCCGGTCGGAGACCGAGTAATACGAATCCGGATGCTC
>DATEDT010000094.1:0-7785 GCA_035281505.1 Aeromicrobium sp. | reverse complement strand
TCACGGCCCGCAACAACTTCGTGCCGGAACCGCCGGAGCCGGGTTCCGAAGTCGAGACGCACGGTCACCACTGACCGCCCGTCGGCGGCCCTGTGGAGGGTCGTCGACCGTCCACAGGACGCATCTCCGGCCTGACGCTGGAGGCTGATCGCCGCCCACCATCGGCGCATGAGGTTCGTGCGCGCGTGGTGGCCACCGGTTGTCGTGGGCCTGGTGGTCGCGGTGCTGACCATCGGCGTGGCTGAGGTTTTCGGGATGCCTGCCGCAGGCACGCCGGCAGCCCTCGACGCGTCGTCCCGCCCCGTACCACCACCGACGGTCGCCCCGGCGGCCATCGAACGCGCCGACGAGCTCACGCGGGCGGCACCGAGACCGGTGGTCCTCGCACCGCGCGGGACGGCTCCGCCACGGACGGCGCAAGCGTCTGCCGAGCCACCCAGGACGCCGGCCAGTGATCCATCGCCCACTCCGCCGCGGCCGACGTTGCCACCGAGGCCGGTACCGAAGCCCGCCCCGAAGCCCGCCCCGAAGTCGACGCCGAGGCCGATCGCCTTGGCGACACCGGCACCGACTCCGACACCGACGCCGACGCCGACACCGACCCTGAGGCAGCTGTCGACACCGACGGCGTCACCATCGACGGCACCGCGGCCGCGCGTGAGTCCCGTCGTGCGTCCGAAGCCGACACCAGTCCGGCCGTCCCAGGTCCTCGACCTTCGGCGGTGGAAGCTGACGCTGCCGGTCGGCAGGTCCGGCCACCCCACTGAGCTCCGGCAGCCGGCCCTGGGTTCGGTGACGAGCGGCCCACATCTGCGATTGACCCGCGATCGCGGCGTGGCGTTCCGCGCGCCCGTGGGAGGGACGACGACCCGCAATTCGTCCTACCCGCGTTCGGAACTGCGGGAGATGTCCGCTGACGGCCGACGTGAGGCCGGCTGGACCAACGCGCGCGGGCGTCATGCGATGACGATCACGCAAGCCATCACGGCCACCCCGCGAGCGAAGCCACACGTGGTGGCCGGCCAGATTCACGACGCCGAGGACGACATCCTGATGATCCGGCTGGAGGGGCGCCGACTGTTCGTCGAATCCAACGGCGACGACGTCGGCGTGCTCGATCCGCGGTATCGGTTGGGGACCAGGTTCACGGTGGCGATCGTCGCGACGCCGTCAGGAGTCCGGGTCACCTACAACACCGCACGCACGGTCGACCTCCCCAAGGTGGGCCGTGGCTGGTACTTCAAGGCCGGTTGTTACCCGCAGTCCAATCCCGAGCGCGGTGACTCTCCCAACGCCTTCGGTGAGGTCGTCATCTACACCCTCACCGTGAGCCACACCTAGGGCCCCGGCTACTTCGCCGACGCCGCCTGGGCGCGGAGCGCGCGGGCCAGGTCGTCGCGGCCCTCGCCGACGTAGCGTACGGCGGCAGCCGAGGCCTTGGTGGACGCCAGCCAGGCATCGACCTTCGCCAGCGTCTGGGCGGACGGATTGGCCAGCGGGAAGAGATGGATCAGCGCGGTTTGGCCGATCCACACGCCCAGGTCGTCGATGATGGTCGTGGCCATGGTGAGGTACTGGTCGACGTACGGCTCCAGCACGTCGGCCTGACCGGACACCTGGAACGCGGCGGCGATCTGACGACGGGTCTCGTTCGGGGTGTCCGGGTCGACGGCCGCTCGTTGCCAGGCCTCGGCTTTGGCCTCGGCCAACGGTCGGATGGCGCGGGCTGCCGCGGCGTGCTCGCGCCCCGAGTTCGTGTCGTCCCGGGCGAGCTCGTCGGCGATCTCCTGCTCGTCTGCCTCGCCGATGCGCGCGAGCGCCTTGATCAGCGTCCAGCGCAGGTCGGCATCGACCTCGAGGCCGTCGAGCTTGCCGTCGAGGAGTTTGCGGAGGTAGCCCGGCCCGGAGGCCGCGCCGGCGTAGGCGCGGACGAAGGCGAGTTGATGGTCGCTGCCCTCCTTCGCCTCTTTGATCAGGCCGCGGAGGCCGGCTTCCCAGCGTTCGGCGAGATCCGGACGAGCTGGGTCCGCGGTGAAGAGATTGACGGCGCTCTGGCCCTGCCGCAACAGCGCCGCGACGGCGGTCAGGTCCGACTCGCCACCGACCCCGGCGAGCACGAGTTCGACGAAGTCGCTCGCCGGGAGCTCGGCGTCGCGCGTCATGTCCCACGCCGAGCCCCAGCACAGCGCGCGGGGGAGCGAGTCCTCGAACGTGCCGATGCTCGTGACGAGCGTCTCGAACGACCGATGGTCGAGCCGGATCTTCGCGTAGGTGAGGTCGTCGTCGTTGAGCAGGATCAGGTCGGGCACCTGACGATCGAGCAGGTCGTTGACCGGCGTGGACGCTCCTCGTACGTCGACCTCGAATCGTTCGGTGCGAACGAGCTGCCCCTCGATCCGGTTGTAGAGACCGATCGCGATCCGATGGCGGCGCAGCACCGGATAGTCCTCGATGGCCGTCTGCTCGATGGCGAAGCGGGTGAACACGTCGTTCTCGTCGACGTCGAAGTCCGCGCGCAGCGTGTTGACGCCGGACGTCTGCAGCCACTCCTGGGACCAGTCGCCCAGTTCGCGACCGGACGCCTTCTCCAGCTCGACGAGCAGGTCGGCCAGCTCGGTGTTCCCGTAGGCGTGCTTGGTGAAGTAGGCACGCAGTCCGGCGAAGAAGTCCTTCTCGCCCACCCACGCGACCAGCTGCCGCAGTGCGGACGCGCCCTTGGCATAGGTGATGCCGTCGAAGTTCGCCTCGACCGCATGCAGGTCGTAGTTGTCGGCGGCGATCGGATGCGTCGAGGGCAGCTGGTCCTGCCGGTACGCCCAGTTCTTGCGATTGTTCGTGAACCCGGTCCACGCGTCGGTGAAGCGTGTCGCATGGGTGGACGAGTGGTGGGCGGCGAACTCGGCGAACGACTCGTTCAGCCACAGGTCGTCCCACCACTTCATCGTCACGAGGTCGCCGAACCACATGTGCGCCATCTCGTGCAGAATCGTGTTGGCCCGTTGCTCGTAGGCCGCAATCGTCTGGCGACTCCGGAAGATGAGCTCGTCCCGGAACGTCACGCAGCCGGCGTTCTCCATCGCGCCCATGTTGTACTCGGGGACGAACAGCTGGTCGTATTTGCCGAACGGGTAGCCCATCTCGAAGGCGCCCTCGAAGAACTCGAAGCCCTGCTTGGTGATGGTGAGGATCTCGTCGGCGTCCAGGTGCTCCACCAGGGACTGTCGGCAGAAGACGCCGAGGGGGATCTCGCCGTGGGCGCCTGAGTACACGTCCGTGACCCGGTGGTAGTGACCGGCGACGAGCGCGGTGATGTAGGTCGACATCTTCTTGGTCGGCGGGAAGTGCCACACCGCGACGCCCTTGCGCACGGCCTCGGGCTCGGGTGTCGGCGAGTTCGACGTCACCGACCAGTCGGCCGGGGCGGTGACGTGGAACTCGAAGGTGGCCTTGAGGTCCGGCTGCTCGAAGGTGGCGAACACGCGGCGGGCGTCCGGGACCTCGAACTGGGTGTAGAGATACACCCGATCGTCGACGGGATCGACGAACCGGTGCAGACCCTCGCCGGAGTGCGAGTAGAGGCAGGTCGCCTCCACGCGCAGCTCGTTCTCGGCTTGGAGGTTCGGGAGCGGGATGCGGCTGTCGGCATACGTGGCCGGATCGAGGTGGACGCCGTTGAGCGTGATCGACGCGATCTCGCCATCCACCAGATCGGCGAAGGTCGAGGACCCGGGCGTCGCGCTGAACTGGATCGTCGTGATCGAGCCGAACCGTTCGGTGTTGTCACCACTGAGATCGAGTTCGACGACGTAATGGCTGGGTGAGACGACGGCGGCACGTTGCCGGGCTTCTTCGCGCGTCAGGTTCGTTCCGGGCATGACGGCAAGCCTATGGGTCGGGTGAGCGTGCAGACTGGTGGCGTGCACATCCCCTTCGCCGTCTCGGAGCGGTCCACCATCGGCATCGAGTGGGAGCTGGCGTTGGTCGACTCCGATTCCGGCGACCTGCGCCAGGTGGCGATGACGGTGCTGGACGCGGTCCGGCCGGCCGACGCGGCCGAGCACCCCTCGATCAAGCAGGAGTTGCTGCTGAACACGGTGGAGGTTGTCTCCAGCGTCGGGCACAGCGTGCGGGAGGCCGGCGCTGACCTGCAACGGGCGATCGACGAGATCCGCGAGGTCACCGATCCGCTGCGGGTGGAGCTGATGTGCGCCGGCACGCATCCCTTCGCCCGCTGGGATCACCAGAAGATGACCAACAAGGCGCGTTACCAGACCCTCATCGACCGCACCCAGTGGTGGGGCCGGCAGATGCTGATCTATGGCGTGCACGTTCACGTCGGCATCGAGGACCGGGACAAGGTCCTGCCGATCAGCGCCGCCATGCTGTCGTACTACGGGCACCTGCAGGCGCTCAGCGCCTCGTCGCCGTTCTGGGGCGGTGAGGACACCGGTTACGCCTCCAACCGGGCCCTGATGTTCCAGCAGCTTCCGACCGCGGGCCTTCCATTTCAGTTCCAGCACTGGTCGGAGTTCGAGGCGTACGCCGCCGACCTGCTCAAGACCGGCGTCATCGACCAGCTCGACGAGATCCGCTGGGACCTGCGCCCGTCGCCGAAGTTCGGGACGCTCGAGGTGCGGGTGTGCGACGGGATTCCCACGCTGGACGAGGTGATGAGCATTTCGGCGCTCACACATTGCCTGGTCGAGCACTTCTCCAGCGAGCTGGACGCGGGCAACACCTTGCCCAACCTGCCGCCGTGGTTCTCGCAGGAGAACAAGTGGCGGTCGGCTCGCTACGGCATGGACGCCATTCTCATCCTCAACGAGCAGGCCGACGAGGACCTCGTCACGACCGACCTCAAGCGGTTGCTGGTCCAGCTGGAGCCGGTTGCCGACCGGCTCGGCTGTCTCGACGAGCTCGACGGCATCAACCGGATCATCGAGACCGGCGCGTCCTATCAGCGGCAACGCGCGGTTGCGGCGCAGCATCACGGTGAGCTCGACGCAGTGGTGGCCTCGCTGGTTGCCGAGATGCGTGCTGGGCATCCGCTTCCCGCGGCCTGAGCAGGGCGAAAGCCTCCGTTCTTCACCTACGCGCAGCGTCCTCGGCCGCCGCTCGCGCGGCGCCCTGTGGCGCTACGCTGCGACCCATGCGCGTCCACCTTGCTGCTGACCACGCCGGCTACGAGCTGAAGACCCACCTCCTCATCTGGCTGGCCGAGCACGGGTACGAGCCGGTCGATCACGGCGCGTTCGCCTATGACGCGCTCGACGACTATCCGCCGTTCTGCGTGCATGCCGCGCAGGCCGTGGCCGACGAGCCCGGCTCACTCGGCATCGTCATCGGCGGGTCCGGAAACGGCGAGCAGATCGCCGCGAACAAGGTCGAAGGCATCCGGGCCGCGCTCGCCTGGAGCACCGAGACCGCTTCGCTCGCCCGCCAGCACAACAACGCCCAGGTCGTCTCGGTCGGCGCCAGGATGCACACCCAGGACGAGGCGACGGCCATCGTCGAGGCCTTCCTCACCACCCCGTGGAGCGACGAACCGCGGCACCAGCGCCGAATCGACCTGCTCCTCGACTACGAGCGGACCGGCGAGATCTGATGGCGGCGGCGCGGGTCGCGATCGTCGGGGGAGGACCGGGCGGATACGAAGCGGCGCTGGTCGCTGCTCGACTTGGCGCCCAGGTCACCCTGATCGAGCGTGACGGTCCGGGCGGTTCGGCCGTGCTCACCGACGCCGTGCCCAGCAAGACGCTCATCGCCACCTCCGATCTGCTCACCGACGGGCGCTCCGCGGCAGAGCTCGGTGTGGATGTCCCCACCGACGCCCGCGTCAACCTGGCGGCGGTCAACGAGCGGGTGCTCGTGTTGGCCGCTGCGCAGTCCGACGACATCGCCGAACGGCTCCAGGTCAGCGGCGTCGAGGTCATCGCCGGCACCGGTCGCCTCGACCACACCGGCGGCGTCGTCGCGACGACCGAGTCGGGAGAGCGGTACGTCCCGGCCGACGGTGTCCTCATCGCCACCGGTGCGCATCCGCGCATCGTGGACGCGGCGCAGCCGGACGGGGAGCGCATCCTCACCTGGGAGCAGATCTACTCGCTCCAGGAGATCCCCGAGCACATGATCGTCGTCGGTTCCGGTGTCACCGGCGCCGAGTTTGCCAGTGCCTACAACGGCCTCGGCTGCAGTGTCACCCTGGTCTCCAGTCGCGACCGGGTCCTCCCCGGTGAGGACCAGGACGCCGCGACGCTCATCGAGGACGTCTTCACCCGTCGTGGCATGGACGTCCTGGACAAGTCCCGCATGGAGCGCGTGGAGCGCATCGGTGACGGCGTCCGGGTCACCCTGGACGACGGCCGCACCGTCGACGGCAGTCACTGCCTGCTGGCGCTCGGCTCGATCCCGAGCACCGCCGATCTGGGGCTGGCGGACGCTGGCGTCGACCTGGACGACCGCGGGTTCATCAAGGTCGATCGCGTCTCACGGACCTCGGCCCCCGGCATCTACGCCGCGGGCGACTGCACCGGCGTCTTCATGCTGGCCTCGGTCGCGGCCCAGCAGGGTCGCATCGCGATGGCCCACCTGCTCGGCGACGCCGTGCACCCCTTGGACCTGTCCAAGGTGTCGAGCAACATCTTCACCTCGCCCGAGATCGCGACCGTCGGCTTGTCACAGGCAGACCTGCAGGAGGCCGGGTTGCAGGTCGATGTGGCGATGCTGCCGCTGGGCACCAACCCCCGGGCCAAGATGCAGGGCATCCACGACGGCTTCGTGAAGCTGTACTCCCGCAAGTCGACCGGCACAGTGCTGGGCGGCGTGATCGTCAGCCCGCGCGCCAGCGAGTTGATCCACGTGGTCTCGTTGGCGGTCTCCATGCAGCTCACGGTCGATCAGGTCTCGGACGCGTTCACGGTTTACCCGTCGCTGTCGGGCTCGGTCGCCGAGGCGGCACGCCGCCTGCATCGCCAAGTCGCTCCCTGACTCGATCGGGCTGCGCGGACCGCGGTGTGCGCTGGGCCGACGATCGCCCGAATGACACGGATGTAGTTCCGCAGGTCAGACCCCGGTGTTTGTCAAATGGGGAAATCTGGTGTGCAATTTTCCCTCAAGCGGCAGTTTTCACAATAATCACATGAGTCACAGCTTCCCCAAACCTGCCGTGTGGATTGGACTGGTTCTCATGCGTTCTCGGCGCGTGATCGTGCGACTCGCCCCCTACGTGTTGACGTTCGGGCTGCTCGGGTCGACTTTGGCATGGCAGGACATCGCGGCTCAGCGAGTGGACGAGGACCTCGGGACGCCGCGCGTCGTCGTTGACCAGCTGACCGTTCCGACCGTGACGACCGACGTTCCGGTCGAGCCCGGTGCCGGTGCTGCCGGCGATCGGCGTTCGGCTGCGGGCCAGGGCGGTGCCGAAGCCGAGGCCGACGGATCGAGTCCCGAACCGAGCGATGAGGCGCCGGTGGCGATCGCCGAGCTGACCCCGCGGGAGGTCGACCCCTTCGCCCTCGTCGGTGTGACGTGGGCGTCGGGCGTGCCGGAGGAGGCCGAGGTCTCCGTGCGGTGGCGCGGCAAGCAGGGTTGGTCGGACTGGACCGAGTTGCACCAGGAGAACAGCACGCCGGAGGAGGGCCGCCCGGGCACCGAGCCGCACTGGGTCGCGTGGGCTGACGCCGTCGCGGTCCGCGTGACGAGCCCCGTCCGGGCCGTCCCGAACGATCTGCGGATCGCGACCGTCGATCCCGGCGACGTTCGGGGCATCGACCCGGCTGCCGTCGG
>DATEDT010000093.1:0-7745 GCA_035281505.1 Aeromicrobium sp. | reverse complement strand
AACGTCTTGAGTTACAGCAGCCCTGCCCTGGCACAGGACGCCGACAGTGCCGGTTGGGTGGCGGTCGCCGAGCGCGCGGCCGGCAGCCCGCGGCGGGCCGCCCTCAAGCAGGCGCGAGCCTTTGACATTGATGTCCGTGGCGTGCTGTCGGCGATCACGGTTCCCACGTTGGTGGTTCATTCTCGGGACAATCGATACATCACCGTCCAGCATGCTCATTACCTGGTCGACCACATCGCCGGTTCACGCTACGTGGAGGTGCCCGGAGCCGAGCACGTCATCAACTTCGCTTCGGACGCCGGCTCACTGATGGCGGATGCCGTTGAGGAGTTCCTGACCGGGTCCAGGCGCCCGGCGGCGATCGATCGAGCACTGCGAACGGTCGTCTTCACCGATATCGTCGGCTCCACTGAACTGGCTGCTCGTATGGGGGACCGCAGATGGCGCGGTCTGCTGGAGAAACACGAGTCCTTGGCGCGCGGTGCGATCGATGGCGCGCGTGGGCGGTTGATCAAGCTCACCGGCGACGGTGTGATGGCAACGTTCGACGGCCCGGCTCGTGCTGTGCAGTGCGTGAAATCGCTGGGGGAATCGCTTGAGTCGGTCGGGCTCCCGATTCGCGCCGGTGTCCACACCGGCGAGGTCGAACTCATCGGCGACGACATCGGGGGGATCGCCGTGCACATCGCCGCTCGCATCTCCGCTCTGGCTGGGACCGGTGAGATCCTGACGTCCTCGACGGTCCGCGACCTTGTCGCCGGGTCCGGCCTGGAGTTCGACGACCGGGGGGAGCGCGAACTCAAAGGCGTCCCCGGAACCTGGCGGGTGCTGGCTGTTCGATGACGCGCATGTTCGTCGCGGTCTACCCGTCGGCTGAGGCCGTCGAGCACCTCGACGCGTTCCTGGACATTCGGCGCGAGGCCGGCACGTTCCGGTGGGCGCCGCCGGAGCAGTGGCACCTGACACTGGCGTTCTTCGCCGACGTACCGGATCGGTCGTTCGACGCGCTGGTGGACGGTCTCGACGCGGTGGTCCGCAAGCGGTCGGCGCAGACGGCGGTGATCGCGGGTGGAGGGGCATTCCCGCACATCGGGCGCGCCAAGGTCCTCTGGGGCGGCGTCGAGCCCGAGGACCCCATTGGGCTGGAGAAGCTCGCCCGGGGATGCCGTGCCGCCGGCGCAATCGTCGGTGCTGCGCCGGCGGGCGACAGGTTCCGGCCGCACCTGACGCTGGCCCGGATCAACCCGCCGATCGAAGCGACGAAATGGGTACGTGTGCTTGACGCGTACCGCGGGCCGAGCTGGTCAATCGAGGAGATTGCGCTTGTCGAGTCGCACCTCGGCGAGGGCCCGAACCGGCGGCCACGGCACGAAGTCGTGGCCACGTTCGCGTTCTCATAGCCGCCCGGCCGTGCCACGATGCAGGGGTGGAGAAGCGGCTGGGCGTATGCAACCTGTGTGAGGCGATCTGTGGCCTCGAGCTGACGATTGACGACGGTGCCGTCACCGGTATCCGAGGAAATCCGGACGACCCGCTGTCGCGTGGTCACATCTGCCCCAAGGGTGTCGCGATCGCCGACATCTACTCCGACCCAGACCGGCTGCGCCGGCCGGTGCGCCGGATCGGCACCGGGGCGAGCGCCCGCTGGGAGGAGATCTCCTGGGACGAGGCGTTCGACGCCGTCGCGGACGGCCTGGCGTCAACCATCAATCAGCACGGCGCGGACGCGCTGGGCATCTACCTCGGCAATCCGAGCGTGCACAGCCTCGGCGCGCTCACACACGGGCTGGGCCTGATCAAGTCATTCCGCACGCGCAACAAGTTCAGCGCGACGTCAGTCGATCAGCTGCCCCATCAGCTGTTGGCGTACCTGATGTACGGACACCAGTTGCTGCTGCCGGTTCCGGACATCGATCGGACGCAGTACTTCCTGGTGTTCGGCGGCAACCCGATGGCGTCCAACGGGTCTCTGATGACGGTTCCCGATTTCCCCGGTCGGCTGCGTGAGCTCAAAGGGCGCGGTGGTCGGATGGTCGTGTTCGACCCACGCCGCACCGAGACGGCGAAGGTTGCCTCGGAGCACGTTTTCGTCCGGCCGGGAACTGACGCGTGGGTCCTCCTGGCGATGCTGAACACGCTGTTCGGCGAAGGCTTGACCCGACCGCCAACGTATGTCGAGGGCCTCGACCAGGTCGCCCAGTTGGTGGCGCCCTACACGCCGGAGCGTGCTGAATCCGCCAGCGGCGTGCCGGCCGAATCCATCCGCCGGATCGCGCGAGAGTTCGCAGCTGCCGACGGGGCCGCGGCCTATGGTCGCATCGGCGTGTCGACAGCCGAGTTCGGCACGGTCTGCCATTGGGCCATTCAGTTGCTCAACATCGTGACCGGCAACCTGGACCGCGTCGGCGGAACGCTGCTGACGAATCCCGCCATCGATGTGATCGGCATGGGCTTGGTGGGCCGGGGCCACATCGATCGCTATCGATCGCGGGTCCGCGACTTCCCGGAGTTCGGAGGTGAGCTGCCGGTGTCGGTGCTCCGGGAGGAGATCGAAACTCCGGGCGACGGCCAGATCCGGGCGATGCTGACCCTGGCCGGCAACCCGGTCCTGTCCACGCCGGACGGCGCCGCGCTCGACCGGGCGTTCGGAAACCTGGACTTCATGGCCTCGGTCGACATCTACGTGAACGAGACGACCCGGCACGCCGATGTGATCCTGCCGCCCACCTCGGCACTGGAGCGGGATCACTACGACTTGATCTTCCACGTCCTGGCCGTCCGCAACACGGCCCGCTTCACGCCGGCCATCTTCCCGAAGGATCGCGACCAGCGGCACGACTGGGAGATCTTCCGCGAGGTTACGAACCGCACCATGCGGCGTCTGGCCACGAAGCCGCCGCTCGGCAAGCGGATCGCCTCCAGAATCCAGCTGGCGACGAGCCCGACGCGCCTCATCGGACTCCTGCTCGCCAGGGGCCGTCGGACCTCCCTGCGCGCGCTTCGGGCGAATCCGGCTGGTGTCGACCTCGGCCCGTTGCAGGACGGTCAGCTTCCCGGTCGGCTGATGTCGAAGACCAAGCGCATCGACGCCGTGCCGGCGCTGGTGGTCGAGGACTTGGCACGACTGGAGGCCCAGCAACTGCCGTCCGGCGATGAGCTCCTGCTCATCGGGCGTCGGCACCAGCAGAACTGCAACTCCTGGATGCACAATTCCGAACGGCTGACCAAGGGCCAGCCACGGCACCAACTGCTGGTCAACCCGGCTGACCTGGCCGAGCGCAACATTCTCGACGGCGCCACGGTCAAGGTCTCGTCGCGTGTCGGAACGGTCGAGGTCGAGGTCAAGGCGACCGACGACATGATGCCGGGCGTCGTGTCGCTCCCACATGGCTATGGGCACCAGAAGGCCGGCGTGCAGCTGTCCCGCGCGAGCCAGGTGGACGGCGTGTCGATCAACGACCTCACCGATCCGGAGCGGCTCGACGTCAGCGGCAATGCGGCACTTTCAGGCGTTCCCGTACGCATCGCATGACGCAGGAACGCTATGTCCCGGCCGCCGGTCGGGCGGGCCTGACACGCTTTTACGACCTCGGCGTCCGGGCCACGATGCGGGAGCGGCTGTGGCGTCCGGTGATCGTGGACGCTGTTGCCGATCGGAACCCGGCCGTGGTCGTCGATGTCGGCTGCGGCACCGGGGCCCTGAGTATCCCGATCGCCGCGCGCGTCCCCAAGGCGCGCGTGCTGGGCATCGACGGCGACCCTGAGGTGCTGGACATCGCGCGGGGTAAGCCCGGCGCCGCGGCGGTCGAGTGGACCGAGGGCTTGGCCGGCTCACTGCCGGTCGACGACAGCGCGGCCGACGTGGTCGTCACCTCGCTGGTCCTCCACCACCTGCCCCTGGGCACCAAGCGTGACCTGTTGGCCGACGCGCACCGCGTCCTGCGCCCCGGCGGCCGGCTGATCGTCGCCGACTGGGCCGCTCCGCAGGACCTGCTTGCCAGCGCGGGTTTCGCGCTGCTGCAGATGCTCGACGGCTTTGGCACCACCAATGACAACCGCCGCGGACTCATCCCACGGTTGATCGTCCAAGCCGGATTCCCCGAACCGCGGCTGCTGCGCCGGGTCCGCACGGCGCTGGGCACGTTCGACGTCTTGGTGTCGGACGTTCCACGGTAGATTCGACACATGACTTCTCCGCTCGCCAGCGAAGCGGCTCCCTTCGGCCGGGTACTGACCGCCATGGTCACGCCGTTCGACGATGGCGGTGCTATTGATCTCGACGCGGTGCAGCGTCTCGCGACCTATCTGGTCGACCACGGCAACGACGGCATAGTCGTGTCCGGCACCACCGGTGAGTCGCCGACGACCACGACCGACGAGGACGGGCGTACCCTCGCCGCGGTCATCGAGGCGGTCGGCGGTCGGGCCTCCGTTGTGGCCGGCGTCGGCACCAATGACACGCGGCACAGCGTGGAGCTCGCTGAGCAGGCCCGCAAGGCCGGCGCCGACGGGTTGCTCCTGGTGACGCCGTACTACAACAAGCCGCCTCAGTCCGGCGTCATCGCGCACGTCAACGAGGTTGTCCGGGCCGGCGACGGAACGCCGACGATGGTCTACGACATCCCCGGCCGGGCCGGGATCCAGATCGCCGAAGAGACGTACGTCGAGCTGGTCAAGAATCCCTTGGTGGTTGCCGTCAAGGACGCCGTGGGTGACTTCGAGCGCGGTGCGTGGCTGTTGCGCGAGACCGGCATCAAGATCTACTCCGGTGACGACGCACTGACCTTGCCGTGGCTGTCCATCGGGGCGAGTGGCGTCGTCGGTGTCACCACACACGTCGCCGGCGATGCGTACGCCGACATGGTGCGTGCGTTCGATGCCGGTGACGTGGCCAGAGCCCAGGAGCTCAACCGCGAGCTGGTGCCGGTCGTGCGCGCGATCATGGGCCAGACGCAGGGTGCGATCGCCGCCAAGGCCGCCATGGCCCTCCTGGGCGTCATCCCCAACCCGGATGTGCGCTTGCCCCTGACCGCTGCCACCGACGAGCAGGTCGCCGTGATCCATGCGGCGCTCGTCGACTTCGGACTACTCGAGAACTGATTCCTTGAGCCACATTCATCCTGATCTGAGCGCCCCGCCGCCGCTGCCCGCGGGCGCCTTGCGGGTGACCGCACTCGGCGGTCTCGGCGAAATCGGCCGCAACATGACGGTCTTCGAGTTCGGCGGCAAGCTTCTCATCGTCGACTGCGGCGTCCTGTTCCCCGAGGAGCATCACCCGGGCGTCGACCTGATCCTCCCGGACTTCGGTCCCATCCGAGACCGGCTCGACGATGTCGTCGGCGTCGTCCTGACCCACGGCCACGAGGACCACATCGGTGGGGTTCCGTACCTCCTGCGCGAGCGGGCCGACATCCCGCTGGCCGGCTCCCGCCTGACACTGGCGCTGATCGAGCCCAAGCTCAAGGAGCACCGGCTCAAGTCGCCCGCGGTCCATACCGTCGCCGAAGGGGATCGGCTCGACCTCGGGCCGTTCGAGTTGGAGTTCGTCGCGGTCAACCATTCGATCCCTGATGCGCTGGCTGTCGCCATCTCGACGCCGGCCGGGGTGGTTCTGCACACCGGTGACTTCAAGATGGACCAGCTGCCTCTGGACGGCCGCATCACCGACCTACGGTCGTTTGCCCGCCTCGGTGAGGCCGGCGTCGACCTCTTCCTGGTCGACTCGACGAACGCCGACGTACCGGGATTCACCGTTTCGGAGCGGAACATCACGCCGGCCATCGACGCCGTGTTCGCCTCGAGTCCGGGCAAGATCATCGTCGCGTCGTTCGCGTCGCACATCCACCGGGTCCAGCAGGTGCTCGACGCCGCGGCCAAGCACGGCCGGAAGGTCGTCTACGTCGGGCGATCGATGGTCCGCAACATGCAGATCGCCCGCGAACTCGGCTACCTGCAGGTGCCGGACGGCGTGATCGCCGACCGAATCGGCGGGATTCCGGCCAACAAGCTCGTCCTGATGTCGACGGGTTCACAGGGTGAGCCGATGGCGGCGCTGTCCCGGATTGCCAACAACTCGCATCAGGAAGTGCGGATCGAAACCGGCGACACCGTCCTCATGGCGTCGTCCCTCATTCCGGGCAACGAGAACGCCATCTACCGGGTCATCGACGGTCTCACCGCGCTGGGCGCCCGCGTGGTGCACAAGGGGAACGCGCTGGTCCACGTGTCCGGGCACGCTTCGGCCGGTGAGCTGCTGTACTGCTACAACATCGTCAAGCCGACCAATGTGATGCCGGTGCACGGTGAGGTGCGCCACCTGGTGGCCAACGGTGAGCTGGCCAAGGCCACCGGCGTGCCGAACGTGATCCTCGCCGACGTCGGTTTCACCATCGATCTCCTCGACGGGCACGCCGCTGTCACGGGCACGGTCGAGTGCGGGTACGTCTACGTCGACGGCTCAACGGTCGGTGACATCTCCGACTCCCTGATCAAGGACCGCCGCATCCTGCGGGACGAGGGTTTCATCACGGTGGTCACCGTGATCGACTCCAGCACGGGCAAGATCGTGTCCGGCCCCGAGATCCATGCTCGCGGCCTGGCCGAGGACGACTCGGTCTTCGACGAGGTGGTGCCGCGGGTCGTCGATGCCCTGGAGCAGGCGCTCGCCGAGGGCGCCCACGATGTCGAGCAGCTGCAGCAGATCACCCGACGGGTTCTGGGTTCTTTCGTCGGGCGCAAGCTGCGCCGGCGCCCGATGATCATCCCGCTCGTGCTTGAGGCGTGACGCCGGTCACGCCGGTTCTCACAGAATGTTTTACATGGCTGTGCGCTAAGTGTTACGAGGTCGGTCGCCTGCCTCGCTCATCCTGAAACAAGCCCTCCCTACGGTCGGTGCGTAATCGGCCCCAATCTCGGGCCCGCAGGAGTTGGAGCGAACGATGACGACAGTGCAACCAGTGGGGCAGACCGCACCCGCCGCCACGCGCCGCCGCACCGGGCGGTGGATCGACGAGTGGAACGTCGAGGACCCTGAGTTCTGGGAGGCGACCGGCAAGACCGTCGCCAAACGCAACCTCGTCTGGTCGATCTTCGCCGAGCACCTGGGCTTCTCGGTCTGGCTGCTGTGGAGCGTATCGGCCGCACTGTTGGCCAAGGTCGGTTTCAACTTCACACCGCAGCAGCTGTTCTTCCTGGTGGCGGTACCGAACCTCGTCGGCTCGCTGCTCCGGTTGCCGTACACGTTCGCGGTACCCAAGTTCGGCGGGCGCAACTGGACGATCATCAGCGCGGCACTGTTGATCATCCCGACCGTCGCGTTCGCCATTGTCGTGCAGAATCCGGAGACCCCCTATTGGGCGTTCATCCTGATCGCGGCGACCGCGGGCTTCGGTGGCGGCAACTTCTCCTCGTCGATGACGAACATCAACTACTTCTACCCGGCACGACTGAAGGGTGCCGCCCTGGGCCTGAACGCCGCCGGCGGCAACATCGGCGTCGCGCTGATCCAGTTCTTCCTGCCGATCATCGTCGGTGCCGGCGGCGCGTTCGGGCTGGTCAAGGCATCCCAGGCGGTGAATCTGCACTGGGCGGGCTACCTGTACGCGGCGCTGGCCGTCGTGGCGGCCGTGTGCGCCTACTGGTTCATGAACAACCTGACCAGCGCGGTCGGCAAGCCGCGCGAGACGCTCGCGGTGGCGAAGTACAAGCACACCTGGGTGATGGCGTTCCTGTACATCGGCACCTTC
>DATEDT010000092.1:0-15253 GCA_035281505.1 Aeromicrobium sp. | reverse complement strand
GAGAACGGCGACGCTGACCTGGCGATGATCCCGATCGACAACTCGATCGCCGGCCGCGTCGCGGACATCCACCACTTCCTGCCGACGTCGCGGCTGCACATCGTCGCCGAGCACTTCCTGCCCATCCAGTTCACCGTCATGGCCGTGCCCGGCGCGACGCTTGACGGCATCCGGACCGTGCACAGCCACGTCCACGCACTCGGCCAGTGTCGGCGGTTCATTCGTGAGCACGGGCTGACCACCGTTATCTCCGGCGACACCGCCGGCGCCGCGCGCGAGATCAAGGAGGCAAACGACCCGACGCAGGCGGCCATCGCGCCGCGCCTGGCCGCCGAGATCTACGGGCTCGAGATCCTGGCCGACGACGTCGAGGACGAGGAACACAACACCACCCGGTTCGTCGTCCTGTCGCCGGAATTGATCGAGGCGCCGGCCGACAACGGGCCGGTCGTGACCAGCTTCATCTTCAACGTCCGCAACCTCCCGGGCGCGCTGTACAAGGCGCTCGGCGGATTCGCGACCAACGGCGTCAACATGACGAAACTGGAGAGCTACATGGTCGGTGGGATGTTCTCGGCCACCCAGTTCCTTGCCGAGGTCGACGGGCACCCCGATGAACCGGGCCTCAAGCGGGCGCTCGAAGAGCTGAGGTTCTTCACCACGGAGATCAAGATCCTCGGCGTGTATCCGGCCGACCCCTTCCGGATCGAACACACTCGATGAACGAGCTCCTCGCATCGCTGCTCACAACAGATGCCCTCGGCGTCCTCGTCGTCGCCTTCGGGGTCGGGATCGTCGTCGGCCTGACCGGCATGGGCGGCGGCGCGCTCATGACGCCGGCATTGATCTTCCTGGGCGTGAACCCCGCCGCCGCGGTCGCGAACGACCTCGTGGCCGCCAGCGTCAACAAGTCGGTCGGTGCGGCGGTGCACTGGCGGCAGGGCTCGCCCAACCTGAAGCTCGCGATGTATCTGGTCATCGGGTCGGTGCCGTGTGCCTTCGCCGGCGGATTCATCGTCAAGTCGGTCGGCGACGAGGCGGCCAAGACCGAGTTCCTCACCACGGCCATCGGGTACGCCCTCCTGCTGGCAGCGTTCAGCTACGCCCTGCGCATCTATCTCCAGTTGCGCTATGTGGCTGCCGGCAATGTGGTCAGCGCCGTCGAACCCGCCATCAGCCCGATCGCAACGATCCTGGTCGGGGCGTTCGGCGGCCTGCTCGTCGGCATCACGAGCGTTGGCTCCGGCTCGCTGATCATGGTGTCGTTGCTGCTGCTCTATCCGACGCTCGCCGCGCCACGGCTGGTCGGTACCGACCTGGTGCAGGCGGTCCCCCTGGTCATCGCGGCCGCCGTCGGCCACGTGATCACCGAAGGCGTGATCTGGGCGGTGCTCCTTCCGCTGATCCTCGGCGGGATGCCGGGCACGTTCCTCGGCGCGAAGCTGGCCGGTTGGGTGTCACAGTCGGTCATCCGACGCGGCATCGTCATCGTCCTGACGCTCACGGGCCTGAAGATGCTCGGCGTGCCCGCGGAATGGGTCGGCATCATCGGCGCCGCACTATTGCTGCTCGGGCCGCTGGCCTGGGGGTACATCCGGCAAAGCCGCGGACTGGAGCCGTTCGACAACGACTCGACCGCTTGGCGCCTGCCCGACCGCCGCAGCGGCGGTGATTGAGGCGGGAGGGCGCAACGCGTCGACCACCGCCGATCAGCGGCCGTTGGCGCTGAAATGCATGTAGTCCTTTGACTTCTGCCATGCACCGCCCCAGCCCCAGCCCACCGCGGCGAAGGCCTGGACCACCGTGTCGGCCGGATGGATCATCCCGGCCGCCCGCCGGGACCGGTCGAGGTATGCCGACGCGAGCTCCGGGATCAGCATGTCGCCGGGGACGCCCACCGCGTTCGGCGGCTTGATGTAGGGATTCTGGAAGGGGTTGAGGTCGACCGCGCGTCCGTACGCGTGCTCCGACCAGGTCGTCGTGCCCTGCAGAGGCCGGCAGGTGAAGGCACCGGTGTTGTTGCCGTCGCCGGTCGGCGCGGCGTCCAGCTCCTCGGCGCGGGTGATGCGCATCTCCTCGAGTGGGAAGCGGGCGGCATAGAGCCGACCGAACACCTGGACCATCGCCTCCGCGGAGTCGGCGTTGACGAGCAGTTCGCCGGTGTGTCGACGGCCGTCGAAGCCCCAGAAGGCCAGTCGCACCCACCGCAGGTCATCGGCTCCGACCGGGCACTCGTCGGTCCAGGTGGAGCGAGCGAGAACGTCGTCGGGGACGGCCGCGATCGCACTGGCGAATCCGTCGCCGGGGAGCGGGTCCACGTGATCCGGGAGCGTGAACCTGCGGTCCTGCAACTCGGCCGGCGTCGGCCGGATCTCGCCCAGCCCGTTGGCCGTCCGCGGCAAAGGTCGGCCACCGAGCCACCGCGGCGGGACGGTCCCGAGCGGCGCCGCCCTCGGCACGGGCGTTGCCGGCGCCGTCGTCGTCACGGTCGGGGGTGGCGGCGGTGGGTCGGCCGTCGAGGGCGCAGCTTCCTGCCCGCAGGACCCGAGAAGCACCGCGATCGGCAGGATGACGGCCGCCGTCCGGAGGAGACGCACCCTCTGATCCAACACCAGAGCCGCCTCCCGTATCAGATTTCAATCTGCGCGAAGACGCCGTCTCACGTCGCAAGATCGGTCATGAGCACCGGCGCCGCGTACCTAACGTCGTCCCGATGCACGGCACATCGCCGGCACCGAACGAAGGACGACCATGAACCTCACCTCCCGTACTCGCGCTGTGCTCGCAGTGGTTGCCTCGGTGGCGCTGCTGGCCGGCTGCGGTGGTGGCGGCGATGCCGCCTCCGATGCCAAGGCGCAGACCATCAACCTCGTCGGTTTCGCGGTTCCCGAGGCAGCCAACAAGGCCATCCAGGCCGAGTTCGCCAAGACCCCGGACGGCAAGGACGTGGCGTTCAAGACCTCATACGGCGCCTCGGGCGACCAGAGTCGCGCGGTCGAGGGCGGCCTGAAGGCTGACTACGTCCACTTCTCGGTCGGCACCGATGTCGACCGGCTCGTCAAGGCCGGCCTCGTCGCCCCCTCGTGGGACAAGGGCACGAACAAGGGCATCGTGTCGACCTCGATCGTCGTTCTGGGCGTCCGCAAGGGGAACCCGAAGAACATCAAGGGCTGGGACGACCTGATCAAGCCCGGCGTGAAGATCGTCACGGCCAACCCCGCCTCCTCGGGCGCCGCCCGGTGGAACGCGCTGGCGGCCTGGGGCCACGTCACGCAGAACGGCGGCACCGAAGCCGAGGCCACCGCTTTCGTCGACAAGCTGTTCAAGAACGTCGTCTCGCTGACCAACAGCGGCCGCGACGCGACGACGAGCTTCCTCGGCGGGACCGGCGACGTCCTGCTGGCCTATGAGAACGAGGCCATCCTCGCAGCGCAGAACGGCCAGGGCTTTGAGTACCTGATCCCGGAGACCACCCTCAAGATCGAGAACCCGGGCGCACTGCTCACCAAGCACGCGCCGGTCGCTGAACCGTGGATCCGGTTCGTCCTCAGCGACGCCGGTCAGAAGCAGTTCGCGCTCAAGGGCTTCCGCCCACTCGGCGACCGCACGCTGGACGACCTCGGCATCACGCCGAGCGACATCAAGGGCGCGCAGAACCCGAAGGATCCGTTCCCCGAGGTCGAGCACCTGCTCACCCTGGAGGACTTCGGCGGATGGGCCGGCGTGAAGGACAAGCTCTTCGGCGACGGCAAGGACGGCGCCCCGGTCGGCATCGTGACCAAGTCGATCGAGAAGTCCGGCAAGGCGACCCAGTAGGCCATGACCACGGAATCGAGCACGAGTGGGCTGACCCGGACGTCGGGCATCGGGCTGGGCGTCACCCTGATCTGGTTCAGCCTGCTCGTGCTCATCCCCCTCACGGCCGTGCTCATCACGGCTTCTGAGGGCGGATGGGCGAACTTCATCAGCACCGTCACCAACGAGCAGACGGCGCATGCCATCCGGCTGACGTTGACCGGTGCCGCTGTGGTGACTCTGCTCAACGTCTTCTCCGGGACGGTCATCGCCTGGGTGCTCGTCCGCGACCAGTTCCCGGGCAAGGCCTTGCTGGAACTGGTCATCGACATCCCGTTCGCGCTGCCCACGATCGTGGCCGGCCTGGTGCTGCTCTCGCTGTACGGCATCGACAGCCCCTTGGGCATCAACGTCGCCAACACCGAGGCTTCCGTCTACCTGGCCTTCCTGTTCGTCACGCTGCCGTTCGTCGTGCGAATGGTGCAACCCGTACTCGAGGAGCTGGACCTGGATGTCGAGGAGGCCGCTGCCTCGCTCGGCGCGAGCCGGCTCACGACATTCCGACGCGTCGTGCTGCCCAGCCTCACGCCGGCGATCTTCGCCGGTGCCGCGCTGTCCTTCGCCCGGGGCGTGGGTGAGTACGGCTCGCTCGTCCTGCTGTCGGGCAACCTGCCGTTCGAGTCCGAAGTCGCCTCCGTACGCATTCTCAGCGCCATCGAGAACGACAACCCCGCGGGCGCGGCGAGCGTCGCAGCGGTGCTGCTCGTGATCTCGCTGACCGTCATCGTCATCCTCGACGTCGTTCAGCGAAGGCTGGCCAGTGGGGGCGCCCCCACGAAAGTCACCGTCGGTGGTGGTGGACGTGGCTGAGTCGACCCTCACCCGACACCACCGCGGTCCGCTCACGTACGTCCTGAGGACGTTCGCGATCGCATACCTGTTCCTCCTGGTCGCCTGGCCGGTCTCGCTCGTCGTCACCCACACGTTCACAAACGGGCTCGACGCCCTGCACGCGGTCTTCGGCACGCCGGATCTGGTGGCGGCGCTGAAGCTGAGCGCGCTCGCTGCGGTGGCCGCGACCGTGATCAACACCGTGTTCGGAGTCTCGATCTCGCTGCTGCTCGTGCGCACGCACTTCCCCGGCCAGCGCGTCCTCGGCGCCCTGCTCGACCTGCCGCTCTCGGTCTCCCCGATCGTGGTCGGGTTGGCGCTCGTCCTGGTGTACGGGCCGTTGAACGGCTGGTTCGGACCGGCGTTGGAGGCACGCGGCATCCACGTCATCTACGCGACGCTCGGCATCGTTCTGGCGACGTCCTTCGTCTCGCTCCCGCTGGTGATCCGCGAGGTCGTGCCCACCCTGCGGGAGGTCGGGACCGATCAGGAGCAGGCCGCCCGGAGCCTCGGCGCCAACGAGTGGCAGACGTTCTGGCGCATCACCCTGCCCGGCATCCGATGGGCGGTCGTGTACGGCGTCGTCCTCACTCTCGCCCGCTCGCTCGGCGAGTTCGGGGCCGTCAAGGTCGTCTCCGGCAACGTGTCCGGTGAGTCGCGGACCGCCCCCCTGGCGGTGGAGGAGGCCTACCTCAACTTCAACCAGGAGGGCGCCTACGCCCTGGCCTTCGTGCTGGCCAGCGTCTCCGTCCTGTGCATCATCGTCGTCGCCATCCTCCGAAGGAGAACCGCGTGAGTATCGAGGTCACCGACGTCAGCAAGCGCTTCGGCGACTTCGTCGCCCTGGAGAACATCGATCTGAGCATTCCGACCGGGCAGCTGACCGCGCTGCTGGGCCCCAGCGGCGGCGGAAAGACCACGTTGCTGCGCATCATCGCCGGCCTGGAGTCGACCGACACCGGCTCGGTCGTCATCGAAGGCCGCGACGCCACGCGCCTGCCGGTGCAGAAGCGCAACGTCGGTTTCGTGTTCCAGCACTACGCGGCGTTCAAGCACCTCAGCGTCGCCCGCAACGTGGCCTTCGGCCTGGAGATCCGCAAGCGGCCGAAAGCCGAGATCAGGGCCAAGGTGAACGAGCTGCTCGAGCTGGTGCACCTGAGCCAGTTCGCCGACCGGCTCCCGTCGCAGCTCTCCGGCGGGCAACGCCAGCGGATGGCCCTCGCCCGCGCGCTGGCCATCGAGCCGACGGTCCTGCTGCTCGACGAGCCGTTCGGCGCCCTCGATGCCAAGGTGCGCAAGGAATTGCGCGACTGGTTGCGGCGACTCCATGACGAGATGCACGTGACCACGGTCTTCGTCACGCACGACCAGGAGGAGGCCCTGGAGGTCGCCGATTCCCTGGTGGTCATCAACCAGGGGCGGATCGAGCAGATCGGCTCACCCGATGACCTCTACGACCGGCCGGCCAACGACTTCGTCCAGTCCTTCCTCGGTCCGGTGACGAAATTTGCCGGGCGGCTGGTGCGACCGCACGACATCGACGTCACGACCACCGAGGTTCCCGGTTCGACGGCCGGTGTCATCGGGCGACTCACCCGCATCGGGTTCGAGGTTCGGCTCGACGTCGCGGTGCCTCATGAGCCTGAGCCGGTGACCGTGGTCGTCACCCGAGCCGAGGCGACCGCCCTGGGGCTCGAACAGAGCAGCCAGGTCTGGCTGCGCGCCGTCTGAGCGGCGTACGGTCGGGCCATGCAGCCCACGCACGCCGGCTGGTACTGGGATCCGAACGGACGACCCGGGCTGTTCCGCTGGTGGGACGGGGTGCAGTGGACGCGGCACGTCACGCCCGACCGCACTGATCCGTCGCCCGCGCCGTTCCAGCCGGCGCAGGCCGATGCCGACGGCATCCTGTGGGCCGGCCGAATCGGCTTTCCGGCGCTCCCGGAACCGTGGCGCCAGTGCCCGGCGTACCCCGGATTCAGTGACTCCATCGCCCAGGAGCGCGGTGTCGGCCGCACCCACCGCGGCGAGTACGACGCACTCGTGGTCATCGGCGCCGTCCCCGAACGTCTTCAAACCGGATCCGCAGCGGCCATCGGCGAAGCGCTGTGCGCGGAGATCCTGCGCACCTTCTACCCGGCGGAGCGCCCGGCCGGATCGCCGGCCGGAGCACTCTTCGACGCCGACGGCAACGAAGCATGGCGGATCGACGTCAGGTTGGAAGTAGAGGACGACACTCTCGACTTCGGGCGAGAAGACCTGCTCCTGGTCGTCATCGAATTGGCGACCGGGCATCAGGTGCTCTACGCGAGCCTGCCGGACGTGGATGGTGTGTTGCGAAGCGACGAGGTCGCCGCAGAACTCCGGGTCCGGCCGGCCTCCTAGGACTCGGCCAGCACGGCGTTGAACGTCGCGGACGGTCGCATCACGGCTGAGACCTTGGCCTCGTCCGGACGGTAATAGCCGCCGATGTCCACCGGCTTGCCCTGGACGGCGATCAGTTCGTCGGCGATCGCCTGTTCGTTGGCGCGCAGCTTCTCCGCGAGCGGAGCGAACGCGGCCGCCAGCTCGGCGTCCTCGGTCTGCTTGGCCAGTTCCTCGGCCCAGTACAGCGCCAGGTAGAAGTGGCTCCCGCGGTTGTCGGTCGTGCCGAGCTTGCGACCAGGCGAGCGGTCCTCATCCAGGAACGTGCCGGTCGCCCGGTCCAGCGCACCGGCCAGCGCCTGCGCCTTCGCGTTGCCGGTCGCCTCGGCGTACTGCTCCAGCGACGGCACCAGGGCGAAGAACTCGCCCAGGCTGTCCCAGCGCAGGTAGTTCTCTTCGACCAGCTGCTGCACGTGCTTCGGCGCCGAGCCGCCGGCGCCGGTCTCGAACAGTCCGCCGCCGGCGATCAGCGGGACGATCGACAGCATCTTGGCGCTTGTGCCGACTTCCAGGATCGGGAAGAGGTCGGTGTTGTAGTCGCGCAGGACGTTGCCGGTGACCGAGATCGTGTTCAGGCCCTGGCGCAACCGCTCCAGCGAGTACCGGGTGGCGAGCTCGGGGCTCAGGATCTGGATGTCGAGCCCGTCGGTGTCGTGCTCGCCCAGGTACTCGCGGACCTTCGCGATCAGGTTCGCGTCGTGAGCGCGCGACTCGTCCAGCCAGAAGATCGCCGGATCGCCGGACGCCCGTGCCCTGGTCACCGCGAGCTTGACCCAGTCGCGGATCGGGATGTCCTTGGCCTGGGTGCCGCGCCAGATGTCGCCGACCTCGACGTCGTGCTCGAGCAGGACATCGCCGGCGGCGTTCAGCACCCGAACGGTGCCGTTCGCCGTCATCTCGAAGGTCTTGTCGTGGCTGCCGTACTCCTCGGCCGCCTGCGCCATCAGGCCGACGTTCGGAACGGTGCCGATGGTGGCCGGGTCGAGCGGGCCGTTCTCCTTCACGTCGTCGAAGACGGCCTGGTAGACGCCGGCATAGGACGAGTCGGGGATGACGGCGAGCGTGTCGTCCTCGCCACCGTCGGCGCCCCAGAGCCGGCCCCCGTTGCGGATCAGTGCCGGCATGGACGCATCCACGATCACGTCGCTCGGCACGTGCAGGTTGGTGATGCCCCGGTCGGAGTTCACGTAGGACAGGCGCGGCCCCTTGGCCAGGCCTTCGTCGAACGCGGCCTTGATCTCCGCGCCGTTCGGCAGGGCATCGAGTCCGGCCAGAATGCTGCCGAGCCCGTCATTGGCGCTCAGACCCGCCGCAGCGAGGTCGGCCCCAAAGCGGTCGAACACGTCGTTGAAGTACGCCTTGACGACGTGACCGAAGATGATCGGGTCGCTGACCTTCATCATCGTGGCCTTGAGGTGAACCGAGAAGAGCACATCGTCGGCCTTGGCCCTGGCGATCGCGTTGGCGAGGAAGGCGTCGAGGTGCGCCACCTGCATCACCGTGGCATCGACGACCTCACCGGCGAGCACCGGCAAAGACTCCTTCAGCACGATCGTGTCGCCACCCGTGGTGACCAGTTCGACGCGCAGCGTGTCGTCGGCCGGCATGACGACGGACTTCTCGTTCGACTTGAAGTCGTGCTCGCCCATGGTGGCGACATTCGTCTTCGACCCCTCGGCGAAGGGCTTGTTCGTGTGCGGGTGCTTCTTGGCGTAGGCCTTGACCGACGCCGGGGCCCGCCGATCCGAGTTGCCCTCGCGCAGGACCGGGTTCACCGCCGAGCCCTTGACCTTGTCGTACTTGGCGCGGACGTCCTTCTCCTCGGCGGTGTCCGGGTTCTCCGGGTAGTCCGGGACGTCGAAGCCCTGCTCCTGGAGTTCCTGGATCGCAGCCTTGAGCTGAGGGATGGACGCCGAGACGTTCGGCAGCTTCACGATATTCGCGTCCGGCGTCTTGGCCAACGCACCCAACTCGCTCAGGGCGTCGTCGACGAGGCCGAACTGGGCGAGGATGCGCCCCGCCAGCGAGATGTCGCGCGTCTCCACCTCGACGCCGGCCTTGCCGGCGAACGCCTGCAGGATCGGGAGGAAGGAGTAGGTCGCGAGGAGTGGAGCTTCGTCAGTGTGCGTGTAGATGATCTTGGTGGACACGGGTCGAAACTATCGGGTTCGAAGGGCTGCCGGGCCGGGGGTCTGTGGGTGGGCACTGACAGACTCAACGGGTGACCGATCAGCCCGCCTCGCCGTGGCCGGCACTCTGGGCGCTGGTCATCGGGTTCTTCATGGTGCTCGTCGACAACACGATCGTCTCGGTGGCCACTCCGGCCATCGGTCGTGAGTTGGGAGCCGACGTCAACGCCGCCATCTGGGTCACCAGCGCCTACCTGCTGGCCTATGCGGTCCCCTTGCTCGTGACCGGTCGACTGGGCGACCGGTTCGGCCCGAAACCGATCTATCTCATCGGCCTGGCCATCTTCACCCTGTCGTCGCTGTGGTGCGGACTCACCGACTCGATGAGCGGCCTGATCGTCGCACGCGTCGTCCAGGGCCTGGGCGCCTCGCTGATGACGCCACAGACGATGGCAGTCATCACCCGCACGTTTCCCGCCGCAAAGCGCGGGTCCGCCATGGCGTTGTGGGGCGCAACGGCCGGTGTGGCCACGCTCATCGGGCCGATCATCGGCGGCATCCTGGTCGACACGGCGGGGTGGGAGTGGATCTTCTTCATCAACGTGCCGATCGGCGCCATCGGCCTTGTCCTGGCCTGGCGGCTGGTGCCCGACCTGGAGACGCACAGCCACAGCTTCGACTGGATCGGCGTGGCGCTGAGCGCCATCGGCATGTTCCTGCTCACCTTCGGCATCCAGGAGGGCGAGACCTACGACTGGGGCCACATCACCGGCATCATCTCGGTGCCCGCATTGATCGCATTCGGCGTCGTCTTCCTCGCCGTGTTCGTGGAATGGCAGAACCGCATGCGACGCGAGCCGCTCGTGCCGCTCGACCTGTTCCTCGACCGGAACTTCTGCCTGAGCAACGCCGGCATTGCATGCACCTCACTGGCGATCACCGCGACGTTCCTGCCGTTCACCTTCTACGCCCAGGCTGCACGGGGCTGGTCCCCCACCCAGGCCGCGCTCCTCGGTGCCCCGATGGCCATCGTGATGCTGCTGCTCTCGCGGCGCGTGGGCCGGCTGATCGACACGGTTCATCCGCGCACCATCACCGCTGTCGGCTTCGGCACGGCAACACTGTCGCTGTTGTGGCTGGCTCGGCTCGTGCACGACATTCAAGCGCCGGTCTGGCTACTGTGCCTCCCGATGGCCGTGTTCGGACTGGCCAATGCCTGCATGTGGGCTCCGCTGGCCGCGACGGCCACCCGCAACCTGCCGCTTGCCTCCGCCGGAGCCGGCTCCGGCGTCTACAACACGGTCCGGCAGGTCGGCGCCGTCCTGGGCAGCGCAGCGATCGCCGCCCTGATCGAGGCCCGCCTGAGGGCCCACCAACTCACGCCCGACGCGTTCGCGCAGATCGGCGGCCGGATGCCGGCCGCCGATCACGCACCCTTCGCGGCGGCGATGAGCGAGTCACTGCTCCTGCCCGCCGCGACCCTGGCGCTGGGCCTCCTGATCGTGCTGTTCTACGAGAGGCCCAGCCACCATGTTGGATCGCCGCCGGCGGTCGCCTGAGGGCGCCCGGCCGCAGCCCAGGCAAGCCCACGCCCGCTTCCGCGGCCCAGCAGTGGGTCCTCCCCCTGCACGAAGTGCTAGGGGGAGGACCGCTTGCTCAGCGCAACCGTTCTAATGCAGGTCGAACCGGTCCAGTTCCATGACCTTGGTCCAGGCCGCAACGAAATCGGCGACGAACTTCTCGCCGGCGTCGTCGCTGGCGTAGACCTCGGCCAACGCGCGCAGTTCGGAGTTTGCGCCGAACACCAGATCCACCGCAGTCGCGGTCTTGGTGACCGCACCAGTCGCGTCGTGTCCCTCATAGACGTGCTCGGTCTGCGCGGCCGGCTTCCAGGTGGTACCCATCTCGAGCAGGTTCACGAAGAAGTCGTTCGTCAGGACGCCGGGCCGGTCGGTGAACACGCCATGCGTCGTCCCACCGAAGTTGGTGCCGAGAACCCGCAGGCCACCGAGCAGGACGGTCAACTCAGGTGGAGTGAGCGTCAACATGTTGGCGCGGTCGAGCAGCAGGACCTCCGGCTGCGTCTTGTCGCCGGGACGCAGGTAGTTCCGGAAGCCATCGGCCCTCGGCTCCAACACCGAGAACGACTCCACGTCGGTCTGCTCCTGGGACGCATCCGTGCGACCAGGGTGGAACGGAACGGTCACCTGGAAGCCGGCGTCGGCCGCCGCCTTCTCGATTCCGGCGTTGCCGGCCAGCACGATCAAGTCGGCCAGCGAGACCTGCTTGCCGAACGACGCCTGGATCGACCCCAGCGTGTCGAGCACCTTGGCCAGCTCGGCCGGGTTGTTGACCTCCCAGCTGCGCTGCGGCTCCAACCGGATGCGCGCACCGTTGACGCCACCGCGCTTGTCGGTGTCGCGGTACGACGCGGCCGCCGCCCAGGCGACTGACACCAGCTGTGACACGGACAGTCCGGAGGCGAGCACCTGCTGCTTCAGCTGGGCCGCATCGGCGTCGTCAATGAGCTCGCCCGACGGAGCCGGGACCGGGTCCTGCCACAGCTGCGGCTCGGCCACCCACGGCCCGAGGTAACGGGTCACGGGGCCCATGTCGCGGTGCAGCAGCTTGTACCAGGCCTTGGCGAACGCCAGCCGGAACTCCTCCGGGTTCTGGTGGAAGCGGCGCGAGATCTCTTCGTACACCGGGTCGACCTTGAGTGAAAGGTCGGTCGTCAGCATCGTCGGCTTGCGCTTGGGCGAGTCCGGCGCCGGACCCGGGATGATGTCGTCGGCGTTCTTGGCCACCCACTGGTACGCGCCGGCCGGGCTCTTGGTCAGTTCGTAGTCGAACCCGAAGAGCATGTCGAAGAAGCCGGTACCCGCGCCCCAAGCCACCGGAGTCGGGCTCCAGGTGACCTCGAGACCGGACGTGATCGTATCTGCGCCCTTGCCGGTGCCGTGACTGCTCAGCCAGCCGAAGCCCTGCGCCTCGAGCGGCGCGGCCTCGGGTTCGGGGCCCACCAGCGCCGGATCGCCGGCACCATGGGCCTTGCCGAACGAGTGGCCGCCGGCGATGAGCGCGACGGTCTCCTCGTCGTCCATGGCCATGCGACGGAACGTCTCGCGGATGTCCTGGGCCGCCTTGAGCGGGTCAGGCTCACCGTTCGGCCCTTCCGGGTTCACGTAGATGAGGCCCATCTGGACCGCGCCGAGCGGGGTGGCGAGCTCGCGCTCACCGGCGTAGCGCGCATCGCCGAGCCAAGTGTCCTCAGGACCCCAGAAGACCTCCTCGGCCTCCCACACGTCCTCGCGGCCAAACCCGAAGCCGAAGGTCTCGAAGCCCATGTCCTCGAGGGCGACGTTCCCCGCCAGGACCAGCAGGTCGGCCCACGAGATGGCTTGCCCGTACTTCTTCTTGACCGGCCAGAGCAGGCGCCGGGCCTTGTCGAGGTTCCCGTTGTCCGGCCAGCTGTTGAGCGGGGCGAACCGCTGGGTTCCGTCGCCGGCACCGCCGCGGCCGTCGTAGATGCGATAGGTGCCGGCCGCGTGCCAGCTGAGCCGGATCATCAGTCCGCCGTAGTGGCCGAAGTCGGCCGGCCACCAGTCCTGCGAGGTGTTCAGAACCTCGGCGATGTCGCGCTTGAGGGCCTCGACGTCGAGACCGGCGAACGCTTCGGCGTAGTCGAAGTCGTCGCCCAGTGGGTCCGACTTGGTGCTGTGCTGGCGCAGCACGGACAGGTCGAGCTGGTTCGGCCACCAGTCCCGATTGCTGTGGGGTCGGTGCGGCTTCGCCTCAGGAGCGTCGAGAGCCGGGTTCTCACTCTCGCTGCCTTCAGGCGTGACTCCACCGTGGTCGACAGGGCAGTTCATGGTGTTCCTTCCGTTGCTGGCTGAGCTGAGCATTCGGGGCAGGTGCCCCAGAAAATCACTTCGGCTTCGTCGATGGTGAAGCCCTGGGTTGGCGAGGCGGTCAGGCACGGCGTCTCGCCGGTCGCGCAGTCGACGTCGGCAATTGCGCCGCACGACCGGCAAACCACGTGGTGGTGGTTGTCGCCGACGCGGGTCTCATAGCGGGCCACCGAGCCGGACGGCTGGATCCGGCGGACCAGTCCGGCCGAGGTCAGGGCGCGCAGCGAGTCGTAGACCGCCTGGTGGGAAACGCCGGGAAGCTCCGAGCGCACCGCACCGATGAGTGACTCGGTGTCGGCATGCGGGTGCTCGCGCACTGCCTCGAGCAGGGCGAGCCGAGGGCGCGTGACACGCAGTGCGGCGGCCCGCAGCGACTCCTCGGAGCTCATACGCTGACTCTCGACCCTTTTCTTGAGTGAGTCAAGTTTTAATTCGAGGTGGTCTCGCGCTCGTCGAAAGTCGACGCGTGTGGGGTAGGAATGTCTGCAGGCAGCAGTCGAAGGGCGCGGCATGAAGAGGGTCATCACCGAGGCGATCGGTACGTTCTTCTGGGTCTTCGCAGTCATCGGTGCGATCTCCCAGGGCAGCCCGCTCGCGGCGTTCGCGATCGGCGGCACCGTCGTCGCTGTGACCTACGCAGGTGCCCACGTCTCCGGTGCGCACTACAACCCCGCGGTCTCGATCGCGGCGTTCGTCCGAGGCCAGCTCGCCGGAGCCGACCTTCCGGCGTACATCGGCGCCCAGCTCGCCGGCGCCTCACTCGCCTCGCTGCTCGGTGGCTGGGTGTTCCGCATCAGCACCACGCACCCGCAGGCATGGAGCGGACGGGTCCTGGCCACCGCGATCGTGGTCGAGCTGCTGTTCACGTTCCTCCTGGCCTTCGTGGCCTTGAGCGTCGCGTCATCACCGAACGCCGGCTTCCACGGCTTGGCCGTCGGTGGAGTCGTGGCCGTCGGCACGCTCCTGGTGGCGATGCAGACCGGCGCGGCCTTCAACCCTGCTGTCGCCCTCGGAGCGACCTTCGCCCAGCTGTCCGCCTGGGCCAATCTGTGGGCTTACGCCTTGGCCCAGTTGGTCGGTGGCGGCATCGCCGGCGTCGCGGTCAAGGCGCTGGACGCAGCCGCCGCCGACTGAGATACGTTCGGTGCAGGTTCTGCATTCGAAGGAGTCCCCCGTGAGCACCACGCCCGTCAAGGTCGCCGTCACCGGCGCCGCCGGACAGATCGGCTACAGCCTGCTTTTCCGTATCGCGAGCGGCGCCCTGCTCGGTCCGGACACGCCGGTCCAGCTGCGCCTGCTCGAGATCACGCCAGCGCTCAAGGCGCTCGAGGGCGTCGTGATGGAACTCGACGACTGCGCGTTCAGCACCCTCGACTCGGTCGAGATCGGCGACGACGCCAACACGATCTTCGACGGCGCGAACCTCGCTCTGCTCGTCGGCGCCCGCCCGCGAACGAAGGGCATGGAGCGCGGCGACCTGCTGGAAGCGAACGGGGCCATCTTCACGGCTCAGGGCAAGGCGCTCAACGCGGTTGCCGCTGACGACATCCGTATCGGTGTCACCGGCAACCCGGCGAACACGAATGCCCTCATCGCCATGAGCAATGCCCCCGACATTCCGCGTGACCGCTTCACCGCCCTCACCCGTCTCGATCACAACCGGGCCAAGGCGCAACTGGCCGCCAAGACCGGCTCCCGCGTCGCCGACATCAGCAAGATGACGATCTGGGGCAACCACTCCGCGACGCAGTACCCGGACATCTTCCACGCGGAGATCGCCGGCCGGAACGCGGCCGAGGTCGTCAACGACCAGGACTGGATCGCCAACACCTTCATCCCGACCGTCGCCCAGCGTGGCGCGGCCATCATCGAGGCCCGCGGTGCTTCGTCGGCCGCCTCGGCGGCGTCGGCCACGATCGACGCTGCCCGCGACTGGCTGCTCGGCTCGCCGGAGGGCGACTGGGTGTCCATGGCCGTGGCGTCCGACGGGTCGTACGGCGTGCCGGAGGGCCTCATCTCCTCGTTCCCCGTCACCACGTCCAACGGTGACTGGGAGATCGTTCAGGGCCTGGAGATCGACGAGTTCAGCCGCGGCAAGATCGA
>DATEDT010000091.1:0-18978 GCA_035281505.1 Aeromicrobium sp. | reverse complement strand
TCAGTCGCGGGTGGAGCCGCCGAACATGATCTCGTCCCAGCTGGGGACCCGGCGGCGCTCATGACGCTTCTTGCCAGACCCATGCTGCGACGGATGCGGCGTGGACGGGACTGCAACGTCGTGAATCTCGTGTTCTTCGGTGATCTCGACGTCGGCGGCCTCTGTCGGTGCGGACGCTTCGGCGCCGATCGAGAGGGCGAGCTGTTCGAGGGCCCGGCGGTCGCGAGCCTCTTTCAGCGACGAGATCGGCGCGGAGCGCTCGATGATCTCGTCAGGCATCGGCAGGTCGAAGGCGACGTCGGCGTGCTGGGGGAGGAGCTCGTCGATCGGCAGGTCGATCTCGACGTCGAGATGGACCTCCAGCATCTCCGAGACCCGCTCGACAACCTCCGACGCCGACTGCGGCTGCGCCGCGATCTCTTCGGTGGTCTCCTCGGTGTCGGCGACCGGTGCCGGTGCGGCTTCCTCCCACACGGCGTTCGCGATCGCCATGTCGCCCGTGGCCGGCCGGCTGTCCTGCAGGGCCACGTCGCCGATCAGTTCGTGGGCGGCGTCATCGGCCGGCAGGACGTAGCGGCCCTTCGTGTCATAGAGGAACGTGGCCGGCCCGATGGCACCCTCCGGTGCGACGATCACGGTCCAGCGGCCGTCCTCGCGGCGCCACGAATCCCACACCGCGGACTCGGCCGATGCGCCGTGAGCGGCCAGGGCCGCGTCGACCAGCGAACCCAACTGCAAGCCGGGTGCTCCGGTGGCGTGCAGCCGGCGCACGGACGTGAGGCGAGCCTGCTGCACGACGTACTCGCGCTCGGCGAGGACCGGTACGGCGAAGCCGCGCACCTTCTCCACGGCCATGCCCGACTCTTCGGCGACCTGCTCCGGACTCTCACCCCGGCGGATGCGGTTCTGGATGTCGCGTGGGCTGAGCGTTACTTCCATCGTGGGCTCCCGGGTTCCGGCCTCGTGGTCGGGTTGCGTGGTTGTGCCGGTCGACGCTGTGCCGGAGGCGGCGTCGAGCAGCGACGTCAACCTCAGATCAGTCGGGATATGGAAGGACTCATCGGTCAGTGCGTCGTGTGCGACGAGGAATCGTCCGTCCTCGCTCAGTCCGGTGAGACCGAGTTCACGCATGGTGCGCCTCCGAAGTTTGTCCTGTGCATCAGCGTAGGAACGCGCCCGCGACGATCCCGGAGGACACGCCGACGGAGGGGTGTGTCGGTCGCCCCAGAAGGCCACAGGAGTAAACAGCAGTCACTTTCGTGACACGAAGGTGACCAAGGAAGTGTCAGGGATGCCGTAACGGTGCGTCGTGATCGAGACGGCCTGTTCCCGCAGGAACGGCAGGAGTTCGACGCGACCGGCCGAGGTGACCGGCCCGCCGTACAGCGCGACATCGGGATCACCGTCGACGGCCGCCGCGGTCGATGCGGCGTCCGCGCCGACCAGCCGGATCCGTGCCGGACGCGTGTCGGCGACCCGCTGCAACCACTCCTCCGACGTCTCGACGGTGTGCTCGACGTCGCGCGGCAGGGGAGCGGCGCTGCTCACGTGGACCCGGGCGCCGGCACGCTTGGCCGCCAGCAGCACCCGCGCCAGCGGAACGAACGATCCGCCGCTGCGGATGGTCACCTCGGCCGGGAGATACCGCAGGACATTGAGTTCGGCGGCAAGTCGGGAAACGTCCTTCGCGACACCGAACTCGCCGTCCCACGCCCTCTGGTCAGACGTTGCCGCAGCGCGCAGGAACGCGCGCGCCGGTTCGTCCAGATGGGCGGCGAACAGCTGGAGCAGCTTGCTGACGTCCGATGCGAGCTCGACCTTCGACGTCGCGCGCAGCGGCGCCGGGCGCCAGGTGCCGAGGTGCGCCAGGTAGTTCGGTCCGCCCGCCTTGGCGGTGGCCCCGACCGAGGACCGTTTCCATCCGCCGAACGGCTGGCGCCGGACGACGGCGCCGGTGATGGGCCGGTTGACGTAGAGGTTCCCGGCCTCGACCTTGGCCAGCCACGTGCGGACCTCGTCCGGGTCCAGCGAGTGCAGGCCGGCGGTGAGCCCGTACTTGGTTCCGTTCTGCCATGCGATGGCGTCGGCGAGGGTCGGCGCGTGCATGATGCCGAGCACTGGTCCGAAGAACTCCGTGGTGTGGAAGTCGCTCCCGGGTTGGACGCCCAGGCGGACGCCCGGGGACCACAGCCGCCCGACGTCATCCAGCTGCTTCGGCTCGACGAGCCACGTCTCGCCGGCGGGAGCGGCAGTGAGGGCTTCGTTCAGCGGACTGCCGGCGGGGCCGATCAGTGGTCCGACGGTCGTGCTGAGGTCGTCCGGCATGCCGACCGTCAGCGACGACGTTGCGTCCGCCAGCTGGCGCAGGAAACGTTCCGACGTCCCGACCGGCCCGACGAGGATGGCCAGGCTCGCTGCCGAGCATTTCTGGCCGGCGTTGCCGAAGGCGCTGCGCACGATGTCCGCAACGGCCCGATCTCGGTCAGCGCTGGGCGTGACGACGATGGCGTTCTTGCCACTGGTCTCGGCCATCAGTGGCAGCTCGGGACGCCATGAGCGGAACAGCCGCGCGGTGTCCCAGCTGCCCGTCAGGATGACTCGATCGACGTCCGGATGCGTGACCAGTGACTGACTCAGTTCCCCCTCGTCCATGACGGCGAGAGCCAGGGCCTCACGCGGCACGCCGGCCTCCCGGAGCGCCTCGACGACGATCGCCGCACAACGGGGACTCTGCGGCGCGGGCTTGAGAATCACCCCGCTGCCGGCTGCGAGCGCGGCTAGGACGCCACCGGCAGGGATGGCTACGGGGAAGTTCCACGGCGGCGTGACGACGGTAAGGCGCGCCGGCTCGAACCGCGCGCCGTCCACGGCGGACAGGCGCAGCAATTCTTCGGCGTAATAGTGCGCGAAGTCGACGGCCTCGCTCACCTCGGTGTCGGCCTCGGCGAAGGTCTTCCCGGTCTCGGCCATCATCACCGCGATGAGATCCGGCCGCCGCGATTCCAGGGTGCGACCGGCCTGATGCAGCGTCCAGGATCGAACCTCGGTGCTCCGGTCGTTCCAAGCGCGGCCACCGTCGCGCACGGTGCCGATCAGGGATTGCAGGCTGGCCGGTCCCATCAGCCGGTTGAGCTGCACCGTGTGTTCGCCGAGGGCGGTGTACTGCGAGCGGGATGCGATGCGCTCGGCCCAGTCGCGATTGGCGGCATGGGCCGGGTTCGTGTCGGGGGTGTTGACGAACCCGTCGTGGCGGTGTGCCAGCTCGGCGCCGCGGCCCCGTCCGGCCGGATCGAGCCCGGCGGACGCGAGCGACGTGCGGAACTGGTCGGCCTCGCGGTCGAAGACACCCGGGTGGTTCAGCTCGGGAAGCGCCACCAGGAAGTTTCCCGGCGACGCGGACTCCTGCAGGCGTCGGACCAGGTAGGCCAGGGCGGCATCGAACTCGGCCGGCGCGACGACGGGTGTGTAGAGGCGCAGGGGTCCGAGGTCCTCGCGTGCGGCGCGGAGCGGCCCCCCGTCGAAGCCGAGCAGGGCCTCGAACTCCACGTCGTCGCGAACGTCGCGATCGCCGGCGAGCAGCCACGCGTGCGCCAGGTCGAAGAGGTTCTGGCTCGCCACCCCGATGCGGACGTTGTGGACGCGCTCCGGTGTCAACGCCCAGTCGATCAGGCGCTTGTAGTGCGCGTCGGTGTCGGCCTTCGAATGCCAGGTTGCGAGCGGCCAGCCTCGCAGCTCGGCTTCGGTCGCCTCCAGCGCGAGGTTCGCCCCCTTGACGATCCGGACCTTGATCGGTGCCCCACCAGCCGCCCGGCGCTGGGCGGCCCATTCCTGCAGATGTTCCAGCGTGGCGAGGCTGCCCGGCAGGTACGCCTGGATTGCGATGCCCGCTTCGAGCTCGGGGAACTCTTCGAGCGCACGAGTGAACGCGGCGACGGTCAGGTCGACCGTCCCGTGCTCCTCCATGTCGAGGTTGACGAACGTGTTGCACAGCTCGGCCTCGGCGTAAATCGGCTGCAGCCGATCGACGATCCGCTGCACCGTCGCGTCGAACGACCACGGGTTGAGCTGGCTGGCGATCGAGGAAACCTTGACGGAGACGTAGTCCACGTCTTCGCGCCGCACGAGGTCGAGCACCCGGTCGCGGTGGCGCATGGCCTCGCCCTCACCGAGGACAGCCTCGCCGAGCAGGCTGAGGTTCAGCCGGTCACCGGTGCGAGTCAGGTCGGCGATCGAGGCGCCGAGCCTGGCCGACGTCGCGTCGAGCACCAAGTGGTCGACGAGCTCGTGCAGCTTTTTGTGGGCCCGTCGTTGGACCAGGTCCGGGGCGAGCCTTGAGGCTCGGGCACCGAATCGCAGGGCGCGCCGCTCCTGCCCGGACAGGAAGGCCGGCACCCGCGGCGCCAGGCTCTGCAGCGCATGGGCTGCGGTCGCCGGGTCCTCAGGTCGAATCACGCGATCGATGAACTGGACGGTGAAGCGCAGACCGGCCGGATCCCACAGCAGGGCGGCGAGGTGTTGCCCGGCGTCGGCGGAACCGCGACCGGAGCGCACCGACGGCGCACGCGTCGGGTCGATCCACGTGCGAACTAACTCGATGCTGCGCTCAGCTAGGGAGGCGTCGGACATGGCAGGGACCAATGTAGTGGGGCGTCGGCCCAGTTCAGATCGCATGCCCGGGCCGTGTCGGCCATGAGACGATGGCGCGCGTGAACGCTGTCCCGGCGGTTGACCCCATCGATGCGCTGCTGCTGGTGTCGTTCGGCGGACCCGAGAAGCCCGACGATGTCGTTCCTTTTCTCGAGAACGTCACTGCCGGCCGGGGAATCCCGCGGGCTCGACTCGAGCAGGTCGGCGAGCACTACCTGCTCTTCGGCGGACGTTCACCGATCAACGACCTGAACCGTGACCTGATTGGCGCCATCCAGAAGGACTTCGCCGACCACGGACTCGACATCCCGGTGTATTGGGGAAACCGCAACTGGGATCCGTACCTGCGCGACACCTGCCGGCAGATGGTCGACGACGGGGTGCGACGCGCCGCGTACGTCGTGACGAGCGCCTACTCCTCGTACTCCGGATGCCGGCAGTACCGGGAGAACCTGGCGGACGCGGTCGCCGGGCTCGACCTCGAGCTGTCCCGCATCCGGCTCTATTTCAACCATCCCGGGTTCGTCACGCCGTTCGTCGAGGCGACAGCGGAGGCGCTGGGGTCGTCACCACCGGGCACGCACGTGGTTTTCGTGACCCACTCCATCCCGTCCGACATGGACGCGGCCAGCGGTGGCCCCGGCGTACACGCCTACCGCCGCCAGCACGAAGAGGTCGCCCGGCTGGTTGCCGAGGGTGCGGGCGCCGAGCATTGGTCGTTGGCCTACTGCTCGCGGTCGGGATCGCCGCATCAGCCGTGGCTCGAGCCCGACATCAATGATCACCTGCGGCAGTTGGCCGCCGACGGCGTCTTCTCCGTCGTCGTGGTGCCGATCGGATTCGTGTCCGACCACATGGAAGTGGTCTTCGATCTCGACACCGAGGCAAGTGCGACGGCGGCCGAGCTCGGCATTGAGTTCGAGCGCGTCGCGACTCCGGGCAGCCATCCCGCCTTCGTTGCGATGATCCGCGACCTGCTGCTCGAGCGAGCCGCCATCGACCGGGGAGAGAGTCCGGTGTGCGCGGTCGTCGGGCGGCGCGGCCCCAATCCGCACGCATGCCCTGCCGACTGCTGTCCCAACCTTCGCGTCCCGTTGCCTGCCGTCCCATGACGCCGGAGCCGATGGAGCTGCTCCGCATCGCCGTGCAGGTCGGCGTTGCCGCGGCAGAGCACATTCGCGAGCTGCGGCCGGACGGGCGGGTCGAGGTCGCCACGACGAAATCCAGTGCCACAGATGCCGTCACGGCGATCGATCGCGCGACCGAGGAGTTCATCCGCGGCCAGTTGTTGGCCGAACGGCCAGACGACACGATCATCGGCGAAGAGGGCGACGACCAACACGGCAGCAGCGATGTGTCGTGGCTCGTCGATCCGATCGACGGCACGGTGAATTTCGTCTACGGCATTCCGCAGTATGCGGTCTCGTTGGCAGCGGTGGCCGGCGCCGAGACCGTGGCCGGGTTCGTCATCAATGTCGTGTCGGGGGAGCGATGGGGTGCCGCCCGCGGCATCGGCGCCTGGCGCTCGTTCGGTGCAGAGCGGACACCCCTGCTCGCCGTCGAACCGCCGGCCGAGGGGCTCGCTCATGCCCTCGTTGCCACCGGGTTCAACTACGTGCCCGAGGTTCGGGCGCGTCAGGCGCGAGCGGTTGCAGACCTGATGCCTCACGTGCGCGACATCCGACGGTTCGGCTCGGCCGCGCTCGATCTGTGTGCGCTGGCGTCCGGACGGGTCGATGCGTACGTCGAGCAGGGACTCCAGCCGTGGGATCTCGCCGCAGGTGCGTTGATCTGCCGCGAAGCGGGTCTCGTGGTGTCCGGGCTCGACGCCGACGGCGTGCCGAACGGGCCGAGCGAGCGCCTGGTCATGGCCGCGCCGGCGGGCCTGTCTGAGGAATTTTTTGCGCGTGTTATCGCTTGTGGGTTCTGACACGCGCGACCGACGCCTACCTGCACGAATGGGTGTGGCACAATCGCGCCGGTTCATTACACATTCGGGAGGATCTCGATGGCAACCGACTACGACGCACCGCGCAAGACCGAGGACGAGCATGCCGAGGACTCGATCGAGGAGTTGAAGGCGCGTCGGCACGAGAAGAACTCGGGCAAAGTGGACGAGGACGAGGCCGAAGCGGCCGAGTCCTTTGAGCTGCCCGGCGCCGATCTCTCGCACGAGGAACTTGCCGTCCAGGTCGTCCCGAAGCAGTCCGACGAGTTCACCTGCAGCTCGTGCTTCCTGGTCCACCACCGCAGCCAGCTGGCCTCGGAAAAGGGCGGCAAGCTGATCTGCCGCGATTGCGCTTGACCAACTAGGCCGGCGTGTCGATTGTCTCGCCCCGTGAGGTCTTCTTCATCCCAGGCGGAAGATGGCCGGTGGACTTGACCCAGTAGGTGGCGGTTGAGCGCTTGACGAGCACGCGCACCAACTCCGCCACACCGCCGCCAACGAACGCCCAGAGCGCGATCTCCCTCAGATTTGGGTCCAAGTTCGTCTTCTCCGATGGTGGCCGCTTGCCGGTCGCGACCTTCCAGGTCAGTTCTGACGCCTGACGTGCGAGCACGCCGGCGGCGACGGTCGAGCCGCGATCCATGAGCTTCCAGACCTGCTTGGAGCCGGGGGTCGCCTTGACCTCGACACTTGCCGGTGCCTGCGCCGCACGCTTCTTACCCACCGTCGTCCCTTCGTTGCTCGGTCTCGGTCTGGTCCCCAGTCTCGTGCACTGCTCGACCAAGCGCTGCGGCGACCGCATCGGGGCGCCGGCATGACACCAGCCAATAGGGCGTGGGGTCACGTGGGTCGTTCACCTCGACTCGAACGCCGCCGTCCACGTAGGGTCGGGTGCGCAGCCACGCACGAGCATCCGCTTCCGGTCCGAGGCTCGTCCGGAAGGCAAGGCGATCCAGGGTTGTGACCGTCCCGATGTACTTCGTGTCGAGGTGAGCGTTGCCCACTTTCAGCCCGTTCGCGTCCGCGCGGACGGTGAGGCTGCCGTAGCTCCAGATGAGCGCGGCCGCCAGGATCGCGCCGACGATCGCCGCGACGACGCCCAGCGCCGGGGTGGTGGCGACCACCATGATCCAGCCGCATGATGCGCCGAAGATGAGTGCAACGACCCACCACGACGCCGGCACCGTCAGACGTTCTCGGTAGGAGTCCACGGGAACAGCCTGCCATTCACCTGACAGAGTGCTGCCCGTGATCCTCCCCCAAGCTCTCCGCACCTCCGGCGCTCCGAGCAGGGCGGTGCCCCCAACTTCGTTCGTCAACGGGCCGTCGGCCACTCGGCCTCGAGCCGCAAGCGGCTCGGGCGCTCGGTAACCTCGGCCCGTGGTTGAGGTTCTCGTCACCCGAATCGATCCTGACGTTCCGCTGCCGGCCTACGCCCAGCCCGGCGACGCCGGTGCCGACCTGCGCAGCGCAGTTGATGTGACGCTGGCGCCGGGGGAGCGGGCCATGGTGCCCACGGGCATCGCCATCGCCCTCCCGGAGGGCCATGCCGCCTTCATCCACCCGCGGTCCGGCTTGGCCATCAAGCACGGGCTGTCGATGGTGAACACGCCCGGCACGATCGACGCCGGCTACCGCGGCGAGATCTCGGTGCTGCTCATCAACCACGATTCCAGCGAGCCGATCGACATCCGGCGCGGTGACCGGATCGCGCAGCTCGTCGTCCAGAAAGTCGAGCACGCCGCCTTTGTCGAGGCCGCCGAGTTGCCCGATTCGTCCCGCGGTGCCGGGGGTTTCGGGTCGACCGGTGGACATTCCTCCATCGACTGATTGCCTGCGATCTACACTGCAGATATGGGTGGACTCATCAACCGGACCCGCGGGCGGTCTTCTTCCGAGGAACAGGAGCCCGTAGAGGTCACGGCGGACGCTGATCCGGATGCCTGTTGCCTGATCAAGGATCAACCAGACCGCTGCATGGCAAACCTCCATGGCACGTTGCGCTCGGTGGAGCAGAGGCCCATCGACGGCGTCACCGCACTCGAGGCCGAGCTCTATGACGGCTCCGAGCCGCTGACGCTGATCTGGCTGGGTCGCGAGACCATCGAGGGCATCGAAGCCGGTCGCACGTTGACCGTGCATGGTCGGGTGGGTCGTCGCGGCCAGGAGCGAGTGCTCTACAACCCGCGTTACGAACTCGATGCCTGATCAACTGGCTGCATCAGCGGAGACCGTAGAGCAACTCGTCCGGTCGAAGCTCGCCGAAGCGCTTGGTGGGCGGCGTGGCATCGTCGAAAGTGCCGTCCCGACCGTCGCGTTCACGCTGCTCTGGGTCACCACGCACGAGCTGCGGCTGGCACTGACGATCAGCCTCGCCGTCACCGTCGGCCTCCTGATCGTGCGGGTCATCCAGCGCAGTTCGGTTCAGTTCGTCCTCAATGCGTTGTTCGGGATCGGGATCGCGGCGCTCTTCGTGGTCCGTGCCGCCGGCAAGGAAGGTGCGACCGCGGACGAAATCGGACGCGCCTTCTTCACCCCCGGCCTGATTTACAACGGCGGCTACGCAGTGGTTCTCATCCTGACGATTCTGGTCGGCTGGCCCATCGTGGGTTTCATGGTCGGCGGCGTGACTGGTGATCCGACCGGATGGCACCAAGACAAGGCGTTGGTGAAGCTCTGTTCGCGACTGACTTGGTTGCTGGTGCTGCCTTGCCTCGTTCGCGTTGCCGTCCAGTTGCCGTTGTGGCTGAACTCCGAGGTCGGCCTCCTCGGTGTGTCGAAGATCGTCTTGGGTTGGCCCTTGCAGATAGCCGCACTTGCGGCCATGGCCTGGCTACTCAGCCGGAACAAGACTCCGGTCGCACCCGCCTAGCCCTTGGCGGACAGCAGCTCGCTGAGCGCGTCCTCGGCCGATTCGGCACTCACGAACAGGAGCTCGTCGCCGGCTTCGAGTGCGCTGGCGCGATCTGGCGTGCGAATCGTGTTGCCGCGCAAGATGGCGACCGGCACGACGTCGTCCGGCCACGTCACATCCGTGAGGCTGCGACCGATCAGCGGGGAGTCCTCGGGGATCGTCAGTTCGACCAGGTTCGAGTTGCTCTTGCGGAACGTGAACAGCCGCACCAAGTCACCCACGGTGACCGCTTCCTCGACGAGTGCGGCCATCAGGCGCGGCGTCGACACCGAGACGTCGATACCCCAGGACTCACTGAACAGCCACTCGTTGCTCGGGTGATTCACCCGGCCGACAGTGCGGGGCACCGAGAACTCGGTCTTGGCGAGCAGGGCGGTGACCAGGTTCGCCTTGTCGTCACCAGTCGCCGCAATGACGACGTCGCAGGTTTCGAGTTGCGCTTCGGTGAGTGCCGACAGCTCACATGCGTCGGCCAACAGCCACTGTGCGTCCGGCACCAGGTCAGGTCGGATCGACCGGGACTCCTTGTCGATCAGCAGGACCGAGTGGCCGTTCTCGATGAGTTCGAGCGCGACGCTGCGCCCCACGGCACCGGCACCGGCGATGGCGACGCGCATCAGGCCTCCTCAGGTCCGCGGTCGAGAACGGAATGGGTTTCCGCAGCATGGTCCTCACGCATGAAGAGGCTGAGGTAATCACCCTCTTGGATGACGGTGTCGGAGGTCGGGATCATGCCGGAACCGAGTCGCGTGACGAATGCGACGCGCGCGCCCGCCTGCTGCTCCAGCAGCGAGATCTCGTGCCCGATCCAGTCGGCCGGCGCGTAGAGCTGGTCGAGCCGGACCTCACCTGAGGCGTCGCGCCACGACGGCTCAGAGCCGGCCGGCAGGAGGCGACGCAGGACCTGGTCCGCAGCCCAGGGAACGGTCGCGACCGTGGGGACGCCCAGCCGCTCGTAGACCTCGGCTCGGCCCGGGTCGTAGATGCGCGCCACGACGTTCTTGACGCCATAGAGCTCGCGCGCGACGCGCGCGGAGATGATGTTGGAGTTGTCACCACTGGAGACGGCGGCGAAGGCGTCGGCGTGCTGGATGCCGGCCTCTTCAAGGACGCCTCGGTCGAACCCCATGCCGGTCACGGTGATGCCGTTGAAGTCCGGACCCAGCCGGCGGAATGCCTCGGCGTTGACGTCGATGACCGCGGTGCTGTGTCCGCGCTCTTCAAGGCTCCGGGTGAGGGTGGCGCCCACCCGGCCACACCCCATGATCACAATGTGCACGACGGCGACACTACTCCCGAAGTGTTTCGATCGCGGTGCTGGTGGCGGCGTGCCTTCGAAGGTGGTTGCATGTCCTCTCGTGACCGACGGCGATCGACCCGGAGCTTTCAAGCGATGGTTATTCCGGGAGCCGGCTCAGGTCGACCAGCATTCGCTGTTCGCTGAGAACCCGGTGGGCCATCACCATTGGCTCAAGGTGATGTGCCTGATGGGCGTCGGTTACTTCTCCGTCCTCGGGTACCAGCCGGGCATCGCTGCGTTGGCAGCCGGCTCGCTGGCGCCCATCGCGACCGTCGCCTTGTTGGTGTTGACCCTGTTCGGTGCCTTGCCGGTCTTTCGACGGGTGGCCATGGAGAGCCCCCACGGTCACGGGGCCATGTCGATGCTCCAGCGGCTGCTGCCGTTCTGGCGTGGCAAGTTCTTCATGTTGACGCTGCTCGGCTTCGCCGCGACCACGTGGGTCTTCTCCATGACGGTGTCGACCGCCGACGCCGCCGCCCACATCATCGACAACCCGCTGGTGCCCGATGCGCTGGACGGCAAGAACGTCTGGGTCACGCTGGCTTTGCTGGCACTGCTCGGCGGCGTCGTCCTGCGCGGCTTCACCGAGGCGATCGGCGTGGCTGTCGTGCTGGTGGTCGCGTATCTGGCGCTCAATGCCGTGGTGATCGGTGTGTCGTTGGCGCAGGTGATCGGTGATCCCGAGGTGGTCTCCGGTTGGACCAATCGGCTGTCTGCTGAGCACACCGATGTGACGGCGATGCTTACGGTGGCCCTTCTCGTGTTCCCGCACCTTGCCCTCGGCATGTCCAGCTTCGAGACCGGCGTCGCAGTGATGCCGCAGGTCAAGGGCGATGCGGACGACACCGCCGACGAACCGGTCGGCCGCATCCGAGAGACGAAGAAGATGTTGCTCACGGCGGCCGCCTTGATGAGCGTCTTCCTGCTCGCCAGCTCGCTGGTGACGACGTGGCTGATTCCGGCCGAGGAGTTCAAGGCCGGCGGCGAGGCAAACGGTCGCGCGATCGCGTACTTGGCCCACCAGTACCTCGGTGATGCGTGGGGAACGGCGTACGACGTGGCGACCGTCGCAATCCTCTGGTTCGCCGGTGCATCGGGCATGGCCGGCCTGCTGAATCTGATTCCGACCTATTTGCCGCGGTTCGGCATGGCTCCGGAATGGGCGGCGTCGACGCGTCCGTTGGTGTTGGCGATCCTGGCGATTGCCGCCGTGGTGACCTGGCTGTTCGGCGCAAGCGTCGACGGGCAAGCCGGTGCCTACGCAACCGGCGTGCTGGTCTGGTTCAGCTCGGCTTCGATTGCCGCCACGCTCGCGGCCCAGCACAAGCGGCAGTGGGGCGCATTCGTGGCCTTCACGACCATCTCTGCCGTGCTGCTCTACACGACCGCAGTGAACATGGTCGAGCGTCCGGAGGGCGTCCAGATCGGTGTCGCGTTCATCGTCGGGATCATTGGGCTGTCCATCGCGTCACGCGTGCTGCGTGCCTTCGAGTTGCGCACGCCCGAGGTGATCCTCGACGACAAGGCCCAGCTGTACATCGAGGACCTCGCCCGACGATCGATCCGGATCATCGCGCACGATCCGGAGACGCAGGACGCCGAGGTGTATCGGCGGAAGATCGAGCAGATCGTCGAGGACAACGACCTGCCGAATCCGCATGACCTGGTGTTCCTGGAGGTCGTAGTGACCGATCCATCGGATTTCGAGTCGCGGATCGAGGTGTCGGGCGCGACGTTCCACAAGAAGTACCGGGTCTTGCAGGTCGAAGCACCCTCGGTTCCCAACGCGATCGCCGCGGTCCTCCTGCACATCCGTGACGTTTCGGGCGTTTTGCCGCACGTGTACTTCGAATGGACCGAGGGCAATCCGATCAGCAACCTGGTCAAGTTCATGCTGTTCGGTCTGGGCGAGGTGGCGCCGGTAACGCGCGAAGTCCTGCGCCGGGCCGAGCCACAGCGCGACGCCCGCCCGCATCTGCACGTGGGTTGACCTGGCCTACGGCTGGAAGCGGTAACCAAGTCCTGGTTCGTTGAGCAGGTGCTTGGGGCGGGCCGGGTCGTCTTCCAGCTTGCGCCGCAGCTGAGCCATGTAGAGCCGGAGGCTGCCGGCAGCAGACTCATACCCCGGCCCCCATGCGGAGCGCAGCAGAGTCTGGCGGCTGAGGAGCTTGCCCGGGTTCCGAACGAACACCTCCAGGAGCTGCCACTCAGTCGGCGTCAGATGGACGTCGAGGCCCGCCTTGGTGACTCGGCGCGCCGCGAGATCGACCGTGGCGCCGCCGACCTCCACCACCGGCGACGCGTCCGACGTCGGAGCCCGTCGCGCGGCGGCCCGCAGACGCGCCAGCAACTCGTCGGCAGCGAACGGTTTGGTGACATAGTCGTCGGCGCCGGCGTCGAGCGCCTCGACCTTGTCAAGGCTGTCGGCGCGACCGGAAAGGACGAGAATCGGCGCGTCCGTCCAAGCGCGCAGGCGCTCGATCACGGTCGTGCCCTCCATGTCTGGCAACCCGAGATCGATCACCGCGATGTCGGGTGGGTGCTGGGCGGCGACTTCCAGCCCTTCGGTGCCAGTGCGGGCGGTGTGGACGACGTAGTGATGCGCACGCAGCGTGATCGCAAGAGCTGACAAGAGATCGGGGTCGTCGTCGACCACGAGGACATGCGTGGCCTCGGTCACCGGGCCACCTCCAGCGTGACGATCATCGTCAGGCCGCCGCCCGGGGTGGAACGCGCCTGGAGCGTCCCACCCATCGCTTCGGTCAGCCCCTTGGACAACGCCAAGCCCAGCCCCGGACCGCCTCCGGGGTCGGAGTCTCCGCTGTGCTGGAACGGAACGTAGAGGCGGTCTTCCTGCTCCGGTGCAACCCCCGGGCCATGGTCGCGAATCAGCAGCCGCACCACGTCGCCGTCCAAGACCGCCCACACCTTGGTGCCGGCCGTGGTGTGCTGCAGCGCATTGCCCACCAGATTCGCGACCACGCGCTCCAGCAATCCGGGGTCAGCGACGACGGCCGGCAGCTCGTCGAACTGGACGGCGACACGGTCCGGCTCGTCGCTCACGTGCTTCAACGCCGACGCGACGACTTCTTCGATGTCGGTGGGTTGGAGCTGGATGGGCAGCGCGCCCGCCTGGAGGCGACTCAGGTCGAGCAGGTTGGACACCAGGCTGGTCAGCCGGTCGAGCGAGCGGTCGGCGCCCGCGAGCAGGCTGTGCCGATCCGCGGCGCTGAGCTCGGTCCCGAGCATTGCCGAGACCGATGTCTTCGCGGCCGTCAACGGTGCACGCAGGTCATGTGACACCGCCTGCAGGAGAGCCGTCCGCAGTCGGTCAGTCTCAGCGAGTGCGGCGGCGCGTGCGGCCTCCTGGTCCAGTCGCCGTCGGCCCCGAGCCGCGGCATCGACGACCGAGGAGACGCCGGCGGCGACCCCGGCGAAGACCAGAAGCATGAGGACGTTGTTCGGATCGTCGATCGCCCAGGTGTGAACCGGGGGTGTGAAGAAGTAGTGAAGTGCGGCTGAGCCGAGCAGCGAATAGAGCAGCGCCGGCGCGAGTCCACCGACCAGGGCGACGACGATCGTCACACCGAGGAACACGATCGCGTCGCTGACAAGGTTCAGCGGTTCGCGCAGTGGAATGAGGACGGCTGTGAGCGTGGCGGGCAAGACCACGGCGAGCACGAACCCCAGCCCGCGACGCCGGGCACTGAGAGCGGGCGCGCGGTTCACCGCACCAGTGTGACGCTTTCGCCGTTAGGAAGTTGTGAGGATCCTTCTCTCCGGTCAGATCGAGTGGTTGTGTCAGACATCGTGACTCACCCACACGGGCCCCTGTCCGAGGAAGAACACCCGGAGCACCGCCATCACTGGTCAAAGGTGATGTGCCTGACCGGTGTCGACTACTTCTCCACCCTTGGCTATCAACCTGGAATCGCGGCCCTCGCCGCGGGTGCACTCGCGCCTCTTGCGACTGTGGTCCTCGTTCTGTTGACCCTGTTCGGTGCGGTGCCGGTGTACAAGCGGGTCGCGGCCGAGAGCCCGCACGGCCAGGGATCGATCTCGATGCTCCAGCAGCTGCTGCCCTTCTGGCGCGGCAAGGTTTTCGTCCTCGTGCTGCTCGGCTTTGCGGCCACCTCGTGGGTCATCACCATCACGCTGTCGGCAGCCGATGCCACTGCCCACATCGTCGAGAACCCGCTGATGCCGTACTGGCTCGAGGGCCAGGAGGTCTGGGTGACGTTCGCCCTCATCGTCGGCCTGGGCGCGGTCTTCTTCCGGGGGTTCACCGAGGCGATCGGGGTTGCGGTGTTCATCGTCATCGCCTACATGGGACTCAATGCGGTCGTGATCGCCACGTCCTTTGTGAAGATTCTCGCCAACCCCGGTGTGGTGACGGACTGGACGGGCAACCTGACGGCTCAGCACGGCAATCCCATCATGATGATTGCCTTGGCGCTGATCCTGTTCCCCAAGCTCGCCCTCGGCATGTCGGGCTTCGAAACCGGTGTGGCCGTGATGACCCTCGTCAAGGGCGACGAGTCGGACACCTACGACAAGCCGGCTGGGCGCATTCGCAACACCAAGAAGCTGCTCCTGTGGGCGGCCGTCATCATGAGCGCTTACCTGATCGCCAGTTCGCTGGTCACGACGTGGCTCATCCCCGCGGAAGAGTTCAGGGAGGGCGGAGAGGCGAACGGTCGCGCCCTCGCGTACCTGGCCCATGAATTCCTTGGCGACGGGTTCGGCACGGTCTATGACGCTTCGACCGTGGCGATTCTGTGGTTTGCCGGCGCTTCTGCGATGGCGGGGCTGCTGAATCTCGTCCCGCAGTACCTGCCGCGCTACGGCATGGCCCCGGAATGGGCCGCTGCGACGCGGCCGCTCGTCGCCGTGATCACCGCCATCTCCTGCCTCGTCACGTGGGCCTTTGCCGCGAGCGTCGATGCGCAGGGCGGGGCGTACGCCACGGGCGTGCTGGTGCTCTTCACCTCGGCGTCCGTGGCCGTGACGCTCGCCGCACGCAAGGCACGCCAGCGACGCATGACGATCGCCTTCACCATCATTGCGCTGGTCATGGCATATACGACGGGGGTCAACATCGTCGAACGTCCGGACGGTGTGCAGATCGGCACCGCGTTCATCATCGCGATCCTCGCCCTGTCGCTCGTCTCGCGCATTCGGCGCGCATTCGAGCTGCGCAGCCCCGTTGTGGAGCTCGACGAGCGTGCCATGTTGTGGATCGAGGACCTCTCGCGGCGCGGGATCCGGATCATCGCGCACGAGCCGGACAACCGCGAGGCAGAGGTGTATCGCAGCAAGCTCGACCAGATCGTCGCAGACAACGACCTGCCCAACCCCTATGACCTGATGTTCCTCGAGGTCACCGTCACCGACCCGTCTGACTTCGAATCGCGTCTCGAGGTGCGGGGCACCACGCAGCACAAGAAGTATCGGGTGTTGGAGGTCGAGTCGCCGTCGGTGCCGAACGCGATTGCCGCCGTCCTGCTGCACATCCGCGACGTCTCCGGCGTACGACCGCACATCTACTTCGAATGGACCGAAGGAAACCCGCTCGGCAACCTGGCGAAGTTCCTGCTGTTCGGCATGGGTGAGGTGGCGCCGGTGACCCGAGAAGTGCTGCGCCGAGCGGAGCGCTCGCGCAAGGAGCGGCCACGCGTCCACGTCGGCTGATCGGCCAATGCCGGGATAGACCCGGGTGTCGCGAGACAGTTTCCCCATGAGTTTTGCCGATCCCCGTATCTGCCTGAGCTGCCGTGGCGTGATCGATGCCGGTGCGGCCACCTGCCCGCACTGCGGAATGGACCTCGGGTCGACGGAGATCCAACAGGCTTGGCGCGCCCTCCTGGTTGCCGACCAGTGGGTTGCCCGAGCGCGCGAGGTGCGCTCCGGGGTACCGGCTGCTGTGTCGGCGCCGGCTCCGCCTGCGCCACGACGACGCCTGAGCGCTGGGACGGTGCTTCTCGTGCTCGGTGCCGTCTCCCTGCTGGTCGCCGGCCTGATCTTCATCACGGTGTCCTGGGGCTCACTGGGGATCGTCGGGCGTGCGCTGGCGCTCTTGGCGTTCACGACCGTCGTCGGGGGACTGGCGCACGTTCTCACGAGACGCGCGTTGCGGGCTTCGGCCGAGGCGCTCTGGACTGTGTTCCTCGGTCTGCTGACGCTCGACTGGTTCGCGGCACGCGATCAGGGCCTGTTCGGGCTGGATGCACTACCGGGCGGCTACGCCGCCGGCATCTGGGGCGCAGTCGTGCTGGTGGCCGGTATCGCCATCGCCAAGGCGGGCCGGCAGCCGCTCGGCGCGACCTTGGTTGCACCCACCATCGCGGCGGGGGCAGCGCCGATCATCGGAGCCGGGGGAGTGGCCGGTGAGCTGATCAACGACGACGTGTTCTGGTGGGCTTTCACGGCCGGCCTGGCTGCCGGCGTGGTGACGGTCTTGCATCACCGCCTGAAGCTGCGGCCTGGGTACGTCGTGGCCGCGATCGGTACGGCGATCCTGTCCGTCATCGCCGTGATCGCGGCGCTCATCGAGGCGATCGACCATCCGTCGCTGACTGCGCTAGTGAACGAGCGCCACGGCATCCCACTGGCCGTTGTTGCGGTGATCGCCGTCCTCGTGGGCGTTGTGACCCACGACCGGACGCGGTCGACTGCAGCTGCCGTGTCCGCGCTCGCGGCGGGGATATTGGTTGCGACGCCGGCCGACGCCGCCTGGGACATGCGCGGGGCTTTCGTGGTCGGTGCAGCTGTGGCCGTGAGTTGCGCCGCTCTGGGCGCCGCCACGAGTGCTTGGCGCCGCGGGCTGCGCTGGGCCTCTGCGATCGCGGCGTCGTTGATTGCCGTGGGTGGCGGATGGTGGCTGGGACGCCTGGTCGAGGTCGCCGCCGCCGGAGCCGTCGGTGAGAGGACGACGGCGCTGGCGCACCACATCAGGCTCGGCCCGGCCGTGCCGGTTGGGCCGGCATGGGTGCCATTGGTCATCGCGGGCGGCGTGGCCGGTGCGCTGTTGCTGGCCCGCCGCTGGCCCGAAGCGATTCAACGCGGTGCGGCCGGCCCGCACCTGGCTGGTGCCGCCGCCACGGTGATCGCGCTCGGCGCAGCGACTGCTGTGGCCATCCCGGTCCCGCCCGCTGTCTCCCTCGGAACCTCGCTGGTGGTCATCGGTGCGCTGCTGACGCTCGTGAATCGTGCAGCGCCGCCGTTCTGGCGTCACCTCGGCTCGGGAGCCGTGGCCATTGCGCCGGTCGTGACTCTGTCCTCGTGGTCCGCGTCGCTGGTGGTGTGGCCACTCGCTGCTGCGGCGCTGGCCCTGAGCGGGTTCCGGGAGTCCGACGCCGGGATCCGGTGGGCCGAACGTGGCTTTGCGGCATGGTGGGCCAGCCTGGTGCCGGGGATCGCGCTGGCCCACGCCGGTCGTTCGACCCAGATGGTCGCGCTGGCGATCATCGTCGGCGCGGTCACCGTGCTCATCGCGTCAGCCATCCGAGATCGCGGCGGCCGCGCGGTCGGTGCAGCCGACTTGGGGGCCGGCGCCGCCATCGCGCTGGGTCTCATCCTCGGGACCACCCCCGGCCTTGACGCCGTTCCGTGGACGATTGCCGGCGCGGGCGTCACCGCCGCAGGACTGCTGAACAGGCGGCGGCGCTGGTGTCGCTGGGCCGGGCCCGCGCTGCTCGGCATCGCGTACGTCGTCCGGCTCGCGGAGAGCCGGGTCGACGTCATCGAGGCCTACACCGCGCCGTTCGCCGTGGCGCTGCTGGGTGTCGGTCTCTGGGCCATGCGCAGGGAGGGGGCCGGGACCTTCAGGACGCTGGGCCCCGGTGTGACGCTGGCGCTGCTGCCGAGCCTGCCGCAGGCACTGGGCGAACCGACGTCGGTTCGGGCACTGCTGCTCGGGCTGGTCTCCGTCGCCTTCCTCACGATCGGGCTGATGCGGCGGTGGCGGGCGCCGTTCGTCGGCGGCACGACGGTGACGCTGCTGTTGGTGATCGCGAACATCGGTCCGTGGGCGATGGCGCTGCCACGCTGGGTGCTCATCGCTGCGCTCGGAGCGGCAGCCATCGCAGTCGGGGCGACGTGGGAGTCACGGGTGCGCAACGGCCGGGCGGTCGCGTCGTACGTCTCCGGGATGCGCTGAGGTCCACGCCC